>PLIM01000142.1 GCA_003139355.1 Acidimicrobiaceae bacterium | reverse complement strand
CGAAAGACACCAGGCACCTAGAGGCACTCGAGCGGTTCGCACTCCCGTCGCGTCCAGCAGGCGGACGCGCTCATAACGGCAGGTGGGCAAGAACGAGCCGGTAGGGTTTCGCCCGATGACACTCGACGTCACAGATGCTTCGTTCGAAGACGATGTCCTCGTCCGTTCAGACACGGTCCCGGTCATCGTCGACCTGTGGGCACCTTGGTGCGAGCCCTGCAAGACCCTCGGCCCGATCATCGAGCGCTTGGTCGAAGCCACCGGCGGCGCAGTCGAGCTCGTCAAGGTCAATGTCGACGAGAACCCGATGGTCGCGCAGAGCTTTCAGGTCCAATCGATCCCGGCCGTCTTCGCCATCAAGGACCGCCGGGTCGTCGACCAGTTCATCGGCGCGCTCGGCGAGGCTGCCGTCGGCGCGTTCGTGAACCTGCTCCTCCCTGCCGCGAGTGAAGCCGAGAAGCTGATCGCCGCGGGCGATGAGGCCTCGCTTCGCCTGGCGCTCGAAATCGAGCCCGACCAACCTGATGCCGTCGTCGCTCTGGCCGAGATCCTCATCGGACGCGGTGAGCCCGAGGATGCGCTCAGCCTGCTTGCCAAGATCCCCGACACCGGTGAGGCCCGCCGGGTCGCCGCGCTTGCCCGGCTGGCCGTCGCGGGCACGTTCGTGTCGCCCGTGGGAACCAGCGAAGGTCGTGGAGCAGAGCTCGAAAAGCACCTGGACTCCCTGCTCGACCTGGTGAAGACCGACGACGAGGCCCGCCAGGAGCTGGTCGACCTCCTCGAGACGATGGACCCCTCGGACCCGAGGCGGGGAAAGTACCGACGGGCCCTCGCCTCCCGGCTGTTCTGATCCAACGAGCTCGGGAGCCCACGCGTGCCGCTGACACACAGCACGGTCTGGTGGCCTCGTCATCGTTTGTTCCTCAGCCTGGGTCAGCATCGCTACGACCTTGCGACCCGGGCACTGGTCATGGGCATCCTCGATTGCACGACGGCCTCGTTCTACGACCACGGTTCGCACTTCAACCTGGACCGTTTCTTCGAGCGTGCTGAACAGTTCGTCCGAGAGGGCGCCGACGTGCTCGACGTGGGCGGGGTCAGGGCCGGCCCCGGTCCGCAGGTGACCGAGGAGGAGGAGCTCGACCGGGTCGTTCCTGTGATCGCATCACTGCGCGACCGGTTCGACGTGCCGTTGTCAGCCGACACCTGGCGGGCGTCGGTCGCCAGAGCCGCGTTCGAAGCCGGAGCAGTCGTCGGCAACGACATGAGCGGGTTCGCCGACCCCGAGTACCTTTTGGTCGCTGCCGCAGCTGGAGCCAGCGTCGTGGCCACCCATGTCCGCCTCTCACCACGAGTGCCGGACCCCGCGCCGCATTACGACGACGTCGTCGCCGAAGTCGAGCGCTTCCTGCTCATGCGCGCCGAGCGCGCTCTTCTGAGCGGGATCCCAGCCGATCACATAATCCTCGACGCGGGCCTCGACCTCGGCAAGACGGCGGACCAGTCACTTCTGCTCTTGCAGAGCTCCGCCCGGCTCGCCTCGCTCGGCTACCCACTGCTGCTGTCGTCGTCGGACAAGACTTTTCTGGGGGTCTTGCCGGAGCTCGGCGTCGGCGAGCGCCGCAACACGTCACTGGCCGCGGCAGCAGCTGGGATCGCCGGCGGTTGCCGGCTCATAAGGGTCCACGACGTCGTCGGCATCTGTACGGTGCGCGACCTCTTGGCCGCGATTCTCGAGTCGGCGCCCCAACACGGGATCGGGCCGGAGGAGGCCGCAGTGGACAGAGCCGGGGTGGACAGAGCTGGGCCGGAGCAGGCCAACGAGGCGGCGCTCGGCTCGGGAATGCTGCGATGACTGCGACGGGTGCTCAACCCGGGGACTCCGCCGCCGTCTTTGTCGTCAAGGGCAGTGATCCCGCCCTCGTCGATCGTGGCGTCCACCGGTTGCTCGCCGAGCTCACCTCGGCGGAGGGCGCGACCGATGACCACGAAGACCCGACGATGACCAACGAGAGCCTCGCCGTCGCCATCGAAGAGCACCGAGCACCTAACGGCGAGGAGGAGCTCATGATCGGGCCGGTGCTCGACGCGCTGTTCACGCCTGCATTCCTGGCCGACCGCAGGATCGTCGTCCTGCGCGACGCAGAGCATCTCAGCTCTTCACAGGCCGCCGAGCTCGCCTCGCGCCTCGCTGAGCCGTTCGCGCCGAACATCCTCGTGCTGGCCACGGTCGGCAAGGCGTTGCCGGCTGCCCTCCTCAAGGCGGTCAAGGCACAAGGCCGGGAGATCGACACCTCGCCGGGCTCGTCCAAAGCGGCGCGGGCACAGTGGCTGAGCGAACAGCTGCTGACCGCGGCGGTTCACCTGGATGCGGCCGCCCGACGCCTCCTCGAAGAGCATCTCGGCGAGGACGTGTCGCGTCTGTACGCGCTCTTGGACGTTCTCACTGCGGCATACGGCGAGGGCGGGAGGGTGACTCCGGCAGAACTGGAGCCGTTTCTCGGAGAGGAGGGCGGAGCACCGCCCTGGGACCTCACCGACGCGCTCGACAGCGGTGACGGAGAGAAAGCGGTCCAAGTAGCCCGCCGGCTGCTCGGCCCTGGAGGCCGCCACCCGTTCCAGCTGCTCGCCACCTTGCACAAGCACTATGGGGCGATGTTGCGTCTCGACGGGAGCGGCGTAACCGATCCGGGCGCGGCGGCCTCGCTGTTGGGCATGTCACCGTACCCTGCCCGCAAGGTGCTCGCCCAGGGACGAAGGCTCGGCGCGGAGCGCGTCGCCCGGGCCGTTAGCCTGATCGCCGATGCCGACCTCGATCTCCGCGGAATGGTGGACTGGCCGGGCGACCTCGTGATCGAGGTGCTCGTGGCGCGATTGGCCCAGCTCGGCCGCACCCGCTCGGCCGTGCCCGCCGGCGCGCGCCGCCCGGTTCGTACGCCATGACCGCGGCGAACCCGAGCCGATATTCGCAGTCGGATCTCCTCGAGCTGGCACAGGAGGTTGCCGACGCGGCCGGCGACCTCTTACGAGCCCGGCTCGCGAGCGTTGCGGGAGGGCTCCTGCTCGCCACCGGTGCCTCGTCCAAGTCGAGCCCGACCGATCTCGTCACCGATGTCGACCGAGCCAGTGAGGCGCTGATCGTGGGCGCCTTGCTGCGAGCCCGGCCGGACGACGGCATGCAGGGCGAGGAGGGCAGCTCCCGGAAAGGATCCACGGGAGTCACGTGGGTCATCGACCCGCTCGACGGCACCATCAACTACCTCTACGGCATCCCGGCGTTCGCAGTGTCGATCGCGGCTTCAGTGGGCGGGCGGAGCATCGTAGGAGTCGTCCACAACCCGCTGACCGGCGAGATGTTCACCGGCTCCCAGGGAGAGGGGGCGTGGCTGGACGGCGACCCGCTACGGCTCCAGCCGACCGGCCGGCCCCTCGCCGAGGCGCTGGTCGGTACCGGTTTCTCCTACAGCGCGCGAAACCGGGCCGCTCAGGCACGGATGCTTGCGATCATCCTTCCAGCCGTGCGGGACATCCGACGTGCCGGATCGGCCGCACTCGACCTGTGCGCAGTGGCTTGCGGACGCCTCGACGCCTACTACGAGGCGGAGCTCAAGCCGTGGGACCTTGCCGCGGGCGAGGTCATCGCGCGGGAGGCCGGGGCCACGGTCATCTCGCTCGAAGGGCTGCCCGCTGATCCCCCGACCGTCGTGGCCGCAGCTCCGGGCTTGCAAGGCCCGCTCGTCGAGCTACTGGAGCGCTCGGCCTCGAACTGAGAAGTCCCACAGGCGCGCCGAGGACCCCGAAGCACGTGAGCGGCACTGACCTGATGACCTGCAGCTGTAGGCGTGCGCCGGGGCTTTGGAACCCCACTACCCGACATGCAGGTCTACGTGCCAGGCGAGCTGCATGGGCTGGACGAGCGCCTGAGCGAGCAGGTCGTAACCAGGGGGAAGCAGATGCACCCCGTCGGAGGAGCGGATCTGTTCCCACGATCCGTTGACCGAGAGGTACTCGGTGAAGCCGCCGGTCTTGGAAGAAAGAACCTTCGCCGCCGGGAAGTACGCCACACCCGGGTGGGAACGTGCCTGGGAGAGGAAGATCTTGTTCAGCTGCTGCGGAAAGCCGCGCGGGACCGTTGAGCCGGACCCCATCGGTGGCAACCCGACCCACATGACATGGGCGCCTGCGGAAGTTGCCTCTTCCATGACGAGCGCGACTCGGGCCGAGTAGGCCTGCCACCATGCCCTCGCAGTCATGGAGAACGGCAGGTAGCGACCGTTCCCGATCGAAAACGACTGCATGTCATTTGCACCCATCATGACGACCACGATCCCCGGGTGGTACTGCCTCAGGTCAGCTTCGAGAGTCGCCGGCCAGTTGTAATAGTCGCTCCGCGCCAAGCCCGTGTCCTCGAGACCTTTTTGAATGACGCGCACGGCCGGATCGGTCGAGAACACGTCTCCGAGACCGAAGCCGAGGTCCTCACCGATGGAGTCACCGATGGAGAGCAGCGTCAGCGGGTGGGAAGCCGTCGGGGACACGAGTTGTGGAGGCCCGGGTGGAGGGGGTGGCGACGGCGGCGGGATGTAACGAAGTCCGGACCCGAGATGCGGCGCGGCACCGAGGCCGAGGTAACCCTGCGGTCGCTGCGGAGGCACGGTCACAAGCGGAAGGGTGGGACCGCTGGTGCACACCGGGACCCCTCCGATCCCGCATCTCCCCAATGCCGCGTCGGCGGCATTCACCGGTCCGGAGATCCGCAACGCGTTCGAGATCGCGGCAATCGGTCGGAGGATAGATACGGCGAAGGTGCGGCGGACGCCGATCTGGCCCGCCTCTGCAGAGTGGTACAGCTGGTTCGCGTCGAACAAGAGCCAGAGCAGGAAACAGAGCAGTCCGACGCCGAGTATGCGGCCCGCCGACGCCCTTCGCCTTTGGTCAGTCGGCGCGCCCTCGGCCTCTCCGCGAGCTTGCTCTCTCGGGCTGCGGGTTCGGGCAGAGGTCGTGCGTGAGGTCGGCTGGGCCGAGCGAGCCCGTGCCGAGGTGCCCGATCGTCTCTTCGAGGCGATCTTCGACCTGGTCGCGCTCGAGCGCGACCTGCCGTCGGCCCGCCGCCGGTCGCGTTTGCGGCCGGGCTCACTGCCGGCCTGTCCGGACGCCTTTCCGAAGATCGTCAAGAAGCTCGTGCCACCTTCGACAACATCCTCTCAGCCTCAAAAGCGGAAGTAGATGAACGGCGCGACACCCGGCGGGCCGAGGGTCGTGATTACCAGGAGCACGGCAGCCAGCACCGCTCCCTGAGCGAACACGCTAAGGCGTGAGAACACCTCTTGCGCGCGCAGGGGGAAAGCCTGCGGCACGTATTGGGACCCAATGCCGACCGCGATCACGAGCAACACTGCGAAATTCACGAGCGGGGATGGCTGGGTCCAGCCGGTGAACAGCCGGCCGAACATCGCGAACGCGTTCGCGAACGAGGTGGCGCGGAAGAAGACCCATCCCACGCACACAAGCTGGAACGTCGCAAACCGTTCCCAAGCGACCCATCCACGCCCGTCTCGTTGAGGCGAGAGCCCCCTTTCGACCCGTTTGGCACGACGGTAGTGGCCCGAGCACTGTCCTATGCCGTGGAGGGCACCCCAGGCGACGAAGGTCCAGGCCGCGCCGTGCCACAATCCGCCGAGAACCATCGTGATCATGATGTTGCGATACATCGCGCGCCGCGATCCGTGGCTGCCACCGAGGGGGATGTACAGGTAGTCGCGCAGCCACGATGACAAGGTGATGTGCCACCGTCGCCAGAAGTCCTGCAAAGACCGGGCGGTGTAGGGGGCGTTGAAGTTCTCCGGGAAGCGGAAGCCGAGCAGGAGGGCGCAGCCGATGGCGATGTCGGTGTAACCGCTGAAGTCGCAGTAGATCTGCACCGCGTATCCGTAGATCGCCAACAGGACCTCGAGCGAAGAGTGCGTGTGAGGGTTCGCGAATACTGGGTCCACGATCTGGGACGAGACGTAACTGGAGAGCACCACCTTCTTGAACAGGCCACCAAATATGAGGTACGCGGCCTTCGGCAGGGCAATCCGACGCGGGTCGCGTCGGTGCGCCCTGCGGATCTGGGGGAGCAGCCCTGAGCCGCGCACGATCGGCCCTGCGACGAGGTGTGGGAAGAACGCAACGAAAACCGCCACGTCCAACCAAGGTGAGGGCTCGAGGCTCCCCCGGTAGATGTCGATCACGTACGACAGCCCCATGAATGTGAAGAACGAGATCCCGACCGGAAGCGTGACTTGGATCAACGGGACGGGGTTCCCCATCCCGAGATGGTGGAGCACGTTGTCGACGTTGACGCTGAACCACCCTGAGTACTTGAACCAACCGAGCAATCCCAGCTCGGCGGCGACGGTCACGATCAGCCAGGCTTTCCGGGCCGATGCGCTACGGGCCCGGTGGACCAGGCGACCCCCGGCGATCGTGCAGATCGTGGAGGCCGCCAAGAGGAACACGAAGCGCCAGTCCCACCATCCGTAGAACACGTAGCTCGCGACGAGGATGAAGACGCGCCAGCGCTTGGGGAAGGGCGCGAGCAGCCAGTTGCCAAGGAAGACGATCCCGAAGAAGATTGCGAAGTCAGTAGTCGGGAAGAGCAACCGGTGAGTCCTTCATGCGCGCTCTGGCAACGCGGGACGCGTATACCCTCGGCCGCCTGACGATACATATCCTTTGACCTCAATGGGTGGAGGGCGTCAGCCCCCCTTTTGAGTCCTGATGACCGGGTGGCTTTCGCGCCCGACGTCGCACTGGGCGGGGCGGAACCGGGTTGGGCACCATTGGCCGGGGCGGGGCGGAACCGGGCGGAACTGACCTGGAGACGGGCGGAGCGGGGCGGCCTGTTTCTGACATCTGTGAGCATCTAGGTCGGCCGGGCGCGCACAGCAGCACACAGGTGAGGGCGCCGGGATGCAAATCGGCGTTGACAGGGGCTAGCGACGAACCTTGATCGCCTCTATAAGCCTGGGGATCACCTTGGTGACGTCACCGACGACACCGAGGTCTGCGATGGCGAAGATGGGAGCTTCTTGGTCCTTGTTGATCGCGATGATGTTCTTCGCGGCCTTCATGCCCACCATGTGTTGGGTCGCTCCGGAGATCCCGCAGGCGATGTACACCATCGGCTTCACCGTCTTGCCGGTCTGACCCACCTGGAAGGCGTATGGCACCCAGCCCGCGTCGACGATGGCGCGTGATGCGCCCGGAGCGCCGTTCAACAACTGCGCAAGCTCGGTGATGAGGGCGTAGTTGTCGGGTGAGCCGAGGCCGCGGCCCCCGGACACGACTACGGCGGCTTCGTCAAGCTTCGGGCCGCTGCGCTCCTCCTCGTGGCGGGCGACGACTCTTGCCGCATCACTCGCTCCCGTCTCGGGAACGTCGATCGCGACGACCTCAGGTGACGGCGGCTCAGCTGCTTCGACCGGCTCGGCCGCGAACGATTTCGTCCGGATCACGAAGATGCCTGGGGCGCCGCCGGTGAACACGGCTCGCAGCACCATCGAGCCGCCAAAGATCGTGTGCTCGGTGGTCAGCCCCCCTTCCGAGGCGTCGAAGCCCACGACGTTGGTGAGCACCGGCAGATCGAGACGCACGGACAGCCGCGCCGCGATGTCACGGCCGTCGTGGGTCGCGCCGATCAGGATCGCGTCAGGGCCGTCTCCGCCTGAGATCCGGGCTGCCATGGCGGCTGCGACCTTGGGCCCGGGCAGCGACTCGCCGATGTCGCCGACGTCGTACACCTTCGCCGCTCCGTACTGACCGAGAGCGGTGACCGCGCTCACAGAGCTCGGACCCCAGGTGACGACCTCGATGACATTGCCGAAGCCGCGGGCGGCCGTCAGCAACTCGAGCACGACGCCGACCGGCACTCCGTCGTGCTGCTCGGCGAGAACCCAGATCTTGTCCACCTACGTCATCCCCCTACAGGATCTTGAGCTGCTGGAGGAAGCTGATCACGCGTTCATGGGCGTCACCTTGGTCGACGACGATTTCGCCGGCCTTCCGTGCTTCGACAGCTTCGACCGAGATCACCTGCTGGCGGGCGCCGGCAGAGCCGACTTCTGACGGGTCCAGCCCGAGCTCTGCCACCGTCACTTCCTCGACGGGTTTGGACTTCGCAGCCATGATCCCTTTGAACGAGGGGTATCGCGGCTCGACAACGCCAGCCGTGACCGTCACGACGGCCGGAAGCGGGCACGTGACCTCGTCGTAGCCGGCTTCGGTTTGACGTTGGACCCGCAGAAGGCCATCGGAGATCTCGATGTGCTTCGCGAAGCTGACTGACGGCCAGCCCAGCAACTCCGCGACCTGGACAGGCGTCGTGCCGGTGTAGCCGTCCGTGGACTCAGTGCCTGCGAGCACCAAGTCCGGTTCCAGCCGGCGCATGGCCGCGGCAAGGACCTTCGCGGTCCCGAGTGCGTCCGATCCGGAGAGCACTGGGTCGGACACCAAGATGGCCCTCGCTGCTCCAATCGCCAGAGCATTGCGCAGCCCAGTCGTCTCGCCGTTCGGGGCCATCGACACGAGCGAGACCTCGCCACCCCCACCGGCTTCGACGAGTTGAAGGCCCATCTCCACGCCATAGCTGTCCGAGTCGTCCATGATCAGCTTCCCCTCGCGGACGAGAGTGTGATCCCGCGGATCGAGCGCGGGAGGGTCAGCTGTGTCGGGGATTTGTTTCACACAGACTGCGACGTTCATGCAGCGATTCTCTACGACTAGTCCGCCCGTGGCCAACCGGAGGGCCCGGGCCGGTCACCCAGCGTCGAGCGGCGGTGCGGCGCCCGACAGGTGGGTCCGCCCGAGCGCCCGACGGGCCACCGGCACGTCGTTGGTGACGACTGCGTCGACGCCCAATTCGCCGAGCGCGGCGATCTGAACCGGGTCATCAACCGTCCACGCCCGGATTGCCGTGCCTGAGGCCCTGGCGGCACTCATCAGGTCCGCGTCCACGGAGAGGAAGAAGGGATGCAGGCCACCATGCCCATGTTGACGCGCTGTCAAGAGGGCCCTTAAGGGATTGCCTGCCGGATGGACAAGCAATGCCGTCGCAAGGCCCGGCTCCGAGGCGCTCACAGCGTCGATCGCTGAGAGGGAAAACGATGTGACCACGATCCGAGGTGCCCCCTTACGAGCAGCCAGCAGTGTCACCACCTCCCGCGCGAGCGACCTATGCCTCTCAGATGCCGTCTCACTCTCGTCTTGCTTGATCTCGACGTTGACCTGGAGCGGCCAGCAGGCATCCAGCGCCTCGCCAAGCGACGGAAGCCAGGCGGGCAGCTCTGCTGACAAGAGCCGGCCAATCGGGCCAAGGCCGGGCAGCACGCCGTCATGGTGGACGACCACGTCGCCGTCGGCGGAGAGGTGCACGTCCAGTTCGATCCCGTCCGCGCCGAGATCTCGCGCGGCAACGAACGCCACGATGGTGTTCTCCCTGGCCGGATGGCAGGATCCTCGGTGGGCGAAAATCTCGGTCACAGCGTGTTCCTCACCGCGCGTGGGTCGGCTGCGGCATGGCCACGACTTCGTTTGGCCATCAGATCGGCAATCGTGCTCGTGATCACATGCTTGCACGATCCCGCCCCCTCCCTTAGGATTGAGGACCGCAGTTCGGGAATCGACCGCCTCTTCGCTGGCCAACAGGTCGCGGTATCGGTTGATTGCTCGATTCAAGTCTTGTGATTCTGTCCACGGGCGCGCTTGGGCGGCCATGGACGTTGACCGCGGTCTCCAAGCCGCAGAGGAGGCAGAGTGGCTCTGACCTGGACCCGCTCGAGTGAGTGGGACAGTGATGATTGGCGCAAGGTTGCTGAATGCCGAGACACTGACCCCGACCTGTTTTTTCCCATCGGGACAACCGGTCAAGCGATCGAGCAGATCGACGCGGCCAAAGCCGTCTGTTTCTCGTGCGAGGCTCGAGAGCCTTGTCTTGAATTCGCGCTCGCGACAAATCAGGAGTCCGGCGTCTGGGGCGCCACTTCGGAAGACGAGCGCCGAAAGCTCCGCAAGGCATGGCTGGCCGCTCAGCGCCGTCGCGCTTGCTGACCTGCCAGCGCTTCAGTTAGCTCGTCGACTCACCGGAATATCGAGGCGGACAACGGTGCCGCCATCCGTCTCCATCTTGATCGTGCCACCTAGCTGACTTCGGACGAGATCGCGAACGATCGACAAGCCGAGACTGCGCGTCTGGTCGATGTCGAACCCCTCGGGCAACCCACATCCGTTGTCGCGCACCACGACCCCCAACGCGTCCGGTTGCTCGCAAAGCATGAGATCGACACGTGCGTCGGTGCCTGGTGTCGCCTGCCGACCACTGGGCGCCGGCCCGGGTGCCGGAGACCCCGACTCCTGAGCCGAAGATTGCGAGCTCTCGGCATACCAAGGCTCGGGAAAAGCGTGCTCCATGGCGTTCTGAAGCAACTCCGCGATGGCGACCGCGAGCGGGGTTGCCACATCGGCCGATAGGTCGCCGAGGCTTCCCTCGACCTCGATCGTCACCGTGAACGAGATCGTGCTCGTCTCGCGAATCATGTTGACGAGCGCTGCAACGATCTCTTCGAAGGGCACCTGCTCGGTCGCCTCGCGCGCCAGGATGTCGTGAACCAGGGCAATCGCACGGATACGGCGCTCGGCCTCGAGTAGGGCGATCCGGCCTGTCGCCTCCGCTTCGTCCAGGCGCCGCGCTTGGAGACGGAGGAGGGACGAGATCGTCTGGAGGTTGTTCTTGACACGGTGGTGCACCTCACGAATGGTCGCGTCCTTGGTCAAAATGAGCCGGTCCCTGCGGCGCAAGTCCGTCACGTCGCGAAGCAGGATTGCCGCTCCCGTCAACGCGCCCCTCGAGATAAGAGGAATGCACCGGATCATCAAGATGACGTCAGGAGGCCGCTCGACCTCCTCGATCACCGGACGCTTGCCCGAGAACGCCGCGTCGACAGCCGACGTCTCGAGCCCGAGCACGGCCAGGCGCGAGCCGACGATCGAGGAGTTGATCGAGGCACGGTGCAAAGCGTTGACCGCGTTCGGTGATGCGTAGGTGATGCGCTCATGAGCGTCGATGACGAGCACACCGTCGCCTACGCGGGGCGCCTCTTCGACCGCAGCATCGTCGGCGACGAAAGGGAACAGCCCATCGGTGACCATGACTGACAACCGCTCGAACAGGTCCAGATAGACCCGCTCCAGCGTGCCCCGGCGCCGGGTGGTACGTGGCGACCAGACGCGACAGAGCACTCCCAGGACCGTCCCGCTGTGACGCACGGGGATGTGGGTGACACGCACGAGCGTGTCGACAAACTCGCTGGGCTGCTCGGCGCGGACGATCACCCCGGACTGATAAGACTCGACCAGGTTCGGCAAGCTCTCGGCGGACTCAACCTGACCGACCAGGTCAACCTCGTAGAGCGTCTGGCTCGTCGTGGGCCGGATCTGTCCGAGCACGACGAACGCGTCGAGCCTGTCAACCCCTGGAATTCCTGATTCCTTGGGCTCAGGCTCCCCGGGCTCAGGCGGGGTGAGCGCCGATCCCTCCAGCGCCGGCTCCCCGGGCTCAGGCTCCCTGGGCTCGAGATCCCCGGGCTCAGGCGACGTGAGCGCCGGTTCGGGTACCGCCTCGTCGCCTTCTCCGCTATCACGTGTGACAGGTGCGAACAACAACAGGTCGGAGAACGACAAGTCGGCAAGAAGGCTCCAGGACGCCATAAGGCTCTCCAGATGGAGGCGTTCGGTGACGTCAAACGAGGTATACCGGCGGATCAGGTCGGGCGCCGGGACAATCTTGACGGGAAGCGGGACGAGAGAGGAGTCCATCGGTTTCAGTCGGGCCGAGCCACCCGGACCGGCGAGGCCCACGAGCGTGACACCGTCAGTGCGGGTCCCTCTCGGATCTCGATCTGGTCCGCGTGGGGCCTGGCCCCGAGATGACGTCGCGCGTGACCAACGTGCACTGGTGACAACTTACAAGTGACGACCTTCCCGTTACGAGGCTCGAGCACATCCTGCTCGGTCCCGGCAGCCACGATCTCAGACATCGATGTGCTCCATCCTCGTGTCTCGGCTCACGCACGCTCGGCAGGACTCGGTGCCCCGGCTCGACCGCGAGATCATGCCGCGCCTACCGAGGCTCATGAAGACCTCAAGGGCCGACGTCGGATTCCGGCTCGGCCGACGTCGGATTCCGGCTCGGCCGAAGAATGCTTCTGGTCCTCCGTCGACCCGCCGGTACTGGGCCCTCTCGAAGTGCCCGCCGCCGAGCCACCGCCCAAGCCACCACGGGAACCACCGCCCAGGCCACCGGGAGGACCGGCGGCGCGGGAGCCACCGGCCGCGCCACCATGAGAGCCACCGGCCGCGCGGGTGCCACCGCCGGCTCGGGCGCTGCGGCCAGAGCGAGAGCTCGAAGCCTCGGGCGACACCGTGCTCTCGTCGCCCCAGATCTTGGCGCCGACGTCGAGAAGACCGCGCAGGTCTGTGACGTGCCCCGGGTGGTAGGGCACGGTCGCTGTCACCTCGTGCGTAGCAGAAAGCTCCGTCAGGAGCTCCGCCTCGCGCGTCGCCACGAGCCGGAAGTTGGCGAAGCTGCGGGCAACTTCGTCGAGCACCCGGCCGACCATCTCGGCTGTAGGACGTCCTGAGGTCGCGCGGTCCACCGGTAAACGACCCGCCAGGGACTTCGCCAGCTCGTCCGCGCGCTGCCCCAGCAGCTCGGCGGTTCGGCCAACTGGCGGATCCGAAAATGATCCCGGCAACACCTTGTTGCAAACGAGCAGGCCGAGATGCAGGCGGCGGTCGCGAAGGCTCCCGATGAGCTGCTCGGCCTCCATAGCCGGCACCGCCTCGAGCGTGGTCACGACCACGAACGTCGTGCGCACATCCCGGAGCAGGCGGTTCACAGCTTCCGCGCGGGCGACAAAGCCGTCCCTCATGGTCTGGAAGAGAATGAAGAAACCGGCAAGGTCCTCCAGGAACTGGCTGCCCAGGATGCGATCCGCGATCTGGTAGAAGGGCCGCGAGGCGAAGTTCACGAACCGGGAGCGGTAAGGCACGATGAGCCACCGGAGCAATCTCGACGAGAAGAACTCAGCCATGCGCCCTGGCGCATCGAGCAGATCGAGCGCGTTCAGCGACGGCGGCGTGTCGACGACCATGAGGTCGTACTCACCTTCCTCATGAAGCTCGTAGAGCCGCTCCATCGCGATGTAGTCGTGGCCCTGGGCGAACCGCCTCGTGATGTTGCGATAGAGCGGGTTGGCGAGGATCTCGTTTGCCGTCCGCGGATCGGGCGCATGCCTGCGGACAAGTGCGTCCCACGACTCGCTCATGTCGAGCATGGCCGCGTACAGCTCACCTTTCGGGCGCGCTCCTGCATCGGCGAACGCCTCGTCAGGTACCCGGCGGGCCACGTTGCCCAGCCCCCCGACTCCGAGTGCATCTGCCAGGCGGCGCGCCGGGTCGACGGTGAGCACGAGTACCCGACCTCCCAGGCGGGCGGCGGCCGTGGCGGCGAGCGAGGCCGAGATCGTGGTCTTGCCCACCCCGCCTGGTCCGCAAGCGACCACGACTTCCTTAGCCGAAAGGAGTTGTTCCATGTGGCGCGTCTGATCCAGTCCGGCCAGTGAGCCGGTTCGACCGGGGATCGGACCGGTCTCGGGCCGTGACTCGAGCCGACGCTGAGGTCGGCTCACGTCAGCAGCTCCTCCGACAGGGCACGGGCAACCTGGCGAACGGCACAAAGCCCGTGCGAGCGTGCGAAAAGATACGGCACGTACAACAACGGCACGTCCGGCGCGATCTCGGCGCGTAACCGTTCCAGGTGGGCGACGCCGTCCCGCCGGACGGTGACGGCAAGCCTTGCTGCCGCGAGCACGTCCTCGACGAGTTCACGG
The DNA here is from genome assembly GCA_003139355.1 of Acidimicrobiaceae bacterium. Lineage (GTDB taxonomy): Bacteria > Actinomycetota > Acidimicrobiia > Acidimicrobiales > Bog-793 > Fen-455. The sequence continues at coordinate 20,484 of PLIM01000142.1, read as the reverse complement.
GAAGCGCCAATTCCGCGAGCAAGAAGGTCGAGCCTGGCGGGGCGGGTGATCTCGTTGAAGACCTGCTCCTCGGAGCGGCCAAAGAGCTCCGGCAGGACCCGATTGGCCACCACGCAGGCGAGATGAACCGGCGTTTCGCTAGCCAGCCGACCAGCCAAGTCGACCGCCTCGTTCACGGGCATCTCTTCCGGCGTCGTGACCAGCACCGCCCCGGTTCGGACCGGGTCACCGAGGATCTCGAGTATCCAGTCGGTCTGGGACCGAACAACGCCCACCCGGATCAACTCGTTGATACCGGTCGGCGCTGCGAGCTGGCCGACAACACTGCCCGTCGAAGAGGCATCGACCACAACGAGGTCATAATGGCCCGCCCGAATCTCGAAACACAGCTTGCCGACCGTCAGGATCTCCCTGATCCCCGGCGCCGCCGTCGCCACAAAATCAAATGCTCGGGCAACCGGACCGACGTGGCCGATGATCGGTACCTTCGCGACCAGCCGAAGATACTCACGCAGCGACGCCTCGGTATCCATCGACATCGCCANNGGCGAGATCTCCCTTCGGTTCGGCCTCGCAGATAAGGGTGCGGCGACCCTGCTCGCTCGCAAGCAAAGCGATCGCGGCGGCAACTGTGGTCTTGCCGACACCGCCCTTGCCGGTGACGAAGAGCAGCTGGTGAGCGAGGAGCTCAGGCACCGAGCTCGGGCGTCAGGAGGTTCCGAAGCCGACGCGCCGCTCCTCGTTCCCGCCGCCGATCTCGATGTAGGCGACCTTGGCCGAGGGCACTGCCACGCGACGACCTCGCTTGTCGGTCAGCCAGAGCACGCCATCGGGTTGAGCGAGAGCCTTGTCGACATCGGCGACGATCTCGTCATGCCTGGTCCCCTCCGGTAGATCGATGTCGAGCTCTCTCACTGTATGGATGATCCCGATACGAACGTCCACGAGTGCTCCTTCCGCTTCCGCGAGTCATCGTAGGGGACTGACCGGCCGGCACGGTTCACCTTGTGGTCGCAGTGTGAACCTCTGTGCGACAGGAACGTCGCCCGCAGCGCGCTCGCAACCTCCGGCGCAACCCCCTCCCGCCTGTCCAGGACTCCGCGCCAGCCTGCGCGTGTCAGTGACCGTGTCAGTGACGCCGGCAAGCGGGCATGGGTATCGCTGGACATCGCTTGAATGAGCGAGAGCTAGACATCCCGGCGTTTCTAAGGTATTCGTGGCTCCCACCAGGGCGGCAGCGACCAGCCCAAGAGCTCGGCGGCCTTGGTGCACGCAAAACGGTCGGTCATCCCGCTCACGTATCCGACTGCGGCTCGAACCGTGTCCGGATCGTCAGGCACGAGCTCGGCTCCCACGGGGAGCGCCATTGGGTGACTGACGTAGTGAACGACGAGGGCACGCAGCAGGTCGACGACCGCCGCCGACTGTTCGATCGAGTCTTGGCGGAGGTAGATGCGCTCGTAGTTGAACCGGCGCAGCTCCTCGAGCGCCTCGCCCATCGCTTCGCTGATCGCGACCGTGCCCGAGGACAGCGTCGTCGTGACAACGTCGGTCACAAACACGTCCAGCTGACGGGCCCTTGAAGTGCCGCACCGCTCGGCGACGAGGAGCGGCAGCTCGTCGCCGGTCACGATCTCCGCGTGAACTGCGTCCTCGAGGTCATGCGCGCAGTAGGCGATCCGGTCCGCGAGCGCGACGACCTCGCCCTCAGGCGTGGCAGGCGACGGGCGCGACCAGGAGTGGTTGCGGATCCCGTCCAAGGTCTCCTCACACAAGTTGAGCGAAGCGGCGGTGACGTCAGCGCCCCAGACCGCGTGGTCGAATCCCTCCGACAAGAACGGCGAAAGCGCCTCCTCGCTGGCGTGGCCGCCAGGGCCGTGGCCGCAGTCGTGACCGAGGGCGATCGCCTCGGTCAGTACGACGTTCAACCGGCACGCGCGGGAGATCGCGGTTGCAACCTGCGCGACCTCCAGGGCATGGGTGAGCCGCGTCCGCTGGTGGTCGGCCGGGAAGATGAAGACCTGGGTCTTCCCAGCCAGGCGCCGGAATGCCGTCGAGTGCAGGATCCGGTCCCGATCGCGCTCGAAACAGGTCCGCCACGGATCAGCGACCTCCTCGACGGCACGGCCGCCGGCCCCGAGTGACCGGGTCGCGCCAGGCCCCAGCAAACGCTCCTCCTCGGCCTCTCGCGCCTCCCGGTCGAGCACGCCGAACGAGCCCACAGCAGAAACGGCCGGATGATGCGCGGTCCGAGTGCCCGCGTCGTCGCCGGGGTTACCGCTCATGGTCGATGCCCACCGCCGCGACTGCTCGCTCATCGCTGACAAGGATGCAGCTTCCACAACTCCGAAGCTAACTGTCGGGTGTCACACGCCCGGTTCAGCGGAAGCCGATCTCAGCCGATCGAAAGCTCGGATCGGTACACCCGCCCAGGGCCCAGTGCCACCACGCGCTCGGCAAGCGACGCGAAAGCCCGACCCGCCTCCCCCTCCGGGTCGGAGACCGCGACTGGCACGCCGGAGTCACCTGCCTGGCGCAACGTAGTCAGGAAGGGGATCTGCCCCAGCAGCGCCACGCCCAGAGACTTGGCCAGCGTCTCGCCGCCACCGTGACCGAACAGCTCATACCGCTTGCCGTCGTCGCCGGTGAACCACGACTGGTTCTCCACCACTCCCCTGACCGGCAAGCGGAGCTGGCGGGCGAGCACGGCGGCACGCTGGGCCACACGCTCGGCCGCAACCTGCGGTGTCGTCACTACCAGCACCTCGGCGCGGGGCACGAACTGAGCGATCGACATCGCGACGTCGCCGGTGCCGGGTGGAAGATCGAGCATCAGGAAGTCCGGCTTGCCCCAGTGCACATCCACGAGGAACTGTTCCAAGGCCTTGTGCAACATCGGTCCGCGCCACATGACCGCCTGGTCGTCGTCCACGAAGAAACCCATCGAGATGCACCGGACGCCGTGGGCCACCGGTGGGACGAGAAGATCGCCGAGCAGGACCGGGGGACGATCGATTCCCAACATGGAAGGAACAGAGAAGCCGTAGACGTCTGCATCAAGGATCGCCACCGAAGCGCCCTGGCGCGCCAGGGCGACCGCGAGATTGACCGTCACGGTCGACTTGCCCACTCCACCCTTGCCCGAAGAGACAGCGATGACGCGGGTGCGCGACGCCTTGTCGGCAAAAGGGTTCGTGTGGGGCGTGGGCCCTTCAGCACCGTGACCGTTCCCACCGCCACCAGGACCGGCACGAGGACCGGCGCTGTCGTGACCGTGGAGCCCGGCGGCCTGGTTGCCCGCCTGACGCGCCGATGTCCGGCCGAGATCGTGAAGCCTCGCACGCAGGTCAGCCNNCGCGACCTCGTCGGCAAGGTCCCGCGGTGCTGGGTGCCCGGCGGCAGGCACGGCAAGGACAACGTCGGTACGGTCCCGGTGGACCTGAACCGAGCGAAGCAACCCGAGCTCGCCGATGCTGTGAAACAGGCCAGGATCGACTACAGCACGGACGGCCGCCTCGAGGGGCTCGACGGGATGGGTCATCAGCCTGGCGGGAGTCCGGTCATTCACGTCCTTCGTCGATCCTGGCCTCCTGCTCAACATCGCGGCGGCCACCGGTACGCTAACGGTGTGAGTGAAGGCACCCGCCAGTCACAAGGACCGGTGGTCACCGACGAGGGCTTCTCGGCGACGGTGGCCGCGATCACCTCTGCGTTCGGTGACAGCACCCGGCGGCAGATCTACCTGTTCGCGCGAGAGCGCCAAGGTGTGACCGCGACCGAGGTGGCCGAGCACTTCGCGCTTCATCCAAACGTCGCCCGTCATCACCTTGACAAGTTGGCCGCGGGCGGATACCTCGACGTCTACGTCGACCGCGGCAACGCCGGGGTCGGACGCCCTTCAAAGCGCTACCTGTCGGGTGCCGGCAACACGACAGCCGCGGTGCCGGCGCTCCGGGACGATCTTCTCCTCGCGCTGCTGGGCCGCCTGCTGACCATCGTCGACCCCGTCCAGGCCGAGCAGATCGCCCACGAAGTGGGCGCGGAGTACGGCCGCTCGCTCGCCTCGCAAATGGCGCCAGGCGACGCACCGAGATCACTGCGCTCGGCCATGCAATCGGTGGCCCACGCGTTGACCGCACAGGGATTCGCCGCACATGGGGGAGTCGCCGGATCGCCCAACTCCATCGTCCGTGACCATTGCCCCTTCGGAGACGCGGCAATCGATCATCCGGTGCTGTGCGCGGCCGACCGGGGCCTCGTCGAAGGCCTGCTGAACGGCCTGTGCCGAGACGGCGTGCCGGTTCAGCTCTCGTCCCGGGCGCGCGGCGACGAGGTCTGTGCCACCGTTGCGGGCTGACCCCTGGCTCTAGAGCGTTGCGGGTGCATGCACCGTTGAGCGATCGCCACTATCTCGACCATGCGTCGACCTCGGTCCTGCGGCCCGAGGCGTCCCAGGCGATGTCGACTTGGCTCAGTGGTCGATGGGCCGGCGATCCCGGTCGCGTTCACGCCGAGGGTCGTGCGGTGCGCGACACCATCGAGATCGCGCGAGAAGCCGTGGCGCTGCTGCTCGGGACTGCGGCGAACCGTGTCGTGTTCACCAGTGGCGGCACAGAGGCCGCCAACGCCGCGATCTTCGCGGCCGGCCGGGCTCGCAACGGTGCACCGATGATCTGCGCGGACGTCGAGCACTCCTGCGTGCGCGAGGCTGCCCGGCGCTCCGGAGCCGTCCTCCTCCTCGAGGTGGACCTCACCGGTCGCATCGATCTCGACCATCTCCGAGCACTGCTCACCGCCGATCGCGGTGATCGGCCGGCGCTGGTGAATTGCCAATGGTGCAACCACGAGGTCGGGACCCTGCAACCGGTGGCCGAGGTCGTGGCGTCCTGTCGGTCTGCGGGCGTGCCTGTGCACGTCGACGCTGCCGCAGCGGCTGGTCACGTTCCTATGGAGCTCGATGCGCTCGGCGCCGACTTCGTCTCGGTCAGCGCCCACAAGTTTGGGGGCCCGCCTGGCATCGGAGCGCTCGTCGTCCGCCGGGGCCTGCGTGTGGAGCCGTTCATCATCGGGGGCGCGCAAGAACGGGCACGGCGCGGCGGCCTCGAGAACGTCATCGGCATGGTCGGTTTCGGCGCAGCTGCAGCTGCGCTCAGCGAGCCGGGGCGGCTAGAGCAGGAGGAAGCTGCCGCCCGGCAGCTGACAAGTGCGCTCGTCGACGCGGCCACGTCCGTCGACGACGTCCTGGAACTCGGCGACACCGACCGGCGCGCGCCGCACATCGTGAACGTGGCCGTCGGTGGCGTGCAAGCCGAGGCCGTGCTGCTCGGGCTCGATCAATCCGGCGTGGCCGCACACTCGGGCTCCGCGTGCTCGTCGGAGTCCGCCGAGCCGTCCCCGGTCCTCGCAGCGATGGGCGACGACCCTGACCGCTCGCTTCGACTCTCGGTCGGCTGGTCGACGACCGGGGCGGATGTCGAGGCATTTGCCTCGGCCTTCCCGCCGGTGGTGAAACGCCTGCGCGCGCTCGGAGCCACCGGCAACTGACAACGCTCGTCAGCCCGCTGCGGCTCCTGAGGCTGCGGCGGCGGTCCTCATGGCGCGGCGCCGCTCCTCATGGCTGCTCGATAGCGAGGCGGCAACGGCTCTTTGGCGGCCGCGAAGGCCTTAGTCGCGACCGCGGCAACCGACACGACCAGGCTCTTCGAGGCTCCCGCAGCCAGCGCGTCGCGGAACTGAACCGCGGCGGCCGCAGGTCTGCCGAGATCCTCGTAAAGGATCACACCGAAGAGCGCGTGACCATCCGGATAGCCGGGCGCGACGCTGACAGCCCGCGCGACCGAGGCGTCACCACGCGCGAGCACGAGCTGGTTCTTCGACGACAGCCCCGCGAGGCGAACCAGCCAGCCACCGTAGGTAAGGGCGTCCGGTTGATTCGGGTCCGCCTGCAGGACCTGGTCGTAGAGTCGGACTGCTTCCGACGCCCGTCCCTCACTGCCAAGGATCGCGGCCTGGTCCAATGTCTCCTGTTCCTGCTGGGCCGACGAAAGCGACGCCGACCCGGTTGCCGACTCGCCTGGCAGGCGGACACCCGCGAGCGACGCCGCCAACAGTGTCGCCGCCACGACGAAACAGCCCGCCGCGGCGATCCCGATCACCAGCCGCGCTCGCGGGCTTGCCAGCCGGCGGCGTAGCCGGCTCCCGGACGGAGCGGACGGTGCGGACGGGACGCCATCAAGCCCTCCCACGGAGACTTCCGGATCCTCAGAGTTTCCAGCTTGCCCGGCACTCGCCAGGTCGGCGATCGCCGCTTCGACCTCGGTAAGCCGGCTTCCATAACGAGAATGAAGGACTGCGAAGTCCTCCTTATCGACCTCGCCGGACACGAGCTGTTCCTCGAGATCCTCGATCGATTGCCGGAGGAACTCCTGCTCGTTCGCCAGCGCATAGGGGCTCGACCGCTGCGTTCCGGGCCCGGCGCCCCGCCGTGTGATCGATCGTGCGCGCCTCACTGGCAAGCCTCGAGACGACGGCGCCGCCACAGGTAGACAGCAAGAAGAACGGCGGCTCCACCGACGACTGAGGCCGGCACCGCCCACAGCAGGACGTCCACACCCGATCCCGATGGGACGAGCAGAGCCTGAGCGCCGAAACGGGCCACGACGAGTTGCTCGATCCGCGTGTCGCTCAGGCCTTCATGGACCCAGGCGGCGACCTCGGCCCGCAGCCCGACCGCGATGGGCGCGTCCGACTGCGCGATGGAGAGATCGACACAGCTCGGACACTTGATGACGCTGTCGAGGTGGGCGATCCTCACCGACGAGCTCGGCTGGGTCGGATGCACACTTCCGATGCTCAGGGCGACCACCGCGACAACGGCCACTATCACCCACGCCGGCCTGGACGCGAGGACCGACGATGCCGGGCGTCTGACGCGCTCGCCCTCGCGCCCGGTTCCTGGGCCGATGTCGGCACTCACGCGTGCGCCGCCAGAGCGTGCTCGACAAGACGGTCCAGCGCCCCAACCGTCACTCCCCCGAGGATCCTGTCCGCGACCCGGCCGTCAGGCGCTACGAGAAACGACTGTGGTGGATCGTCGACTCCGTAGCTGATCGCGATCTGCTCGTTCGGGTCGACGACCGATGGCCACGTGGCTCCGACCTGCCGTTCGAACGCGGCCGCGTTCGAGGCCGTGTCGCCGTACACGACACCAAGCACTGCGACACGCTGGTCGGCGGGACGGCTGTACGCGAACTTGACGAGGTCGGGTGACTCGGCCCGGCACGGGGGGCACCAGCTTGCGAAGAAATTGAGGAGCACCCAGCGGCCTCGCATCGAGGACAGCGACGAGACGCCGCCGGCAAGATTGCGACCCGCGACCGGCGGAGCCGGCTTGCCGATCAGAAAGCTCGAGGTCGTCTGTGTCGCGGGCGGTCGGGTCGCCAAGACGGCGACCAGCACGAGCGCGCCCAGCCCGGCACCACACGCGGCCCACCGCACGAACCTCATCTGACGGCGTCGAGTGCTCACGAACCTGCTCCGGCGCCGACAGGCGCGGGCCCTGTGCCCGGCTCGGTCAGCTCACCCGAACCTGGCGCTCCGGGTCTCTCCTCGGGCCCGCGCCGGCGACGACGGCTCGGTATGGCAGCCAGCACAGCTCCAAATGCCGTCAGGGCCCCGCCAACCCAGAGCCACAGCACCATGGGCTGGATGACCACGTCGATGGTGGCCGGGCCTTGGGGCGAGACATCGATGTTCGCGACCGTGAGGTAGGTGTCCTCGCGCAGCGACGAATCCACTGCCGGGGTGCCGATCCCTTCGCTTGCCGCAAACACGCTGATGGCCGGATAGAACGGGGCTCCGTCCACGACAACCGTCGCGATCTCACCGCTCTTGTTCGGAAGGCTGAAACGTTTCGAGCCCACGTAGGTGAAGACGTGACCGTCGTAGCGAACAGACTGGCCCGGCTTCAGCTCGAGTTGGGTCCGCTGCCCATACGAGCTCGCGGCCGCGAGGGCCACGGCCACGACGACGACGCCGAGATGCACGATCATCCCGCCGTTGGCCCGGCCGAACAGCGCCCGCCACGCTCCCGCATGCACGCTGTGCGACGCGAGACCAGCAAGCACCAACTGACGCAATGCGCTCGCCGCCGCGAATCCGCCGAGACCGAAAGCCAACAGTGGCGTGAACCCGCGCACGCCCGCCAGGACGCAGACCACGATGACCCCGGCACCGACCCATGCCGGGATCGCGAGCCGACGGCGAAGCACACCCTCGCCCGCCTTGCGCCACGGCAGCGCCGGTGCCACGGCCATGAAGAACAGCAGCGCAAAGCCGATTGGAAGGGTCATTGTGTCGAAATAGGGCCTTCCGACGGTGACCTGCTGGCCATTCAACGCCTCGACAAAGAGGGGAAAGACAGTTCCGAGGAGCACGACGAGCGCGAACCCGGCGAACAGGAGGTTGTTGACGAGGAACGCGCCTTCTCGCGAGACCGCCGCGTCGATCGTCCCCGGCGAACGCAAGCGGTCACCCCGCCAGGCGATCAGCCCGACACCGACGACGACGACGAGGCCGAAAAACCCCAGCAGCACCGGGCCCACCGTCGAGTTCGAGAAGGAATGCACCGACACGAGCACACCGGAGCGCGTAAGGAACGTCCCGAGGATGGTGAGCGAGAACGCCGCGATCAGAAGCGACAGATTCCAGACTCGCAGGAGGCCGCGCCGCTCTTGGACCATCACCGAGTGGAGGTACGCGGTGCCGCAGAGCCAAGGAAGCAGCGCTGCGTTCTCGACCGGGTCCCAACCCCAGAAGCCGCCCCAGCCCAGGACCTGGTAGGACCACCAGGCCCCGAGCACGACTCCGATCGTGAGAAAGGCCCATGCGAACAACGTCCAGCGGCGGGTCTCGAGGAGCCACCCCTCGTTGAGGCGCCCTGTCACGAGCGTGGCGATGGCGAAGGAGAACGGCACCGTGAAGCCCACAAAGCCCAGGTACAAGAAGACCGGGTGGAAGGCGATGAGCGGGTTGTCCTGCAAGAGCGGGTTGGGCCCGGAACCGTCGGCCGGGACCTGGCCGATGACGTGCGCGAAGGGGTTCGCCGGACCGGCCATGAGGGCGAAGAAGAAGACGGCGACACACAGCCCGATCAGGCTCGACCATGCCACGAGCGGATCGGATGCGCGCTTGCGAAAGACGTGGGTCATGGCGGCCAGGTATCCGGCGAGGATGAGCGCCCAGAGCAGGATCGAGCCTTGGAGAGCCGACCACATTCCCGTGATCGAGTACAGGATCGGCGTCTCGCGGCTGTTGTTCGCCGCTACGAAAGCTATCGAGAAGTCGTGGACCAGGAGCGCCCGCTCCATTGCGACAGTCGACAGGACGGCGCCGGCGAACACCCAGAGAGCGAACGTGCTGGCACGCCGGTACAACGACGCCCGCCCGGTCGCCAAGCCAACGCCGATCGTGACGACTCCCGACACCGCCGCGAGCAGGCCGAGGGCGACCCCGACCAACCCCAGGGCCGCGTTCATCTCGTCGTCCCGTTCTGCGCTCTCACCCGATTCGGGTGCGCGGCGATGTAGCTGTTGGAGTGCTTGACGAGAATCTGGTCCGAAGCGAACCGGTCCGTCGTGCCGACGAAATGACCGACCACGATGACAGGAATCCCCGGCTGGAAGAGCTGCGGAGCCGATCCGGTGTTGGTCACGGCGACCTTGACGCCGCTCGATTCGACGACGAAGGCCACCGTTGTTCCCGCGCTGTCCCGAATGGTGCGGACGGTCCCCGGCATGACCATGCCCTCGAGCTGGAAGGTGCTGTTACCCAGGGTCGCCCGCTGGGCGACGGCTTCGTTGGCGGTCTTGAAGAACACGATCGCCGAGGTGAGCCCTTTGAAGACAAGGAAGCCGATCGCCACGACAATGACCACCCCGACCACTTCCAGCCGCCGTCTCTGACGCCGTTGCTCGGGGCTGAGGGTGATCGACCGGCGCCCGGGCGCGGACGGAGCGGTTCCCGCTTCGCCGGAGCCCGGCTCGTCATCGAGAGGGTCGTGGGGCGAGAAGGTGTCGCCGGTTCTGGTTCCGACGCCGGTCATGGACCTGATCCCGGCTCAGTCTCCTCGACGGCACGGTGCTCCACCGCTGAGGCTTCACCGGCCTGTGCCGGGAAGTCAGCCTTGGCGGAGGTGCCGGTCGGAGCAGCGCTCGACGCCGTGCCGAGCCGCCGGCGAGCGACGCGCTCGCGAGCCGCGAGGGCGACCCCGTAGGTCCCAAGCGTGCCGAGAACCACGACGTAGCCCGCCTCCACATAACCGTTCATCCGGCATCCCCCTCCGCCCGGCGCTCCTCGAGGGCGACCTCGAGCCCCTCGACGTCCTCCAGGTCCTGCAATCTCGCGAGACGGTAGCGGTGGGCCATGAGCCAGATGTAGACGAGCGTGAACGACACGAAACCGAGCAGCAATGTCCAGAACATGGAGCCGTGCACATAGGTCTTGTGCGTGGTCGGGTTGAGCACGGTGGGTGCCTGGTGCAAGCTGCGCCACCACTCGACCGAGAAGTAGACGATCGGCACGTCGACGAACGCGATCAGGGCTGCCATCGCCGACCGGCGAGCCCGGACATGGAACTCGCCGGGCACGCGACGCAGGGCGAGGTAGCCGAGATAGAGCACGAACAGCAGTGCCGTCGTGGTGAGCAGCGGGTCCCAGACCCACCACGCGCCCCAGGTAGGCCGCCCCCAGATCGACCCCGAGACGAGCGTGAGGCCGGTGAAGACGACGCCAACCTCTGCCGAGGCACCTGCGAGGCGGTCGAAGTGCTCCGCTCTCGTCCTGGGCCACAGGTAGAGAAGGCTTGCGAGGGTGGCCACGCCGTAGGCGAGGAACGCTACCCACGCCATCGGCGGATGTATGTAGAGCAGGCGCACGAGGTTCCCCATGAACTGGTCTGGTGGGGTGACGAAGAGACCCAACCACACCGTCGCCACCACGCCCACGAGCGCGGTGGCGCCCAGCACGCGGAGCGCCGCAGGACGGTCCTGCGGCAGGACGCGTGCCGGCGTGCTCATCCGTCCTCCAAGAGTGGCCCGAACGCGACGGTGCCGATGGCGATGTAGAGCACAGCGAAGACCACGAGCACGTCCAGCCAGCCACCTGCGTGGCTTGGCGTTCCTGCAAGGGCTGCGTCCCATGCCTTGGTTGCGGCAAGGAGGACTGGAGCGACCACGGGGAGGAAGAGCAGGGGAAGCAACGTCTCTCGGGTCCTGAGCCCGGATGCCACGACCCCGTAGAGCGTGCCGACCGCCGCAAGCCCGAGGGTGCCGGCGGCACAAGCAGCGACCAGGACCAGAGCGCCGGACAGGTGTGCCCCGTAGAGCAACGTGACACCGACGGTGAGCCCGGCCTCGAGCACGAGCAGCTGGGCGGCGACGGCACTGGCCTTCCCGAGGAAGATCCCGGCGGGGTCGAGGCCCGACAACCTGAGGCCGTCCCGAGCGGCGTCGGCCGACTCGATGGCATAGCTGCGCTGCACGGCCAGGAGCGTCGACAGCAGGACCGCGACCCAGAAGAGCCCTGCAGATGCCGGCGCCAGGACCCGGCGGTCGGGGCCCAGCGCCAGGCCGAAGAGGAGCAGGACCGCGATCGCGAACGGACCGATCTGATTGAGGCCAACCCGGGAACGGATCTCGATGCGGAGATCCTTTCCGGCGACGAGCACGGCGTCACGCAACATGAGCGGGATCCTCTGTGACTGGCACGGCTGGCCCGGAGATGGTTTGCCGCGCCGCTTGCGCCGACGGAGCGGGCGAATCGGACGCCCCGGTCGGCTCGGGCGGCTCGACGACTCGGCCGCCCGCCAGGTGAACGACCCGGTCAGCGATGGCCTCCGCACGCTCGAGCTCGTGCGAGGCGAACACGACGGTGCGACCAGCGGCCCGGGCACCGGTGAGAAGCTCGTCGAGAAGATCACGGCCGTCCTGATCGAGTCCAGCATGAGGCTCGTCGAGCAGCCACAGCCGCGCACCGCGCGCTACGAGCACCGCAAGTGAAGCGCGGCGCTGCTGTCCGGCGGAGCATCGTCCCACAGGAATGGACGCGAGACGACCGGCGAAACCGAACTGCTCGAGCACAGGGCGGATCCCCGTGACAACGCCTCGGTTCGCGCGCACCGCAAACCGCAGGTTCTCCTCCACCGTCAGCTCCTCGTACAGGAACGACTGGTGGCCGAGCATGCCAATCTCGCGCCGCACAGCGCGCCGATCAGCCACTAGGTCCCGACCGAGCACGGTCGCCTCGCCTGAGTGCACTGCCAACAACCCGGCGAGCACTTTGAGGACGCTCGTCTTGCCTGCGCCGTTCGGGCCGCGCAGGTGCACAACCTCGCCTTCGCCAACTTCCAAAGAAGCTCCTGCTAGGAGGGGGAACCGGCCGGCGAGCGCGACGGCCTCGTGGAGACGAACAGCAGGCGCCATGGAGATCGACCATGTTACGGGGCAGCCGGTGTCCTGGTCACGCGGCAGGCCGAACGGCGAGCCCGCGACAGGCCGAACGGCGAACCCTGCGCAGCGACTAGCCCGCGGCTGCTCCGGCGGTCAGGAGACCTGGCGGCGCATCACGTCGAGGTCGGCGTCAACCATCATCTCGATGAGCCCAACGAAGTCGACATGTGTCCTCCAACCAAGCTTTTCGCGTACCTTGGCTGCGTTGCCGACGAGGAAGTCCACTTCCGCAGGCCGTTTGAAACGCTGATCGATCTGAATATGGTCCTCGTAGTTGAGGCCTGCTCTCGCGAAGGCAACCTCGCACAGCTCCCGTACCGAGTGTGTCTCGCCGGTTGCGACTACGTAGTCGTCGGGTTCATCCTGCTGGAGCATCGCCCACATTGCCTGGACGTAGTCACCGGCGAAGCCCCAGTCACGTTTCGCTTCGAGGTTACCGAGGCGGATCTCACGATCGAGGCCGAGCTTGATCCGCGCTACGCCGTTGGTGACCTTCCGCGTGACGAATTCGAGACCCCGGCGCGGGCTCTCGTGGTTGAACAGGATCCCCGAAGAGGCGTGCAATCCGTAACTCTCGCGGTAGTTCACGGTGATCCAGTGCCCATAGACCTTCGCCACTCCGTAGGGACTGCGGGGGTAAAAGGGCGTGTGCTCGGTCTGGGGAACTTCCCGGACCTTGCCGAACATCTCCGACGAGCTCGCCTGATAGAAGCGGATCTCGGGATTGGTCAGCCGGATTGCATCGAGCACCCGGGTGACGCCGAGCGCCGTGACCTCGCCGGTGAGCACGGGCTGGCCCCAAGAAGTCTGAACGAACGACTGAGCAGCAAGGTTGTAGACCTCGTCGGGACGATGCTCGCGCAGGACCTCGACGATTGAGACCTCGTCGAGGACATCTGCGGACACCAGGGTCAACCTGTCTTGAATGTGAGCGATGCGCTCGAAGTTGAGGGTGCTCGAACGCCGGACCATCCCGACCACTTCATAACCTTCCGACAACAGCCAGTCCGCCAGGTAGGAACCATCTTGACCGGTGATGCCGGTGATCAATGCCCGCTTTTGCACGACCCAGTTCTAGAGCCTGGCGCGCGTGGTCGCAAGAAAGGCGGGGCGACGGCAGGAACGTGGGCAGGTCCGGGCGGCCCGATGCCATCGACCGCCACCGTGCGGGCGTGCTCCTCCCGGCCTCTGGCACTGTGGCCGTCGTCTCCTACCGCCTCGGCGGTCAGGACAGCGTCTCGGTGGAAGCTGCCGAGCGGGGCTGGGCCTCCCGCCGTCTGGGGTTCGCTGTGACGACGGTCGCGGGCAGTGGCGATGCCGATCGGCTGGTACCAGGCCCGGCGGTCGATGCCGTGATCGCCGACGTCCCGGCATTGCGATCAGATGTCGCAGATGCGCTTTCGGTTGCGGACCTGGTGTCCGTGGAAAACCTCTGCCCTCTTCCGTTGACCTTGGCGCTCGTGGTATCGCGGGCGGTCAACTTTCTCGGTCGGGCCAGACGCGAGCTGGTTACGATGCCGGGAGGTATGACGATGCCTCACGAGACGGTGGTCACCAAAGGTTGGGATCCCGATCAGTACTCGAAGTTCGCCGCCGAACGTGCGAAGCCGTTCTTCGACCTCCTCGCGATGGTGCAGCCGGTTCCTGGCGGCGACGTGATCGACCTGGGGTGCGGCACCGGAGAGCTGACTGCCCGTCTGCACGCGCACACCCAGGCGGGTACCACGGTCGGGGTCGATACCTCGGAAGCGATGCTGGCCAAGGCCCGTCCCCTTGCGGGGGACGGCCTGTGCTTCGACTCGGGCGATCTCAGCCGCTTCGACGCCGAGAGCAGCTTCGACGTTGTTTTCGCCAACGCCAGCTTGCAGTGGGTACCCGATCATCCTCGACTGCTGCGCCGACTGGCCGCGGGGCTGCGCCCCGGAGGTCAACTGGCCGTTCAGGTCCCTGCCAATGCGGGCCACCCATCGCAAGCCATCGCCACCGCCGTGGCGCAGGAAGCCCCGTTCCTGGAGCAAATGGGTGCTGATCCGGTGGCTGCCGCGCACGCGGTGTGCCCACCAGAACGGTACGCCGAGCTGCTCAACAGGATCGGTTTCGCCGATCAACACGTCCGCTTGCAGGTCTACGGCCACCGCCTTGCCTCGACCGCGGCAGTCGTCGAGTGGACGAAGGGCACTACCCTCCTACGGTTCCAAAGCCTGCTTTCCCCGGATCTGTTCAGCCTGTTCGTGGAGCGCTACCGGCGACGGCTGGGCGAGGCACTCGGCGAGCAGGCACCGTACTTCTACACGTTCAAACGCATCCTGTTCTGGGCACGGCTTCCCGGGTCTTGTCCATCGGGACGGTGAGAAAGCGCGAACTCCCTGATTGGGGCCGGCGCCTTCCCAGCAGCCACACGTCGGTCTGGTCCCGCAGGGTGGTCAAGGTGCAACCGCCGACCAGAGCCGAGACGCCCTAAGAGAACAGGCTCCGCAGCTGCGCTGCTCCACGGCCACTAGGTGAGCCGATCAGAGTCCGTCTCCCGGCGTGGAGGGTTGCTCCTCCCAGCGCCGTCCGTCCCGACGCCCACAGGAGGGAACGTGGACGAGACCGAGGAAGGCCTGAGAAGCCTGCAGGACCTCTTGGATCGAAGCGACGCTAATGCAACGCGCCACCTCCGGGAGGTGATCACGCCCGCGCGGGGACTCACCGCCCAGCAGGTGTGCGTGCGACCGACCGGGTTGCGGCTGCTGGCCTTGGCCACCGTGACCTCGCACGGTCGCCCCCTGATCGGGCCGGTCGATGGCGTCTTCTACCGAGGAGCGTTCCACTTCGGATCATCTCCGGATTCCGTTCCCATCCGACACGTCAGGTGTCGCGCACACGTCAGCGCGACCCACGTCCCCGCCCAGGAGCTCTCGGTCACGGTTCATGGTAGAGCCGCGCCCCTCGACGTGCGGGCAGAGGAAACCGCAGGGCTCCGCCAAGGCCTGCTCGACCTGTACACGCCCCTCTACGGCGCCACGTGGGAGGACTTTCTCGATGCCAACGTTCGCGTCTTCGTCGACGCCGACCAGATGTTCACCTTCCACATGGCGTGACTTGCCCAACGCCTCGCCGCCTGATCCGGCAGTGCCGGATCGCAACCGCCCCCACTGTGGCACTTGGGGGCCAATCAGAACGGTGCCGGCCTGGGCGCTCGTGACCGTGCTGGATTCGCGTGTTGTCCCCACGTGCGCTGGAAGCCGACCTGGGGCAGGCTGCACGGCATGAAGAGAGACCCGGTAGGCCAGTACCATTTCGACCCCGAGACCTACTTGGCCATGGTTCTTTCTGAGGTGCCGGCCTATTTCGCTCTACAGGAAGCGACGGCTGAGGCCACGACGGGTGTCGTCGCAGCCCAGATCCTCGAGCTCGGTGTCGGCACTGGAGAGACAGCGAAACTGGTCCTGGCCGTTCATCCGATGGCTCGCCTCACGGGTGTTGACGAAAGCCCAGAGATGCTCGACTGTGCCCGGAAACGGCTGCCTTCGGCTGACCTGCGCGTCGGTCGCCTGGAGGACCCGCTGCCAGAGGGCACCTTCGACCTTGTCATTTCGGCCCTCGCCGTGCACCACCTTGACGGCGACGGGAAGGCTGATCTGTTCACGCGTGTCGCCGAGCGACTTCGCCCGGAGGGCGTTTTGTGCTGGCCGACGTGGTCGTCCCCGACGACGCTCGCGACGCGATAACGCCAATCGACGATGGGGCATACGACAAGCCGAGTCGAGTTGAGGACCAACTACGCTGGTTACAGGCGGCGGGACTTCAACCCCGTATCACGTGGATGCATCGTGACCTCGCAGTCATCGCTGCGAACCACCCGTTGCCCACGACCCATGGCCGCATCGGGTCGCTCCTCTAGCAAGTTGTCGGTGGCCGGCCCTTGTCGGGCGGTCGGGGAAGGCGATGTGCTTTGACCACTCAGGGGGCGAAGCTGCTTCGTCCGTCTTACGCGACTGCCACGGGCGCGAAGCGCGCCAGGAAGAAACGAAGCTCCTCAGGTTCGTAGGTGAACTGCAACCCACCGATACTTTCGCGCTGGGAATGGACCTCAACTACCGACTCGGCAACCACGTCCATATGGGCCTGGGTGTACACGCGACGCGGGATGGCCAAGCGCACCAGCTCCAGCTTGGGGTAATGGTTCTCGCCGGTTCGGGTGTCGCGACCGGCAGAGACGATGCCTCTCTCCATCGTGCGTACCCCGGAGTCGACGTAGATCGCCGCCGCCAATGCCTGGGCGGGAAACCGTTCCTGGGGAACATGAGACAGGATGGAGCGCGCGTCGAGGAAGACACCGTGCCCACCGATTGGCACGACCACTGGAACTCCGGCACTGATGAGCTTGTTTCCAAGGTATTCGACCTGACCGATGCGGGCCCGGACGTGGTCGTCCGTCTCGACCATCTCGCGAATCCCCTCCGCCAGCGCCTCCATGTCCCGGCCTGACATCCCGCCGTATGTGTGCAATCCCTCAAAGGCCACCAGAAGGCCTCGCGCTTTGCGCGCCAGCTCCGGGTCCCGCAACGCGAGGAAACCACCGATGTTGACCAGGTTGTCCTTCTTCGACGAGACGGTTGCACCATCCGAATTGGCGCAGATCTCCAGCAGTATCTCCTTGACGCTGTGATCAGAGTATCCGGGCTCGCGCTGCTGGATGAACCAGGCGTTCTCCAACGCCCTGGTGGCATCGAGCATCACGAGGATGCCGTGACGCTCGCACAACGCGTAGGTTGCGCGAAGGTTCTCCAGGGACAGGGGCTGGCCTCCGGCGAGATTTACGTTCGTCTCGACCGAGATGTAAGGAATCCGTTCCGGCCCGTGCTCGTCGATGACTGCCTGGAGCTTCGCCAGATCGACGTTGCCCTTGAAGGGGTGCAGGCTTGCCGGATCGTGCGCCTCGTCAATGATCACATCGACGAAGGTCCCGCCCGCATGCTCCTGATGGAAACGGGTCGTCGTGAAGTACATGTTGCCGGGGATGACATCGCCAGGCTTGATGAGGATCTGGCTGAGGATGTGCTCGGCGCCGCGGCCTTGGTGAGTGGGCACCAGCTCGGGATAGCCGTACACATCGCGCACGGCGTCCTCAAGGTGGTAGAACGAACGGCTACCGGCATACGCCTCGTCCCCTACCATGAGGGCGGCCCATTGTCGGTCGGACATTGCCGATGTGCCGGAATCGGTCAGCAAATCGATGTAGACGTCCTCGGCGCGGAGCAGAAACGTATTCCAGGCTGCCTCGGCCATCGCTACCTCGCGATGCTCTCGCGTGGTCATGGTGATGGCCTCCACCACCTTGATGCGAAACGGCTCCGCCCAGCTGCGATGGTGTTCGTTACTCGACATGCCGTCTGACATCCCGCCTCCTAGGCAAAGGGTTCTGCTGGGTCACCGCTCGAGTTCTCCCAGCGGGCCAAGCCCAACCCGTGCGAAGCGTAGATCGCCGGGGTAGTGCGCACGCTCGGCGGCGCTTTGGACCTGGGCTCAAGCGGCATTGAGCAAGACGACCGCAAGTGGGGCGGACCACCGAGTCGCGGGCATTACCTGCGCCGCCTCACTCAGCGGCCAAAGCTGGCGCGACACTCGGGCCGCGAGCTTGTCCTCACAGCCGAGGGTCTCGCCCTCGTCGGACAGGATGACGGTGCGCGGGTTCGCGCCTGCGTGGCCCGGTTAGTGTCCAGGAAGCCATTCCTGAAGGTAGACCTGTGATCGATTCCCATCACCACGAGGTCGACAAGAGACACCTGGACCGACACCGTGGCTGAGCTTGATGGGCTGACACGCGTGCTCGAGTCATGAGCGCCGTGGCTACCAAACCGGTTTCGGGCCTGCGTGAACTGGTCGGCTTCCTTGGTGCGGTCGTGGCCTGCGAGGCAGTCGGTGCGCTGGGCGCACTCGTGACCGTGCCTGCCGTCTCAGAGTGGTTGCCGACGCTCGACCAGTCGCGCTTCCAACCGCCCGACTGGGTGTTCGCACCGGTGTGGACCGTGCTCTACGCGCTGATCGGCATCTCTTGGCGCCTGACTCGCCGGGCGCAGCCGGGTGCCGCGCGCCGGTCGGCCGAACGGTGGCTGGCTATCCAGCTCATGCTCAACTGCCTGTGGTCCTTCGTCTTCTTCGGTCGCCGACGGATCGGCTGGGCCCTCATCGACAGCGCGTTCCTGGCGATAGCCGTTAGCATCACCGTGATCAAGGTCAGCCGCGTCTCACGCTTGGCTGCCGCTCTGCTCCTGCCCTACCTGGTGTGGGTCGTCTTCGCCACGACCCTGAACGTCGCCCTCTGGCGCCGCAACCTTGTCGACCGATGAGCTCGATAGCCATCCATCCAATCGACGCAAGAGAGGGAGCATCACGACACGCCGGTGACCCAATCGAGCGCGGGCAGGTTCTGTCCGACCGAGGATGGCGCCGATGAACACGCTGTGTGCTGGTTGAGCCAACGCTCAGCCCGCTACCAGCTCCCTCGGTGAACCACTTTCTCGAACGGACGTCGGTCGGGCTTGGCTATCGGCTTCAGAGGTCGATCAGCTGGATAACCGAAAGCCAGCATGTAGGCGCAGATGTGGTCTGTGGGCGCACCGAGGATCCGCCGGCAGATCTCCTGGTCGCCGATGGCGGCGTGGCCACTGCCGATGCCTAAGTCCGCGGCAGCCAGCATCATCGCCATCGTTGCCTGGCCCAAGTCGTACTCATCGAGCGTCCTGTACCGCTCAGACTCAGGCTCAGGGAGAACAAGGACAATCGCTGCCTTTGCCGTCGCCAGATGGCGGGCGCCGGTCCAGACCGTCGACAGCTCCTGTAGCTGGCCAGGCTCGGTCACGAGAACGAAGTCCCACTTCTGGCGGTTGGATGCCGAGGGCGACCGCCAACCGGCCTCAAGTATCCGGTCGAGGTGTTCCGGAGCGATAGCCCGGTCCTTGTAGGTGCGAACGTTGCGACGAGCACGAATGGCATCCCAAGTTTCCATGACCTCCAAGGCTACTTGTGCGGTCGCCGGCAGGGCCATGACCGAGGAGTTGCTCATCGCTGCCTTTTGCCACTCATCCCGACCTCCGCCTCGCCGTCAACAGTCCGTTGTCGCGTCTGATCAGCAGGAACATCAAACGAGCGTGCTGCACCGAGGAGGTCAGGGTCACCCGCGTGGACCGCATCGTGGCCCGTCTCGGTGAGGCCCACCGCGACTCGCCGCGACAGTGACTTCGTCGACGAGAAACCTCACCGGGTGCCGCGAGGCAGCAACCCGTGCTCATCAACGGAGGCGGCGGCAAGTCTCAAGGCTTCGCGAACTTCGTCTTCCCTCAGTTAGGGAAGCTCGTTCAGGACCTCAGCCGTCGTCATTCCTTCTGCGATCGTGGCCTTCAAGGACCCAATCGGGATCCTGGTCCCGCGTATGCGCGGCACCCACCCATGATTCGGTGGTCGATCGCGATCGGGTCCAAGGTCATGCATCAGTATTGCGGGCCGCCGGAGGCAGTGATGGGCAGGAGGACTTGGTCCCTCCATTGGTCCGCTCGGCTCAAAGGAGGCTGCGCGAGCACCGGTCAGCCTCACTGAGTCCGAGATTTCGCGCAGGTCTGCCCCTCCGGGGCCATGACAGCTGCCTTCACAGTCATGATCCGACCGCTCGTGAGAACGGAATCAGCGACCTGCGCATCGCAGCAGTTGTGTCCCTTACTGGTTCGCCGGCACTCGGATTGCAGCGCGGTGTCGGAAACTGCGGGAGGAAACCGCGCCTTGCACAATCAGCTCCGGCGGATCAGGTCATCCCGGTGCGATCAAGGCCCCCCATGCCGCTCCTCTCATGGGAGGCCGTTCCCGATCCTGGGAGTGGTCACGAAGCTGAGAACTCGGTGACCGAGTTGCCCCAGTAGTTCGCCACCCAGACGTGGGTGCCGTCCGAGGTGACGGCGTCGGGGCTGTTGAACCCGTAGCTCGAGCCGCTGATGACCTT
>PLIM01000006.1 GCA_003139355.1 Acidimicrobiaceae bacterium | reverse complement strand
GATGAAGTGGAGCTCTGCCTCTTATGCCGCACTCGCCGTTATGCCACCGTGAACTCCAGATCAGCTGCTCGCGACGTGAGTAGCTGATCTCTTCGGTCGGCATAATCACAGCGGAGTCACGGCGCGCCCTGAGCGTATTGCCAAGATGGTGGTAGAGGCTTCTGACCGGGATGGACGGACTGATCCCGAGAGGAGCCCTTGATGGCAAAGACCAAACCGTCGTGGCCCCAGGTAACCGGGCCGCTTGCTCAGCACGCGGAAGGATTCCGTATCGAGCTGAGCGGATTGGGATATACGCCGCTCACGGCGGCAGCTCACATGCGACTGATGGCGCACCTGAGTCGCTGGCTCGCTGCAAAAGGTCTCGAAACATCGGCACTCACGTCGTCGACAGCCGAGGCCTACTTCGCCGAGCGTCGCGCGGTGGGCTATGTCAACGAGCGCACCGTCGGAGCGCTTCGGCCACTACTTGACTATCTGCGGCGAGTCGGTGCCGCGCCGACTGCGGACGCGGCGATCCCCGCGTCGGCGACAGAGCAGCTGCTTACCCGCTACAAGAGCTACCTGACTGTCGAGCGGGGGCTTGCCGCGGCCACGGTAGAGCTGAACGTGCGACTGGTCCGTCCGTTGCTGTTCGAACACGCCGGCGGGCAGGAGAGCCGTGTCGAGCTCAAGGAGCTCACCGCCCGAGACATTGCTGCATTCGTGGTCGAACAGTCCGCGCAGCGACCCCGGTCGATCAAGCGCGTCGTGACCGCGCTGCGTTCGCTCTTGGGCTTTCTCTACATCGAGGGGTCGATCGATATGCCGCTGGCGGAGGCGGTCCCCTCACCACCTAGCTGGACTCTCACGGGCCTGCCCAAAGCTCTGTCCGAAAGCCAGGTCGCTGCGTTGCTCGTCTCCTGTGATGCTGAGACAGCGACTGGGCGACGGGACCTCGCTATCCTCACCTTGCTCGCCCGGCTCGGTCTGCGCGCCGGCGAGGTCTCCGCCCTCAAGCTGGACGACATCGACTGGCGCCGAGGCGAACTCACGGTTTGCGGGAAGGCCAACCGCATCGCACGCCTGCCACTACCCAGCGATGTCGGAGAGAGGATCGTGGGCTACCTGCGTGACGGCCGACCGAGCACGGCCGAGGGCCGGACGGTGTTCGTGCGGGCACAGGCTCCGTACCGGGCGCTCTCCTCCACCGGGGTCACGACGATCGTGGCGACCGCAGGACGTCGGGCTGGGCTCGGCACCATCGGCGCCCACCGCCTCCGGCACTCGGCCGCGACAGCGATGCTCCGCGCCGGCGGGTCACTGCGTGAGATCGGGGACGTTTTGCGACATCGCCGCGCGATGACGACGGCCATTTACGCGAAGCTCGACCTCGAGGCGTTGCGCAGCCTCGCTCGCCCGTGGCCTGGGGAGCCGAGATGACCGCGCAGCCGTCTCTTCGAAGTGCCCTCGAGGACTACCTGCGGCTGCGCCGGGCACTCGGCTTCAAGCTGAAGAGC
Organism: Acidimicrobiaceae bacterium; assembly: GCA_003139355.1. Taxonomy (GTDB): domain Bacteria; phylum Actinomycetota; class Acidimicrobiia; order Acidimicrobiales; family Bog-793; genus Fen-455. The sequence goes on along the minus strand of PLIM01000006.1, from coordinate 1,930 downwards.
GCCGGGAGGCTGCTCGGCCAGTTCGTCGACTACCTCGAGGCGCGCGGCATCGAGACCATCACCACCGACGACGCTCTCTCCTGGGCGTCGCTCCCGGAGGAAGGATCCGCGCACTGGCGTGCGATCAGGCTGAGTGTCGTGCGTGGCTTTGCCGCCTACCTGCACGGCATCGATGCCACTGTGGAGGTGCCGCCGGCAGGACTGATCCGAAGCGGGCCGTGCCGGGCAACCCCCTACCTCTACTCCGCCGCCGAGGTGGCCTCCTTGCTCGAGGCGGCGGCCGACCTGCGCCCCCCACTACGAGCGGCCACCTACTACAACCTCATCGGCCTGCTCGCGGTGAGCGGCATGAGGATCGGCGAGGCGATCGCTCTCGACAGCAAGGATCTCGACCTCGAGCGCGCCGTACTGGTGGTGCGCGACTCCAAGTTCGACAGGTCCCGGCTGGTGCCCCTGCACGCGAGCACGACAGCAGCGCTGCTGCGTTACCTCGAGCTGCGAGACGAGCTATGCCCCCGGCGCTCGAGCCCGGCGCTGTTCGTCTCGAGCGTCGGCACTCGGCTGTGGCACAGCAACGTCGAGCTCACCTTTACCGGCCTCACTCAGCGCAGCGGGATCGTTCGTCGCTCAGCGTCGTGCCGGCCACGAGTTCACGATCTGAGACACGCTTTCGCGGTCAATAGCTTGCTCGATTGGTACGTATGTGGCGACGACGTGGCGGTCATGCTCCCGCGGTTGGCGACTTATCTCGGGCACACCGATCCCAAGCACACCTTCTGGTACCTGTCGGCCGCGCCCGAGCTGATGGCGCTGGCCGGGCAACGGCTCGAAGCGCACCTGGAGGGACGAGCGTGACCACCCTTGCACCTACCCTTCAGGCATATATCACCGAGCGGCTGATCCGCCAGCGCCAGGCCAGCCCGCACACTGTCGCCGCATATCGCGACGCCTTCAAGCTGCTTCTCGTCTTCGCCCAGCAACGAACGGGAAAACCTCCCTCCAAGCTCGAGTTCGCCGATCTGGACGCGCCGCTGATCGGCGCCTTCCTCGAGCACCTGGAGGCCGAGCGGGGAAACAGCACCCGGACACGCAACGCCCGACTGGCAGCGATCCACTCACTGTTTCGTTACGCGGCGCTGCGCCACCCCGAGGACGCAGCGGTCATCCAGCGTGTGCTTGCCATGCCGCCCAAGCGCTTTGACTGCTCGGTGATCACCTACCTCACCGAGGAGGAGATCGACGCGCTCCTTGACGCAACGGACCAGGGCACCTGGACCGGTCGACGCGACAGAGCGATGCTGGCGCTTGCCTGCCAGACCGGGCTGCGAGCAAGCGAGCTCACCGCTTTGACGATAGGCGATGTCCACCTCGGAACCGGTTCGCACGTCAGCTGCCTCGGCAAGGGCCGCAAACAGCGCATCACGCCGCTCACCGCCAGCACCGCAAAGCTGCTCGACGTCTGGATGGCTGAGCGCGCTGGCCTGACCACCGACCCGCTGTTCCCAACCCGGCGCGGAACGCAGTTGAGCCGCGACGCGCTCGAACAACGCCTTGCCAAGTACACTGCCATCGCCGCGAAGTCATGTCCGACGCTTGTCGAAAAGCGCGTCTCGCCTCACGTCATGAGACACACAGCGGCCATGCGCCTGGTCAACGCGGGTGTCGACATCGTCACTGTTGCCCTATGGCTCGGTCACCAGAACGTGGCGACCACGCAGATCTACGTCCACGCGGACCTTGCACTCAAGGAACGTGCACTTGAACGAACCGCTCCGAAGGACCTTCCGCCCGGCCGTTACCGGCCCTCCGACAAGCTCCTTCGCTTCCTCGACAGCCTTTAGATTATGCCGAGTTCATACGCCTAGGGTTCAAGATCTGTGCAGCGATGCCGCCACTGGTTGGCATAACGGCGAGTGCGGCATAAGAGGCA
>PLIM01000150.1 GCA_003139355.1 Acidimicrobiaceae bacterium | reverse complement strand
ACGGGCAGTACGTCGTCACAGCTCCGGCCCAAATGACCGCCCTCGAGCTCCAGCTCGGTGTCCTCGAGGCGATGCGCCGCTTCTACTCCTGGCCGAGGATACTCGCCTCCGGGGTGGCGAGCGCCCTCGGCCATCTCCCGGACCTGACCTCGACCGCCCGCCCGGCCCTCCTCCGCCGGCTCCCGACGATCGCCCGCCTGGCCTGGGCACGGCGCTGGGAGGACATCGAGCCCCTGCTCGACGCGGCCTTCCCGGCGCGAGTGCGGGCACGGGTCAACGCCGCGCTCTGGCTCCCAGCCGTTCGCTTCTGCGCCCGCCGCCAGCTCGCCGCCTGGTGGGAGCAGGACGGTTCGCGTGCACACCTCAAGTTCCTCGCCTCGCTAGGCACGTACGGCCCACCCATAGTCCCACTCACCGCCCCATAGCCCCCCGTTGTCACCTGACCCACCACCAGCCAGTCACGCCGCCACGTGGGCGAACGTGGGCGGCCTGTGCGCCGCCGGCCGGCCTCTGGCCAGTCCGCCCTAACTGCGGGCCCCTCCCGTCGTCCTGCCGGGGTCCCGGGTGGGTGGGTGGGTTCGTGGGTCTGCCCGTGCCCGGTGCTCTGCCCCGTCCTCCGTGCCCCTGGGGCCGGCCTCCTGCTCGGTGCCCCGGTGCTCGGCTCGTCGTCCCTGCCTTCTGCCCTTTGCCCCGTTTTCTGGGGCCTCTCGCCCCGTGCCGGCCTCCGCCGGGCCGCGCTCTCGGGTGGCTGGGGGGTGGGTGCGGCTGCTGCTGTCCGGGGTCTTTGGCCCGGTTTGCTGGCCTCCCCCCTCTCTCCCGACATCACAAGGTGTGCGCTGAGGGACCCGAACACCGAACCATCCCCTACGGAGAAGCTCTGACGAGTTCAGAAACCCTCCCGGCAATCGGCTGGAGGTTACACAGACTGCGACGCGATGAACATCTCAGCTCCGCAAAAGAGAGATTGCCCTCCGAGCAGACGGCCAAGTTCGTGGATCAGCCCTGTAAGCGGCTGGGGCAGCGGTGACCAGAACGTCGTCCCGAACGACGCCCCGATCAAGAGGCTGGGCCGCGCCAGATCGACTGTGAGGTTCTCGAGCCCCGGAACATGAGCGCCGATCGCCGAATATTTGCGCGCGCTCTCGATGCCCGGAGTGCGACCTGACCGGCGTTCTGTCGCAACGCGATCCGCCTTGTGCATCAGGTGTGCTGCCCGATGTGCTGCCCGATGTGCCCCTTTGCGGGGAACGATGCATGCCGTGAGCTGACCTCTCTGTAGAGCCGGGAGGCGGACCGTTCCCGGCGTGCCTTATACGTGCCTAATACTGACGGTCGCGGTGCTGACACCGACGCGGTGCGGTGCAATCACTCGTTCCGGGCGACCTCAGGTCCCGTCATCCGGTCGAGGATCGGGAACGTCGCGGTGATGATCGCAAGTGAAGCGGCGAGTCCGCCGAGAACGGTTGCCCAGTACGCGATTCCCGGGATGCTGAACGCGATGCCGACCTGGGAGTGGAGGTAGAGGGCAGCCGACACGAGGCCGACCACGATCGACACTGCGGCGACGAGAAAGAGCGGCAGCGCACTCTCCAGCGCGACGACACGATGCAAGAGCGAGGTGGGGACACCGGTGAGCCGGAGCAAGCTGAACGGGCGCTTCCGCTCGCCCAACCCGGCGGCGATGGTCACGGCGAGACTGCAGGCGGCGATGATGAGGCTCGCCACGATGATCACGTCGGTCATGTCCTGGATCATCGTGAGGAGGCGCGCGGTCGACGGATCGAGCGCATCGACTGCGACCGGCGCTCCCTGGAAGGGAAAGGCCCGTTCCAGTGTGGTCCGTGCCCGTTCGAGCGAGCCGGACGACCCGTTCGTAGCGACGACGACTGCATCAACGGGGAGTCTCGCGACGTCCGCCGCCGACAGGTGCGCGGACGGCCAGACCGTTGACGACGCGTTCGAGTTGTGCCCGAGGAGGTTCGAAAGGAAGTAGCCGATACTCGCCTCCGTCGCTCCCGGAGCGCACTTGCCGATCGCGGGTGTCTTCGCCAGCTGGTCGCACGCGACGACCCCAAAGGAAGTCCCCAGCTGCGCTTGGGTTGGGTTCTGATGGACAACCGTCACGGCGCGCACTCCGGGCGTCGAGCGGAGTTCGTCAAGCACCTGGCCGGGGACGGAAGAAACCTCGGCGGAGGCGGGACAGTTCGACATATAGAAGCTACAGAACAGTTCGGAAAGCGTGTCTCTCCCCGCGCTTCCTCCGCTGGAGCTGCTGGTGGCGGCCGCAATCGAGCTGAGCGCCCCGATCATGGCGCTCGCAACAAAGAGGGCGATAACGAGCCCACTGATGAACCGGAAGGCGGCCTTCGGATTGTCGAGGAGCCGGCGGCCGGCGATGAGCGTGGCGGGGCGATTGGCCCGCTTCGCCATGAGCCGAGAACCCGCGGTCGTGAACCACGGTCCGGCGAGAACCAGCCCCACGATAAGGAGCACGAAGCCCACGAGCAGCTCGAGAATCTGGCTGCCATTGCTGCCTGGCTTGCCGACCGCGTCGAAGTACGCGAGCACGGCGATGCCGGCGAGTAGCGGGATGATCCGTACGATCCGCGGTGGGCGGGACGACGCTCGTCGACTCACGCCGAGCGGCGATATCTGGACCCTGCGAAGCGCGAGGCGCGCGGACACGACCGCCGCGACCGGGACGCCGATCACAGCGAGCGCGATGTCGATCCACTGCAGTGAGAGGTCGCCTTGGGCGAACGGCGCTCCGGTGAACGGCACGTGGTAGAGCAACGGTCGGAAGACGAAGAAGAGCGCGAAGCCGGCTGCGACGCCCGCGACCGCGGCGACCGCCGCCTCCACCGCGGAGACCGCCGAAATCTGACGCGGCGTGGCGCCGACTAGTCGCATCGCGGCAAAGCGCTCCTCGCGCCGCGCGGCCGATAGCCGGCTCGCGGTCGCGATCAAGATCAGTATCGGCAGCAAGAGCGCGACGGCTCCGCCGGCCAGAATGAACTGCAGAACGGGCCCGCTCCCGGTGGTGTTCTGGCAGGCGTAGCAGCTGGCTGGCGTGCTTTGGATGGCTCCGACCTCGACCGCACCAGGTGCCTGGGAGAGCTGGCGGGCTGTGTGGCCGATGACGATGATCAGCGAGTTCGGTGACGGAAGCGCCGCTGCGCCGATGGTCCCGATCTGGTGCGCCGGATACCGGTCACGCAGCTCATTCGCCGGTTCGGACCGAAGGAGCGTCGTGAGGGCAGGCGAGGCGTAGTACTCACCCGGTCCCGGTAGGTGCGGAATCCCCGGCGGGACCGGAGCGTTCGGTCCGGAGGCGGCAATGTCGACGCGATCAATCTCCTGGTTGCTGAACTCGTCGGTGCTCGTCAGCCACCACAGCCGGCCAGATGTCGAGGTCGGTGCTACCGCCTGCGCCGAGGTATCGAGCCACGCACCACGGTCAGTCTGAGCGTGCAGACCGTTGGCTCCGGCCAGGCAGGCCAGCAACATCCCGACGCCGAGGGCGACAGCAGCCGCGGTGACGAGGACGCGCAGCGCGGCTTCACGTCCACTTCCCAAGGTCAAGCGAAGACCGAGGCGGATCACCGTAACGCGCCTTCGACCGAGGTGACTTTGCCATCGCGCACGATCACCTCGCGGTCCGCATACGCGGCGACCCGGGGCTCGTGGGTCACGAGGACGACGGTCGTCCCTTCCTCACGCGCGGTGCGCGTCAACAGGCCCATAACGAGCTCGCCAGTGAGCGAGTCGAGTGAGCCAGTCGGCTCGTCCGCAAACAGCACGTCGGGTTTTGCGACAAGGCCACGTGCCAGCGCGACGCGCTGCGCCTGCCCGCCGGACATCTCACCAGTGCGATGTCGTTCCAAGCCATCGAGCTCGAGCCGTTCGAACCAAGCCCGCGCGCCGTGCAAGGCCTCTTCGCGACGTGCTCCACCGAGCAACAGCGGCAGCGCGACATTCTCCTCGGCGGTCAGCTCCGGCACGAGCTGGCCGAACTGGAACACAAAGCCGAAGCGATCACGCCGCAGCCTGGAGCGCTCGGCCTC
>PLIM01000083.1:18740-18882 GCA_003139355.1 Acidimicrobiaceae bacterium | reverse complement strand
CCTCAGCCTGACAGACAGGGGACCGGCACGTCGTGCTCGGCGGCGAAGGCCTTCACCTCTCGACGGAAACGGTTGCCGATCTTCTCGAGCAGCGCTGGCGACGGGACCGGGAAGCCGAGATGTCCGGTGAGGAAGGTGACCA
>PLIM01000083.1:0-18685 GCA_003139355.1 Acidimicrobiaceae bacterium | reverse complement strand
GCCTGTCCCCCTCCCGCTAATTCACAGAACCTAAGTCCGCCTGCTGCTTCAAGCGGTACTTCGTGCATGATGTGAAAGCAGTCGGTGTAGCTGATCGGGCGCTCTGAACTCATCCACCACTCGAGTGCCTCACTTTGCTGGGAGTCCCCAAACATCAGAAACACCGTCCACCCCATCGGCCGGGGTGGTGGGAAGACCAACCCCTCCTCGAATCGCAGGTCCGGGTTAGTTGGAGTCACAAGTTGCTTGTCGATGCCGAAGGCACGAGCGATGCCTACACAACCTCTGACGGAGGCGCACTCGACAGATGTCGGCGTCCTCGATGTGGCACCTAGAACACCCGCACCGACACCGATGACAAGAATGACCGCTGCCGTCAGAATAAGAAAGCCACGCACGTCGCTCAAGTGTAGGGAGCTGAGTAGAGCTGCCTCGAAGACAAGTGGAGCCACCGAGGTGACCTTGCAGCCGCTCACGGCCAGTCGCAGATCCTAGAAGTCGGTCCTCCAACGCGAACCCCCACGCATCGCGCTCTAGCGACCGGGAGCTTCCGGTAGAGGCCGTTACCGCGACAGTCCGCTTCAAGTGACATTCCGGGACTCTGGCAGTGACTACGCTCCAGCCACCTGACCGGCGTCGGAGCGACAATCTCATTGCCGAAGTGCCACCGCCCCGCTGTTATGTGTCGCGTCGTTTGGTGCGCGATCGCTAAACGCGTAACGCCGACTGTGCGTACGACAGCGGCGACACAATTCCACGGTGTCCGCGTCGTTATGTCGCGTCGCGACTGGCAGCCCGCTCGTCGCTCACGCGTCGCGGGTCAGGACCATCCGGTAGGCCAATGCGACGAGGCCGGCGGCCAATACGATGAACACTCCCGTCTCGATTCCCTGGAAGGCCCAGAACCGATTCGCCGGCTGGTAGGTGAGCAGAGTGCCATTCGGTCCGACATATGCAGGATTCGAAAGCAACCAGGCGCCAGCCGGTAGTCCTTGAGCGAGGGAAACCACTCTGGACACCGGGCTCATGAAGTGCGGCCGGACAAGTACGGCGATCACTACGCGCACGGCGACGAACGCTGCCAAGGTCGTCGCCATGGCAGGAAGGACTCGCCGGAACATCGAGCCCACGGCAATGCCGAGCACGACGGCAAACACCGAATACGCCAGGGGCACGATCCCTTGGATGTCGAACGGACCGGGGCCCAGCCGGGAACGACCGAGCGAGACCTCAGCGAGACTCCACCACGTGACGACTGCCGTGACTGCCGCACCCCACACCGCTGCAGCGAGGATCGCCCACATCAGATTGCTTCTCAACCAGCGGCGACGCGTCACACCTTGGGTCCACGCGAGGCCGTTCGTACCATCCTCGAACTCCTTGGCGAGAAGCGGCGCACCCCAGAACAGTCCGAGCAGCAGCGGCATGACGATGGTGACGTAGACGATCGCCTCGATGGCATGGTTGTCGCTCTTCGGGAGGATCAACAGCACGACGGTGAGGACGATCAAGGCACCCCCGGCGACGAGCAGCTGGTTGCGGTGCAGGCGCCACATCAGGTAGTTCATTGCGCGCGCCCGAGCTCGACCAGCTGACCGCCAGCCTGCGCTTCCTCTTGTTCCATGTAGGCGAGGACGATGTCCTCCAACCCCACCTCGGTCACCTCCCAGGACGGATCGAGGACCGGACCGTCCACTCGAACGAGAAGGCGCGTCTGCCGAGCCGTCTCGGTCGCCTTGACGACCGTGAGGCCGGGTTCGATCTCGTTCGCAGCCCGGCGCGGACCCACCAGCGTGCGATGTTCGGCGAGCATCTCGTCGATGTCGCCGCAGAGCTGAGTTCGCGAAGCGGCGAGAAGGATCAAGTGATCACAGACCCGCTCGAGATCGTGGAGCAGGTGCGACGACACGACGACTGAGAGACCCTCGTCGGCGACGGCCGCGGTGAGGGACGCTAAGAACTCTCGACGGGCCAACGGGTCCAACGCGGCCATCGGCTCGTCGAGCAGCAGGAGCTGGGGCCGCTTAGCCAAGACCAGGCTCAGTCCGACCTGGGCGCGCTGACCACCCGAGAACGTCGCGACCGGTCGGTTCGTCGGGATCCTCAATGCAGCGAGTCGTGCCCGGGCGGCAGCGGCATCCCAGTCGCGATTGAGGCGCGCGCCGATCTCCAGGTGATCGTCGGCGCTGAGCTGCTTGTAGAGGGGCACGTCTTGGGCCAGGTATCCGATGCTCGCCAAGAACTCCTCGCTCTGTTGAGGTACTCGGCCGAACACCTCGGCTTCACCCGCACTCGGGGCACACAGCCCGACAAGGAGCTTGAGCAAGGTCGTCTTTCCCGCCCCGTTCGGGCCGACCAACGCTGTGACATGACCCCGCGGCACGGACACCGAGAAGTCCTGCAGTCCCCAGTTGGAGCCGTAGCGCTTGCCCAACCCGGTCGTGTGGATCGCCGGGACGTCGCGCACGTTCACGCTGTTCTCTCAACGCGCGAGCCGGACAGCGTTGCGCGCAGCATGGCCTCGATGGACTCGTCGTCCAGACCCTCGTCCCGCGCCGACTGCACCCACCGTTCGAGCCTTCGGGCCAAGCGTGCCTGGGTGTCGGGCGGTGGGCCTGAAGGACGCCGAGAGACAAACGTGCCCACACCTTGGCGGCCTTCCACGAGGCCTTCGTGTTCGAGCTGCCAGTAGGCCTTCATCACCGTGTTGGGGTTGATGGCCACCTCGGCCACCACCTCTTTCACCGTCGGCAGCTTGTCGCCAACGTCCAATATCCCCATCCGGATGGCCTGCTTGACCTGCTGTGCCAGCTGCAGATACGCGGGCACTCCGGAGTCCGGGTTCAGCTGGAAGCTGATCGATTGTCTCAGTACTTCTCTACTCATCTAGAGAACTCTAGAAGTGCGTGCTCCGAGAAGTCAAGCGCGTTGGCGATTGGCACGAGGAGCTGGGGCAACGTCTGAACCCCCTGTGCCGGAGCTATCGGAACAGGTGCAGAACCTCCCATCTGCGTGGCCCGACAATTCGCTGAGTGACTACACGAGGAGGCGCATATCAGACGGGTAGGTATCGGACTCGCCGACGCAGAACAACACTCGCCAACTTCCGAAGTAGGCGCCGCCGCGACACCGGCTTCGAGTGACATTCCGTGACTCTGGCAGTTGCGAGGCTGACCTCGCCCGGACGCATCCACGACGAGCCGCCGCCGATGAGCGCAGGGGCCGAGATCCCATGATGACGAGCCCGAAACGGGGGACGGCGCTCTCCCACCGGCGGCAGCGGCAAGGCCGCTGCCGAATGGATCCGATATGTCTCCAGGAGTTGAGTCTCGTCAAGGGAAGGCAGCACGCTCGGGAGCCGCTCGGCCAGTATGGTCTTGCCCGAGCCTGGCGGCACCGACAGGAGAAGGTGGTGGCCCCCCGGCCGCGGCGACCTCGATGGCGAGACGCCCCATCGGCTGGCCCCGGACCTCCGCGAGGTCAAGTGGCCCGGTACGGCCCTGCCGCGCGCTCGGTCGGCGGTGGCGGCTCCCGGCAACTCGCCCGACTGTGCCGGTCCCGGCGAGATCGCCCTCAAGCCGGGCCAGGCGATCCGTCCCGACAGGGCGTCGACGAGCTCCCGGAGCGACCGCGCCGTGCGCACTGCCGGCCGCCCTACGAGCAGCGCCTCGGGGATACAAGCCGGCGGCACGACCACGGTCGGCGCGCTGAGCGCATCGGTGAGCGGGAGAGCGCCGGGGACCGGATGGATCGTGCCGTCGAAGCCGAGCTCTCCGACGAACCCACAGCCGGCGACCGCTGCTGAATCGATCTCGCCGGTCGCGACAGGCAGCCCGATGGCGATCGGAAGGTCGAGACTGGAGCCCGTCTTGCGAACACCCGACGGCGCCAAGTTGACCGTCACTCGCCGCATCGGCCACGGGAGCCCACTCGAGAGCAGGGAGGCGCGGACCCGGTCCCGTGCCTCCCGGCAGGCGGCGTCGGGCAGCCCGACGACCGTGAAGCCGGGCAGTCCGTTGGAAACGTGCACCTCGACGAGGACGGGACGGCCTCTGACACCGAGCAGGGTGGCAGATGGGATGGAGGCGATCATGAGCGGGCTCCCGGCAGGGCGGCTGTCTGTCTGCGGAACGCCCAAGAGATGGCGCGCTCGATATCTCGTCTGATCGGACGCTACCGGCGGGGTATGTCACTCCTCACGGCCCACCGGGAGGATGAAGGTCTCCACTGCGGAGGTGACCCTCCTCGATCTCGTCGCGCGGCCGCGGCGCGGAGGCGGTCTCTCCAACGTGGCGACCGTGGCAGGCGAGATGCCCGAGGAGGGGCGGCTCGATGCCCAGGCGTTTGCAGATGCCGCGAGAGCGTACCCCGTCTCCGTGATCCAGCGGACCGGCGGGTCGGTCGACGACCGGTGGAACGTCCAGCTCAACGCCGGAGTTGAGCGTGACTTGCGATCCCGGACGCGTACATCGTCGAGTGGTCTGGCAGGGTCGGCTGGCCAACGCCCGAGCAGCTGGAACAGGATCTCGTCCTATCCCGTCTCATTCTCGAGACAGCGGGCAATTCGTACCTCGGCGAAGAGCTCGTCTTCCGCGGCGGCACCTGTCTCCACAAGTTCCACCTGTCTGCTGTAGGCGCTCAAAAGCACCCGCCGAGCTTCTGCGGTCGGTACGGTCAAGAAGGTGATTCGCACAGCGATACGAGCTGACGTGCCCGTCCTCGTCGAGCTGATCGGTGAGCTCGCGGAGTACGAGCGGGCACACGACGAGGTCGAGATCGACGACATGATGCTCGAGCGCGCGCTGTTCGGGCCGGAGCCGAGCGTCTTTGCGCGGGTCGCGACCGTCGACGACCTCATAGTTGGCATGGCCTTGTACTACCGGAGCTTTTCCACCTGGACGGGACGACCCGGTATCTATCTCGAGGATCTCTATGTCCGGCCCGCGCACCGCGGACTTGGGATAGGAAGAGCATTGCTCGCGTCGTTGGCTCGTCTCGCTCTCGACGAGGACTGCCGTCGGCTCGAGTGGTCCGTCCTCGACTGGAACCAGCCCGCGATCGCGTTCTACCAGTCGATCGGTGCCGTCGCTACGGACGAGTGGACCCGGTACCGCCTTGCTGGGTCTGCGCTCAGGGACTTTGCGAGCTCCCTTTGATGGTCGGGAACCTCCCACCCGGCATGTCCACTGATCGGTGGCGGACACGCCGCCTCCAGAACGCCGGGCCGGTTTCCTCGACAACACCCGCGGACTCGCGGTAGAAGCCGCCGCCGCGGCACGTGCTCCGAGTGACGTTCCGTGACTCTGGCAGTTGCCACTCTTTCGGCCTCAACGACCTCGGGTTGGCATCGTGACCCAAGTTACGATACTATGAGTTTCGTAAATAGCTGCAGGGAGGAAGACAACGATGAGAAGGCAACTCGCAACAACCGGGCTCGGTGGTACCGGCCTGGAGATCACGCGCGTCGGTCTCGGCGCGTGGGCGATCGGTGGCACCGGCTACGAGTTCGCCTGGGGCGAACAGGACGACGACGAGTCACTGGCCGCAATCGAGCGGGCGCTCGAGCTCGGCGTCAATTGGATCGACACGGCCGCGGTCTACGGCCTCGGGCACTCCGAGGAAGTCGTCGGCCGGGCGCTTGCCGGACGCAAGGACCACCCGTACGTGTTCACGAAGGCATCGCTGCTCGACGGAGGCGGCGGCCGGATCGTGCACCAGCTGAAGCGGGACTCGATCTTGCGCGAGGTCGATTCGAGTCTCAAACGCCTCGGGGTCGACGCGATCGACCTCTATCAGATCCACTGGCCAGATCCGGAGCCTGACATCGAAGAGGCTTGGGCGACCTTCGCTGAGTTGAAGGAGCGCGGACTCGTTCGGCACATCGGTGTGTCGAATTTCAAAGTCGCTCAGATGCAGAGGATCCAGCAGATCGCTCCAGTCGAGACGCTTCAGCCGCCGTATTCGCTCATCGATCGCGGCGTGGAGGGATCGATCCTGCCCTTCGCCGAGCGCGAGCGGATCGGCGTGATCGTCTACTCGCCGATGGGCTCGGGTCTGCTCTCGGGCGCGATGACCCGTGAACGGATTGCCAGCTTGCCCGAGGATGACTGGCGGAAGCGCAGCGCGCAGTTCAACGAGCCGCGGCTCGCCCACAATCTCGAACTCGTCGAACGGCTCCGCGTGGTCGCCGGTAGACACGACGCGACGCCCGGCGCGGTGGCGGTCGCCTGGACGCTGCTCAACCCTGCCGTTGACGGTGCCATCGTCGGCTTCCGCCGCCCGAGTCAGGTCGATCCGATCCTCACCGCAGCCGCGATCGAGTTGACCGGCGAAGACATCGCCACGATCGGACGCGTGCCATGAGCGCGGCGAGCATCGGCGTCGTTGGGCTCGGCGTGATGGGCAGCCGCTTTGCGGGCCGGCTCCTCGATGCAGGCTTCCCGGTCCTCGGCACGAATAGGTCACAGGAGAAGGCCGCGGCGCTCCTCGAACGTGGCCTGACCTGGTGCGACACGCCGCGGGAGGTCGCCGCGGCAGCTGAGGTCGTGCTCAGCAGCGTCACCGACGACGCGGCGCTGAAAGCCGTCGTCACCGGTGCGGATGGCATCCTCGCCGGTCTTCGACCAGCAACGGCCTACGTCGATATGAGCACGGTCAGCCCACACCTGAGCCGAGAGCTCGCGGCGCGGGTGCGCGCGCTCGGGGCGGAGATGCTTGACGCGCCGGTCTCCGGCAGCGTTCCTCAGGCGGAGTCGGGTTCGCTCACCATCATGGTCGGTAGCTCCGAGCCGGCCTTCAATCGTGTCGGACCGATCCTTGCTCACCTGGGCTCGGTCATCCGGGTCGGCGAGAACGGTCAGGGGCTGTTGCTGAAGCTCGCGATCAACATCAGCGTCGCTGCCCAGATGGTCGCGTTCGGAGAGGGCGTACTTCTCGCCGAGCGCGGCGGGATCGACCGGAGTACGGCCGTCGAGGTGATGAGCATGAGCGCGATCGGGTCGCCACTGCTCCGAGGACGAGCTCCTCTCATCGTCGAACCGTCCAACACGGCTTGGTTCGACATCCAGATGCTGGAGAAGGACCTCACCCTCGCGCTCGACACGGCGCAGCGCCTCAGGGTCTTGCTGCCGGCAACTGCTGTTGTAGACGAGCTCTTCGACAAGGCGCAGGCAATCGGCTATGGGCATCGAGACATCGCGAGCATCCCCGCAGCGCTCGCTGAGCTCTCGGGCCGGCGATGACCGAGAGGTCGGTCGCCCAACGAGGCCGCCCGAGGAGCGAGAAGGCCCGACTCGCGATCCTCGCCGCAACGACCGAGGTTCTGCTGGAGCGGGGTCTCGCGGGCACGAGCATGGACGTCGTTGCGGGGCGTGCTGGCGTCGGCAAGGCGACGATCTATCGCTGGTGGCCAACCAAGGAGGCGCTCGCACTCGAAGCCCTCTACCACTCCTGGGCGGTCGCTGTACCAGACGAGCCCGACACAGGTTCGCTGCGAGGCGATCTTGCCGCGCTGCTCCTGCCCTGGGCGCGGCGCTTGCGGACCCAGCCGTACGGTCGGATAGTCGCCGCGTTCATCACTGAGGCGCAGACCAACTCCGAGTTCGAGAAGGAGTACCACGCTCGCTTTGTCAGGCCCCGTCGCGAGCAGGCGCGCGCCGCGATCGGGCGCGCCGCTGTTCGTGGGGAGATCCCGGCGGGTACGAACGTCGAGCTCACTCTCGACCTGCTGTACGGCCCGCTGTACCACCGGCTGCTTCACCGGCACGCGCCGCTCAGCGACCGCTTCGTGACCGACATCGTCGATGCGGTGTTGAGGGCTATCCGCCCAGAGCGGCCGGCTGTGATGGTCAGGGCGAGAGGTGACCACAATCGGGTCCGAACCCCGTGACCGCCCGGGCTCGGACGGTCGAATACGATGGCCGGCACACGGGTATGCAACGCATCCACCCCCGGCCGGTCCCTGGCGGCAGGATCGCCGCACATTCGTGCTGATTGAAGCGAGTCCATGGCATTCGACATCAGCCCAACGGCCGTCCACGACTACAAGAGCGTCTGGCTCAGGCTTGTTCGCTATATGCGGCTAAGAGTTTCATAAATGGATGACAACATTCTGGGAGATCCACCACCGCCGGCCGTCGCCGACCACCGCCGGTCGGAGACCCCCGACTATTCTCCGGGACTGTGGCAGGGTCTGATCGGCGATCCGGATCACGGACCGATTCCCGCTCTGCTGATGGTCATGACTGCCACGACGGGCATCGTTGACGCAGTCAGCATTCTCAGCCTTGGTCGAGTGTTCGTGGCCAACATGACAGGAAACGTGGTGTTCGTCGGGTTCGCACTTGCTGGAGCCAAGGGGTTCTCCCTGGCTGCATCGCTCTTTGCTCTGGGAGGTTTTCTCCTTGGGGCGCTCGGAGACGGGTCCTCGAACGGCTTCGGCAGGGCCGAGCACTGCTGTTGCGCGATTGTGTGGGCGCTGAGTTCGTCCTGTTGGTGCTCGCACTGACAATCGCCCTCCTCGTCGGCGCCCCCGTGCCCGCAACGGCTGCCGATGCCATCGCTGCATCCTTGGCCATCGCCTTGGGCTTGCAGAACTCTGTCGTGCGCCGACTGGCGGTACCCGACCTGACCACCACGGTGCTGACGATGACACTCACGGGGATCGCTGCAGACGTTCCTGAGGGAGACCGAGCGGTTGTCGGTCGCCGGATCTTGGCGGTCGTGACCATGGTGGCGGGCGCAGTTTGTGGAGCGCTGCTCGTGCTACGCGTGAGCCCGTCTGCGGCGCTCGGTCTGGCCGTGGTCCTCCTGGCTGTGGTGCTGCTCGCTATCACCCTCGCTGCCCGGACCTCTGCCGACTGGCAGGCTTGAACGGTCTTGGAGATGTCGGTCTTGGCGGGCACAGGTCGCCTGTGCGCCAGGGAGTGGACCAGCTCCATGGCTACCGCGCGACCGGGAACCCAACCCCACCCCAAGGCTTCGACAAGGGTCTTCGCCTCTGCTGGCATCGAGGTCATCCCCACTCCCGTGCGAGCACCGCGCGAAGGCTTACGCCAACGCCTTCGCCTAGCGGTGCGTGATGAGCGTCCAGCCCAGCTCTCACAAAGGCACCCGCGACCCTCAAGTACAAGCCGCCGGGAGGCACGTACTTCGAGTGACATCCCGCGACTCTGGCAGTTCACAGGCTGATCTCGCCCGGACGCATCCACGACGAGGCGCCGCCGATGAACGCAGCGGCCGAGATCCCATGATGAGGAACCCGAAACGGGGACGGTGCTTTCCCACCGCCGGCAGCGGAAAGGCCGCTGCCGAATGGATCCGATAGGTCTCCAGTGGCTGAGTCTCCTCAAGGGGAGGACCACGCTCGGGAGCCGCTCGACCAGCATGGTCTGGTCCGAGTCTTGCTGCCCCGGCAAGAGAAGGTGATGGCCGTCGGCCGCCACAACCAGCCCGGCGGCAACCGGAACGTCGAGACCGGACCCCGCCTTGCGAACATCCGACGGCGCCAGGTTACGCACGACCACGACCGAATGACCGGCACGTTCGATCGGTCAACCTGGCAACCGTCATGTGAGGTTCGGCGGCATTATCGAACAGCCACCGGACGGCGATGCGCCGCGGATCTTGCTTGGGGTGCTCAGCTCGCTTCGGCCGCGTTGGGGACCTGGCACAGGACGGCGACGTCCTCGGCCACCTGGAGATCTCGTTCTGGGTTGTGCGCGAACGCCCCACCCCACAGGCGACGACTGAGCTCACGGACTGCAGCGGTGGCCCACAGGCCCTCGGGGCGATGTTGACGCGAATGGCGCACCTCGCTGACAAGACGTCCCCGTTCGGCAGCGGCCTGTGAATCGGCGTTGTGCTGGTTCGCGAGTTGCAGCATGTACATGGACGACCCCCCTTGTTGGTCGGAGTCGGCAGGCATAGACCGCTCCTGTCCCCGTACTTTCCCCCGGGGAGGGGATGTAGGAAGTAGGCCCCGCAAATGCCATTGGACAAATCAGGCCCAATGGCACGCTACAACCACAAACACCTGGTAGAACTGTTCCCACACCGAACACATGGCTCAGTGAGTACATAGTAGAGGAGCCACGGGAGATATGCAAGGGGGCAAGTGACGAATCGCGGCATCCTGTGCTACGCGGCGGTGTGATCAAATACTGGGTGCCGAACCCGCATTGTCAAGGTGTAAGGCCTGACAGTACGTGCACCGCATCACTATACGTGTAGCGCTGCAGTTCCCCCCCGTGAGCTGCATGAAGACGCGGCAGTGTGTGGTGAAAGACGAGTTCTCGTCTTGGCCGTCGTCCACTCTACGTGTAGTGACAGAAACGAGTAGTCTCTCGTCATATGGGAGATGACATGCGTGGCGCTTACTTCCGTCTTCCACTACGAGGCCTCTGGCGGTCGGATAGGTTGGTCTTTGCTCGAGTTATCGGATGTTCGTCAGGCCGAGCACTGGACTTCCTGTTATGGACATGACGTTGTCGAAGCGAGGCGACTATGTGCTTCGCTCGGCGATCTCGCTCGCCAGGGCCTTCGAGGAGGGGGCACCACGGAAGATCCGCGAGGTGGTCGACGAGACGGAGGTGCCGCGGACGTTTGCCTCCCAGATCCTCGCCGACCTGGTGCGAGCGGGCGTCGCCAGTTCCAGGGCCGGGCGCAACGGCGGCTACTGGCTCGCACGGGCGCCGGAGGACATCAGCGTGCTCGAAGTCGTCGAGGCGGCCGAGGGCCCGCTCCATGCCGAGCGCTGCGCCCTTGGTGAGGGGCCCTGTCGCTGGGAGGCGGTATGCCCCCTGCACGAGACCTGGTCGGCGGCCACGGCCGTGCTGCGCCAAGTGCTGGCGACGACCACACTGGCTGAGGTCGCAGCTCGAGACCACTCGATCGAGACGGGGACCTACCCGATCCCGGCCGACTCTCACCGCATGGGTCCGGCTGCCGTTGCGGTCGCGGACGTCGTGCACGTCGAACTGGAGCAGGCCGTGGCGCGCATCCGGCTCTCGCGTTCGACGCACCTGCTCGGCCCAATCCTCGACGCAGCCTGCAGCGAAGCCACCCGGTCCGAGCGGAGGACCACCGCCGGCGTCAAGGTTCAGCGAGACGAACGCCGCTCGCCGTCCGGCAGTGCGGACCGGCCCGACGGGCCCTGCAGCGAGGTCTCACTTCTTCCCGCAACGTCCCCGACTTCGGGCGAGCAGCGCCGCCACCTGCTCGATTGGAAGCTCTTGGCCCAAGGTGGCGGCTTCGTGCTCGATGCCGCCCTGGAGATTGTCGCCGTCGACGCCGAGCGCAGCGAGCTGCGGCTCGAAGGCACTTGGAGGCAGGTCCCTGCAATGCCGCCCGTCCGGCTGGAGGCCCGCGAGCTCGACCACCTGGCCCTTCGCACCGTGCGCTCCTTCCTGCGCCGCCTGGCTCAGACGCTCGAGTCGGCATCGGAGGAGCCCGTCGGCACGTGACGAAGCGCTCGCCGGACGAAGGGCCGACCTCTGGTCGATGCGGTGACAGGCGAGAGCGGGAGGCGAGCGCAATCGTGCCGTTCTCGTAGGAGACGTGGCGTTGGTCCCGGACGGGAGAGAGCGAGACGAGCCGGCGGGCTCGTAGCCTTGCCTCAGGGCGACTATCACTTCGACGAGTTCGTGTTCGCCGAACGCAGGGTGCTCAGGACGCCAACGACGCCAGGCGGGAGAAGAACGGGAGCTGTTTCCGGTTCGCGAGGCCGAAATGGTACAGATGGAGCTCATCGGCGCCCGCATGCAGGAGTCGCCTTGCGTGCTCGTCGAAATCGTCGGGCTCGATCGGTGCCAGAAGATTGACGTAGGCCGCCACACTTACGCTCGCTGGCACCAAGCGCCGGGCTGCTGCAATTGCGTCCGCGCTGTGCGGCGAGGTTGCCTCGACAGGAACTAGCACAGCGCCTGCCCGCCGGGCCGATGTCGGCGTGAGCCCTGGTGAGGCTCCGGTAGCCCACGGGTTTGGTTGGGCGTGCAAGGTGATCCGCAGGGAAGGGTCGGCACTCCGTAGCGCAGCGAGCACCCCTTCCAAGAGGGCGTCGGTGTGAAGCTGTCGACAAGCCAGGAGCAGTGCGGCCAGCGGTGCATCGAGGACATGGTCTGGCGTGGCATCGACTCCGACAGCCTCGCACTGGGCAGCTTCGAACGCCCCCTGCAATATCCGCACGGTAGTGCCGGCGTCCATGCCTTCGGCTTTCCAGCATCGTTGGCAGG
Organism: Acidimicrobiaceae bacterium; assembly: GCA_003139355.1. Taxonomy (GTDB): domain Bacteria; phylum Actinomycetota; class Acidimicrobiia; order Acidimicrobiales; family Bog-793; genus Fen-455. Next base: position 6,455 of record PLIM01000083.1, on the reverse strand, counting down.
CGTCGCAGCAGCAGATTGAGAGGACCTGCTCCGCCAGCGGTGTATAGGCCCCGACCGTCTTTTCGTGGTGACCGCCGTGGGCTGCACCCAACTGGCCGTAGGCCTCGAGCGAGATCCCCTCCAGGGGAAGGTCACGCACCGCCTCGGCAACCAGCAGGGCGGCGTACTCGCGTACCTCGGCGTTGGCGGGGCAGAGGGCGTACTCGTAGCTGTCGCCGAAGCAGTTGCGTATGACAAGGTCGCGCCGCTTGCGGCCGAGCGCGCTGTTGTGGGTCAGCACGACCCACGCGCTGACCCCCAGCCCGCTAGCACCGAAAACCTCGACCGCCCGCTCGAACGAATCCTCAGAGCCCGTCCAGGACGCAGTGAGCGGACTAAGCCGACGTCCACCCCATACGCCACTCCGCACCGGACGGTACAGCGCGGCGGTCTTGGCAACGACAAAGCGGTGCTGCGGATGCTGTGGTGTCGCTGCCCGCACGCTGTGGTAGGCGGCGGCGATGGTTACGTGCTTGAAACCGGCGGAGACAAGTCGCGAGACAGCGTGGGGATCACCGACGAGATCCCATGGGTACAGGTAGGCGCTGACTTGCGGCGGCACGAGCGTCGGGCCAAGCCAGGGACCCTCCGGGCTATCTCCGCTTCCCACCAATTCCCCCTCTGGAGCCCGATCAAAGTACAGAGTATATTATGTGTTGTGTATGACATGATGGTACAGGACCAGCTCGAGGCGAGCATGCAGCCCCGCTTCGGGTCTCGTGGCGACTTGATCGCCAACGAGATCAAACGAGCAATCCTTTCGGGTCGGTATGAGGCCGGGAGTCCCCTCACTGAGAAGGCAATCGCCGATGAGCTCGGCACGTCGAAGACCCCGGTCCGCGATGCACTCAAGGCCCTGAGCGGGACGGGGCTCGTGACCTCGAGCAGCCACCGAGGCACCTCGGTCAGGACCGTGGACGCCTCGATGGCCCTGGCCGTCTGCGACCTCCGGTTGCTCTTGGAGCCCGAAGCAGTGCGGCGGACAATCCTGCGCGGGCTCGACGCCGCAACTTTCAAGGCCGGGGTCGAACGCATGGTCGCCGCCGAAGACGGCGAGGACGTGTACGAACGAAGTCTGGCGAACCGGGCCTTTCACCGTCAGATCTACGCTGGCTGCGGGAACGCCGCCCTCGTCAAGGTGCTCGACGACCTGACCGACGTCAATGCCTTGATCAGCGTCACCGTGTGGCAGCACGTCGGCAGTTGGGCCGGCGAGGCGGTTGAGCATCACAAAATGGCCAAGGACGCACTGGCCGGACGGGCAGAGACGGCCGCCGATCGTTTGCGACAGCACATCGAGGTGTTCCAGCAACGCGTCGTCGATGCCCTGGGCACACCCTGAGGTGACGGTGTCGCGCCAGCTCAGCGACGGCCATGGAGAAAAGCGGGAGCGGGAATGAACTCACAGCAACAACGAGAGTCGCTGAGCGGCGTCGTAGCCGTTCCGACGACGCCCTTCGGGCCCGACGGGGGTATTGACGAGGCGGGCTATCAACGGGTCATCCGTCGCCTCATCGAAGGTGGCATTCGTACTGTCACCCCGAATGGCAACACCGGGGAGTTCTATGCCTTGGCCCCTGCTGAGGCGAGGGTCGTCACCCGTCTTGGCCTGGAGGCCGCCGACCCCGACACAACGGTCCTGGTCGGAGTCGGTCACGATGTCGCCTCCGCCCGTGAGGCCGCCAGGGACGCACAGGCAGCAGGCGCGGCGATGATCATGGTTCACCAGCCCGTCCACCCTTATGTCTCGGTCGACGGGTGGATCGAGTACCACCGAGCCATTGCGAGCGACGTGCCCGAGCTCGGCGTGGTCCTCTATGTGCGCAACGATGCAATCCCCGGCTCGGCCTTTGCCCGGCTCGGCGAGTCCTGCCCCAACGTGATCGGGGTGAAGTACGCCGTGCCGAACCCGGCTCGTTTCGCGACGGTGGCCGCGGAAGCCGGTGCGGGGCGGTTCACCTGGGTGGCCGGTCTGGCCGAGCTCCATGCCCCGGGATACTTCGCCGTCGGCGCTACGGGATTCACCTCCGGACTGGCGAACATCGATCCGTCGACGTCGCTTCGCCTCTGGCATGCCCTGGCCGATAGCGAGCACGACATCGTGACAGAGATCTGGCACCGGGTGCGACCTTTCGAGGAACTGCGCGCCGCCGATGCCAGCGCGAACAACGTCTCGGTGGTGAAAGAGGCGCTCTGCCAGCTCGGGATATGTGCCCGGGACATAAGACCGCCGAGCTCATTGTTGCCCGGCGAGACACGGGCGAAGGTCACCGAGATCCTCGAGCTCTGGGGGCTGCTCTCATGACCGACGAACCCGAAATGCTTCGCAGCAGCCGCTGGTTCGAGGGCGAGGGGCTGCGGGCTTTCAGCCACCGCTCACGTGCCCGCCAACTCGGCATCGGTGCCGAGGAGCTCGCCGGCAAGCCCGTCATCGGGATCCTCAACACCTGGAGCGACATCAACCCCTGCCACATGCACCTGCGCGAGCGTGCCCAGGCTGTCAAGCGCGGCGTCTGGGAAGCCGGTGGGTACCCCGTCGAGATGCCCGTCGCCACGCTCTCGGAGACCTTCCAGAAGCCGACGCCGATGCTCTACCGGAACCTGCTCGCGATGGACACCGAGGAGATACTCCGCTCCTACCCCTTCGACGGGGCCGTCCTCATGGGCGGCTGCGACAAGTCCACGCCGGCGCTCCTGATGGGCGCGGCGAGCGCGAACAGGCCGATCATCTACGTGCCGGCCGGCCCCATGCTCACGGGTCACTGGCACGGAGAAACATTGGGCAGTGGCACCGACATGTGGCGGTTCTGGGACGAAAAGCGCGCCGGGACCATAAGCGAAGCCGAGTGGGACACTCTCGAGGCCGCGATGGCACGCTCCCCCGGCCAGTGCATGACGATGGGCACCGCCTCGACGATGACCGCTGTGGCCGAGTCGCTAGGGCTCACCCTGCCGGGCGCATCGTCCATCCCGGCAGTGGACTCAGCTCACCCCAGGATGGCGGCCGCGAGCGGCTCGCGCATTGTGGAGATGGTGCGCGAGAACCTGACGATGTCGAAGTTCGCGGACAGGCGGGCTTTTCTCGATGCGGTCACGGTGGTGCTCGCCCTCGGCGGCTCCACCAACGCCGTCATCCACCTGGTCGCGATGGCGGGACGTTGTGACGTGGAGCTGAGCCTGGACGAGTTCGACCGTCTCTCCCGGTGCACTCCGGTGCTCGCCAACATCCGTCCCAGTGGTGAGTACCTGATGGAGGACTTCTATTACGCCGGGGGTCTTCCCGCCCTCATGGCGCAGATCAAAGACCTCCTCCACCTCGAGCGGGTGACCGTCAGCGGACGAACGCTCGGCGAGAACCTCGCTGACGCCGTCGTCCACGACGAGCGAGTGATCCGGCCCCGGGAGAACCCGCTGTCGGAACACGGTGGCCTCGCCATCCTGCGCGGAAACCTGGCACCGGACGGGGCTGTGATCAAGCATCTCGCCGCATCGCCGCATCTCTTGTGCCACAGCGGGCCTGCCCTCGTCTTCGAGGACTACAGGGACATGCAAACTCGCGTCAACGATCCCGAGCTCGACGTCAGCGCCGACTCTGTCCTCGTGCTCCGCCACGCGGGCCCGCAAGGTGGCCCGGGTATGCCCGAGTACGGCATGCTCCCGATACCGGACAAGCTCCTCCGCGAAGGCGTCCGGGACATGGTCCGCATCTCCGACGCCAGGATGAGTGGAACGAGCTACGGCACGTGTGTCCTGCACGTGGCACCCGAGTCCTTCGTCGGGGGACCTCTGGCACTGGTGCAAGACGGCGACCTGATCACTCTCGACGTGGCTGAACGGCGGCTGCACCTCGAGGTGACCGACGACGAGCTTCGCGTGCGCAAGCAGGCGTGGACCCCACCCGAGAAGATCTTCGAACGCGGCTACGGCGCGTTGTACAGCGAGCACATCGGCCAAGCCGACCAGGGGTGTGACTTCGACTTTCTCGCCCGCACCGGGGCCGCAGTGGAGCCGGATGCACGGTGACGCCCTCACGTAGCATCGTCATCACCGGCGCAGCCGGAAGGCTCGGGACCTATCTCCGGTCATCGTTGGATAACCTCGCCACTTCAGCGCGGCTGGTCGACATCATCCCGGCGCCAGAGGCCGCACCCGATGAGCCGGTGGAGATCTACCAGGGTTCGGTCACCGATCCCCGTTTGCTCGACGCGGTGTGCCGCGGCGCGGACGCCGTCGTCCACCTCGGAGGCTTCGCCGGCGATGCCCCCTGGCCGGACCTCTTCGAGGTCAACGTCGGTGGGACCCGTCAGGTGCTCGAGGCGGCCCGTCGCCACGGCGTGAAGCGGGTCGTGGTGGCGAGCAGCAATCACGCGGCCGGCTTCCACGTCCGGGGACCCCAGCCGCTCGCCGACGACGTGGCACCGCTGCCCGACAGCCTCTATGGCGTCAGCAAAGCGGCAGGCGAAGCCCTTTGCCAGTTCTACAGCGTCAAGTTCTCGATGGACATCGTCTGTCTGCGCATCGGGTCCTGTTTCGACGCTCCGCAGAACCACCGCATGCTTTCCACCTGGCTCTCGCCGGCCGATTTCGTGCGGCTCATAGAAGCGTCGTTGGCAAGCTCACGCCCGGGCTTCCAGCTCGTGTGGGGCGTGTCGGCGAACACGCGGCGCTGGTGGTCCACCGCTGGCGGCGAAGCCATCGGCTTTTGTCCCCAGGACAACGCCGAGGGCTTCGCCGAGCTCTATCCCGAATGCCCCCCCGGACCCGAGTACGTCGGGGGAGTCACGATCTAGTGGCTGTAGTCATGTGCCCTGCGGGCGAGCGCCTCAGCCGAGGCGGCCGCTGGGGCCTTTCCGAAACCGTCCTTCCAAGGAGCCCGCGTGACTGACACCGACAGCGATCCTCCTGAGACCTCGTTTCTCGAGGTGTCCGATGTCGTCGAGAGGGCCGTTGCCGCCGCCGCCCGGTGGCGGACGCTCGATCCGGCGACGAGAGCCGAAATGCTTCGTGCGGTCGCCGGCCGGTTGGACGGCGCGGACGATGAGCTGGTCGCCTTGGCGATCACCGAGACCCATTTGACCGAGACCCGCTTGCGTGGGGAGCTGGTCCGAACGACATTCCAGCTGCGGTTCCTCGCCGCGGTAATCGAGGAAGGCGACTACCTGCAGGCGTGCATCGACACGCCGGACGAGATCTGGCCGCCAGGAGCGCGGCCAGATCTGCGCCGGTTTCTCCGGCCTCTCGGCCCCGTTGCCGTCTTCGCTGCCAGCAACTTCCCGTTCGCCTTCAGTGTTGCCGGTGGCGATTCGGCTTCCGCACTGGCCGCTGGATGCCCGGTGGTCCTAAAGGCACACCCCGGTCACCGGCGACTTTCCGCCCGCTGCGGGGAGATCGTCTGTCAAGCGCTGCACGACGCCGGGGCGCCGGACGGCACGTTCGCCGTGGTCGAAGGCGACAGAGCCGGCCGCGCGCTCATCACCCATCCCGATATCAGCGCGGTGGCCTTCACCGGATCGGCGAAAGTGGGACGAATGCTGTTCGACATCGCCGTCGGGCGGCTGAGACCGATCCCCTTCTACGGGGAGCTTGGAAGCGTGAACCCTGTGTTCGTGACGATGCGGGCCGCGGCGGCCCGCTTGGACGAGATCCTCTCCGGTTACGTCGCCTCGTTCACCTTGGGGGCCGGGCAGTTCTGCACCCAGCCCGGCATCTTGTTGCTGCCCGCAGGTGTCCTCGACCGTGACCGCATCCGCACGATGGTCGGTGCGCAGCCATCCGCCGAACTTCTCAACGACCGGATCGATGGGGCCTACCAGGAGGCGCTCGCGGCTCTGCGGCACCACCCGACCGTCGAGGTCATCGCCGAGGGAAGCAGACAGCCGGACGGCGCGAGGACTCCCACCCTGCTTCTCACGACAGTTGAGGGACTTGTCTCAGACGCCGAACACCTCTTGGCGGAGTGTTTCGGGCCCGTCTCGCTCATGACCGAATATAGCGAGGAAACCCAGCTGATCGAGGTTGCGGAGATGCTCGAGGGTCAGCTCACCGCGACCGTTCACGGCGAACTCGACGACGTGGTCGTTCCCGGACTGCTCGACACGCTCGCGGAGAAAGCAGGCCGGATCATCTGGAACGGTTGGCCGACCGCTGTGGCCGTGACCTGGGCCATGCAACACGGCGGCCCGTACCCGGCGACCACCTCACCGTTGCACACCTCCGTAGGGGCCGCAGCCATCGGCCGCTTCCTTCGGCCCGTCACCTACCAGGGCGTCCCTGACCACCTGCTGCCGGCCCCCCTGCGTGAGGGAAACCCCCTTGGTCTTCCGCGCCGCGTGGACGGCCAGTACCGGACTGGGTCGCCCCTGGTCTAGCTGGACGATCTGCATCGCCGCCTGAGTACCCTCTCGCGCAAATATGGT
>PLIM01000187.1 GCA_003139355.1 Acidimicrobiaceae bacterium | reverse complement strand
TAACACCGGCGCAACAAGCCTCGTTGCTGAGTAGGACGGGTCGCGTGCGGTCCTCCAGACATTGCCTGCCCACGCGGCCTGTACGGTTGGTGTCGGCGCGAGTGACTGGAGGCCGCACATGCGAGGGGCACGGGTAACGGGTTTGTCGGTGCTCGTCGCGCTAGGAGCGATCTCCCTGCCGCTCCTGGCGAGCACGACTTCCGCGGTGGCCGCGAGTCCACGGACCACGCCGCCGATCGGAACTCAACTGGCCGAGCTGAAGGGCTCCGACACCGTCGCCGGCGATCTCTTCGGCATCTCGGTGGCCATCTCGGGCACGACCGCCGTGGTGGGTGCAGCTGGCCACGCCAAGAGGGCCGGCCGGGCGTACGTGTTCACCAAGACGGCATCCGGCTGGAAGCAGGTGGCCGAGCTGAAGGGTTCCGACGCCACCCCCGGCGACGGGTTCGGCGTCTCGGTGGCGATCTCGGGCGCGACCGCTGTGGTGGGTGCGGTGTTCCACGCCAAGGGTGCTGGCCGGGCGTATGTGTTCACCAAGACGGCGACCGGCTGGAAACAGGTGGCCGAGCTGAACCGCTCCGACACCGTCGCCGACGATTACTTCGGCGACTCGGTGGCAATCTCGGGCACGACCGTCGTCGTGGGGGCAACCACCAACACCATGGGTGTTGGCCGGGCGTACGTGTTCACCAAGACGCCGACCGGCTGGATGCAATCCGCCGAGCTGAAGGGCTCCGACACGGTCACCGGCGACAACTTCGGCGCTTCGATGGCCATCTCGGGCGCGACCGCTGTCGTGGGTGCGCTGTTGCACGCCAACTATGCCGGCCGGGCGTATGTGTTCACCAAGACGGCGACCGGCTGGAAGCAGGTGGCCGAACTGAAGGGCTCCGACACCGTCGCCGGCGACTGGTTCGGCTACTCGGCGGCGATCTCGGGCGCGACCGTCATCGTCAGTGCACCGGACCACGCCAAGAAGGCTGGCAGGGCGTACGTGTTCGAGGCCTGAAGTATCGAGCGGACTTAGCCGGAAAAAGGGTTCTCGCGATCCTCAGTCATCTTGTGCGGGCACTGAGGGAGCTAAGGCGGCGCGAAATCCCTGGTCGCAGATCGTTTCTAAGCCCCTGAAATCTTCCGCGAGGCTGAAGGGCGGGGCTATTAGAGCCAGGCGAGCGCGTGCACCCGCTTCACGTTGCGATCCGATAACTCTGCCGCACCCATGCCCGGATCGCGCGGGATACTGAAGCGGGTGCACGGCTCTGTGCTTCCCTCGCAAGGCAACTGGGGTCGTGTACCCACTCATTTCATCGGTCCCTCGCGCCGTCACCTTGAGCACCGCGAGTGGTTACACCGTCCACGAACATCCCGAGCGACCTGGTAGTAAAATCACTCTCGGCCGGTACCCGGGCTTGACGGGCGAGATACGTAGGCCCGGGTGCAGGTCTGCCAGAGCGTCCACTTAAGCCCGAGAGCCCGCAGAAACCGCCCTGTGGCGCCCATGCTCTTGTTATACCGTGCTCGGTCGTACCGACGCGTCGTACGGGGATCGGCGTGGCCCGCGACGTCCTGAACGTCCCGGAGGCTCGCGCCAGCATGCAGGCTGAGTGTCTCCCCTACAGCCCTACCGCACTGGCGGCGTTCTCACGGAACAACGAGCCCTCGCGGATGTATCGGCGAAGCATCGCCGTGCCCTTGTGGCCGGTCTGGTCGGCGATGACGCGCTCAGGGACCCCGGCAGCGGCAGCCGAGGTCGCAAGGCCGGCCCGCAGCGAGTGACCGGCCACCTCGCCGGGGTCAAGCCCGGCACGACCAGCGTGGCGCTTCAACACGAGGGCCACCGCATTGCCGCTGAGACGCGTCGTGCCCAGGTGGCCATGGCGATCCACAGGGCGGAAGGCAGGTCCCTCGGTGATACCTGAGACCTCGAGCCAGCCGCGCCAGGCGCGGACCGGGCAGGTTGCCTGCTTCGACCCGTACGGGATGCCGACGGTACGTCCGGCGCCCTCCTGATCCGTCTTCGAGCGCCGGAGGCGGACGGTGAGCCCGTCGGTCCCCTCGGAGACGTCGGCCACGTCGAGGCCGACCAGCTCGCTCCGGCGTAGCGCCCCCGCGAAACCGAGCAGTAAGAGCGCACGGTCCCGACACCCGGCTGGGTCGCTGCCGAGTCCCTCAAGCATCGTGCGCAGCTCGGGCACCGTGACCGGACGCACCTGGCGCTGGGCGGTCCCAAGCGTCCTCCGTACGCCACGGCGCACCAGGCGGACCGCCTCCTCCTTTGTCGGGCTGTCGTGCCCGGCGGCCCGGTGGGCGGCAGAGATCGCGGCCAGGCGAAGGTCGATCGTGACTGGCTTGGCTGCCTTGGCCAGATCGGCCACGTAGCAGGCGACGGTCTCTGGGCTGGCGGGCAGGGCCATCACCCCGTGATCGTCACACCAGGCGGTGAACTGCTTCCACCCTGTGCGGTAGACACGGGTCGTGTNNACGATAAACTAGCTTTATCGTGGGCTAGAAGCGAGTCGCAGGGCACTGGCTGGCCAACAATGGAGGGCTGAATGTGTGAACCCAAGATTGCAAATGCTGTGTGAAGGTAGCGGCTCTCCGAATGGCCCCATACTGCGTTTGAGCCGTCAGATTGCCCGCTGGTAGGGGTTACCACTCGAAATAGGATTGCGTGCTTCCCACGTGCAGCGGCGGGCGGTCTGCGGGCATCGTGGACGCGGTCACGGCGCAGTAGCGTTCTTGAGGTCTGGTGCTCGCCGATATTGCCTGGTAATGGCTGCCTCTCGAAATGGCCTAGGCACTCGCATGGGTCGCGAAGGGGGCAGCGACGTGCACCGGAACCGTCGATAGGTGCCGCTCCTCGGCATGTCGGCTCTATGACCGACTTGCTCCCGAAGGAATATTCGGTTTGCTTGCCAAAGGCGCTCATCCAGGGCGCTTGCGCCCGGACCAAGCCCTTCGGGCTTACTATCTCTACAACTGTGCCGAGCCCCATTGCCGAGACGCTCGCGCTCATGCTCCTCGTCGCGACGCTCGCGTGCGTTGTCGTCCGACCCGGGGGATGGCCGGAGGCCGTGTTCGCTGTCCCGGCCGCCGTCTTGCTCTTA
>PLIM01000063.1:60098-95961 GCA_003139355.1 Acidimicrobiaceae bacterium | reverse complement strand
TTCAGCAGCCTCCTAGCGAGGCCCACCGCACCCTGCTCACACGCAGTCTCGACAAAGAAGGCGCTTCTTGTCCGCCAGTTGTGTCTGGCTCTTCACAAGGAAACAGGACCGGCAGACGAACTCTCCTGGCTGTTTGGGCAGCACCCGAAGAGAGCCCTCGCCGCGATCCTCGGAATCGGGGGCCTCCTCCTCTTCGTCCTCCTCGTCGTCGACAACGACAAGTCGCTCCTTCAAGATCACATCGAGGCTGGCTTCGACGTCATCGTCGTCGAGCTCATCATCATCGTCGTCCTCGGTCTCGATCGGCACGGTCTCCGCGTCGACGACCAGGTCGGTCGGGCCAGCGACCTCGTCGTCATCGTCGTCATCGTCGACGAGCGCGACCTCACCGAGCTCCTCGTCGTCTTCCAGCAGATCTGCCTCTGCCAGATCCTCGAGGTCCTCATCGTCCGCGTCGGGAACCTCGAGATCGTCCACCTCGATGGGCTCTTCCAGGTCCGCCGTTTCCTTGGTGTCCTTGCGCATCAACGTCCTTCAAGTCCTCAAAGCTCGGGCCCGCGCTGCCCCGGTGACTGGTGGTGCCGAGGTCGCGGCGGGATGGACTATACGGCACCAATGCTTGGTTGCGGCGGCTTCCGGGCGAGATTCCCCCAACAGGCCAGAAGTCGGCGTCGGAGTAAGCGGGCGGCAGGACCCAGGACGTCTTTGGCTCCACCCTTCTCGCCTGCCCGGGCGATACGCCGACGTGACATGCCGACGGGGGCGTTCTCTACTCGACTCCTGGGTCCCCACCACTCGCAACACCCCCGGATGCTCTTCGAGCAACCCCGGACATGCCGGAAGCCGCCCTCGGCTTGAGGGGACTCTCTAGTTATTACCGCTGTGAGAGTGCACGTCAAGGGGAAGAGAAAAGTCCCCTGTCAGAGGCTCGGCCCGGAGTATTGGCGCTTTGCCTCCGAGCGCTGCTCTGCCTCGAGGCGGCCGAGCTCGGCCTCGGTGTGGTCCACGAAGCGCATGGCATCCGCGATCGCGTGATGGCCAGCCTGCTGGGCAATGAGCCGGTGCATCTCCTGAGCAATTCTCCGGTAAGCGGGATGACCCTGGGGACCGGACCGTAGCTCGAGGACATGCATCGCCTCGCGGGCGTTCAGCTGCAACACGAACCGGACATTGAAAGCCAGGGCTACCGCGTACACGCCTTGTTCCGGAAAACAAGGGGCAAGGATGTCGTGCAGGCTCTTGGAACGTTCGAGCGACTCGAGGAACCGAGCCGAGAGGCCTGCCGCCTCGACGAGCGGGGGCACCTCGAAGCCGAGGTCGGTGCCAAGCGGCTGCCACTCGACAGTGAGCATGCGGTGGCGTTGAAGATCCCGGAAGGCTCCGTAGTCCGCCACGATGTCGAACCGGTACGAAGTGCGCTCCAGGGCTCTTCCGGGACGGTGGCGGCGGTTGGAGCGCTCTCCTACGTACGCCTCGAGGATCCTCTGCCGTTCTTCAGGCCCCAGGGCCGAGACGCGTCGGGCAACGTCTTGCTCCGCGAGGTTGAGGTACGGATAACACATCGCCGCGAGGACCTTGTCCTCCCCCGCTGGGTCGAAATCGGTGAGGGTCACCGACGTGCCCGGCACAGGGACCTCGGCCGGCCACATTTCGTGCACCGCAGTTTCCATCGCTTCGCGGCGAGCCTGGAGGTACTCGGTCCATACCCCGCCGCGTTCGGGCAGGTCGATCCTGGAAAGGAAGGACGGGATCACCTTGCGCAGCTCGACGAGGATGAGGTCCGCGTACAGGCGGGCCTCGGGCAGGGGATGAGCCCGCATCCGGAGCAGCAGCTGTTCGTAGCTCTGCCCTGATCCGAAGATCCCGACGTTGGAAAGTGAGCCGGCTGGCAGGAGGCCTCGCAGAGCGTCAAGACAGCGCGCTCTCACCGCCTGTCGGTGGGCGAGCTCGGACACGCCTCCGTGCCTCGGGTTCTCACGGTTGACGAACGACTGCAGCAGCGGCAGCAGCTGCGCGTAGGTGTCGAACATGCGGTCCATCTCGCCGACGTAACGAGCACCGAGCGGTGACTCCAGCACGGCCTGATCACGGTGGTAGCGGTAGTGCCCGGATGGCAGGCGGCTGTCGTAGGGGATGTAGCGAGTCGACTGCTCGAGGTAGGACATGAGCCGTCCCCGTTCGAGGATCTTGGTGAGCACGTTCGACGATTGCTCGCACGCGAGATGGACCCCTCCGAGCTGGGCGACCGAGTCGTCCCCGTACTCGCTGAACACCCTGGCGTAGAGGTCCTCGGCACGCCGCAGTCCGACGGACGCGTCGAGGCTCGTGTCGCCAGCGACATCGAGCTCTTCTACGAACTCGTCGAGGAAGAGCCGGCGCAAGCTCTTGGAGGATCGTGAGTATCGCGCGAACAGGGCGCCCTTGACGACCTCCGGCAGGTTCACGAGCGCGAACACCGGGCCGTCGAGATTGGTGAAATACCTCCCGAGCAGCTCCCGCTCCCCGACGGTGAATTGCTCAACGCCTGCGATAGACATGCCCGGACGACATTACGGTGCGGGTTGTCCGCCGGCGCGGATGGTACCGAGCTCAACGGGAATTGTGACCAACGACGACGCAGCGACCACGTCGCGGAGCAGACGCTCGGCCGCGGCCCGAGCGCTCTTGGCCGTCTCGTCTCGGGCAGCGACCATCGCCACCTGCCGGAGAAGGTCGATGACCTGCTTCACATTGCGGACGAAGTCACCTCCCGACATGAGCGCCGCCGCCCTGCGACCCCGTCGGCCCGAGCCTGCACTCGGCTGCAGGACCTGACGAAGGTCTCGGCCTCTCGCCCATTCGTAGATGAGGGACGCGAACCCGTCTTCGACACCTCGCGTCACGGGCAGATGCCCGCGACGCTCCTCGGCCGCCAACGCCTCCGAAAGCTCCTCGATCGCCTTCAGGCGGCGGGCGACCTTGGCATTCGGTGCAGGAACCGGAGCATCGCGCTCTCTTCGTGTTTCGTAGCAGAATGCCGACGCAACAGCCGCGAGGCTTGCCGGGTCGAGACCGTCGAGCTGGCCGGCTTCCAGCGCCTCGGCAAGGAGAAGGTCCGCCTCGTGATAGAGGCCCGCGAGCCGAGCTCCCGCCTCGGTGACTCTCCAGCCGTCCAGATAGCCCCGGCGCTCGAGTATTCCCAGGACCGCCTCGAGCTCACCTGCGAGGTCCTTGTCGCTCAAGAATTGGGCGAACGATGAGCTGACCAGGGTGTAGGCACCTTCGCGAGAATGACGGCGGACAAGGTTGACGGCAAGGTTGTACGTGGGCCGGAACGAGGAGGACAGCGCCCGCGGGCGACCGCCCGCGATGCGAGCCACGTCGTCGAAGGTGTGGAACGGGGAGCACAGCACCGCTGCGTAGCCGATCTCGTCGATGCCCCGCCTGCCCGCGCGGCCTGTCAGCTGGGTGTACTCGCCCGGTGTCAGCTCCTGGTGCCCTTTGCCGCCGAACTTGGTCACCTCTTCGATGACCACCGACCTTGCCGGCATGTTGATCCCGAGAGCGAGCGTCTCGGTGGCGAACACGACCTTCACGAGTGCCTCGGCGAAGCAAGCCTCCACCGCTTCCCTGAACGGCGGAACCATCCCGGCGTGATGGGCGGCCACGCCTGCCTCCAGGCCGGCCGCGTAGAGCGGGTAGCCGAGCACAGCCAGGTCGTCATCGGTCAGCGGATCGACGTATGACTCGACGATCGCGCGTATCCGAAGCCGCTCCTCCGGCGTGGTCAGGCGCAACCCGTCGTCCAGGCAATGCCGCACCGATTCGTCGCAGCCGGCCCGTGAGAAGAGGAAGTAGATCGCGGGCAGAAGCCGCTCGGCGGCGAGACGGTCGACAACCTCGACACGTCGGGGGCGATACAACTGTGGTCGCCCCGAGCGCGGGCGGCCCTCCGGCTTGGTCGGCCGTCCGCCTCCGGCCAGCGGCTGAGGCGCATTGGCGCCCCTTCGGCCGGTTCCCGGGCGAGCGATCAGCCCGTCGAGCTTGACGGCCTCGGGGTTCGGCCGACCGTCGACGAAGGTCGGCAACAAGTGGAGGTGCTCAGCGAAGCGGTCCCCCACCACGAACAAGTTCTTCAGCTCGACAGGCCGGTGCGCCTCGATCACGACGCCGGTCGTGCCGCGGACCTCTGAGATCCATGCCGCCAACTGGTCCGCATTCGCCACCGTCGCGGACAAGCACACGAGCGTCACGTGCAAAGGCGCGCCGAGGATGACTTCCTCCCAGACGCCTCCTCGGTACGGGTCCTGGAGGAAGTGAACCTCGTCGAGCACGACGTAGCGCAGGTCGGCCAGGCGGCCGGGCTCCGCGTGGATCATGTTGCGCAACACCTCGGTCGTCATGACGACGACCGGAGCCTGACCGTTGATGGAGTTATCCCCGGTCAGCAGGCCGACCCGATCAGCGCCGTACTTGCGCCGGAGGTCGCCGTACTTCTGGTTCGACAGCGCCTTGATCGGCGTGGTGTAGAACACCTTCGCACCTTCTGCGAGGGCGAGGTGCACCGCGTACTCGGCGACGACCGTCTTGCCAGAACCCGTGGGTGCGCTCACCAGCACCGACTGGCCTTGGTCGAGAAGGTCGAGGGCGTCGAGCTGGAATCGGTCAAGTGGATAGGGATGTTCCGCGACGAACTGTTCCCGGGACGCGACTGCGCAGGCGGGACCGTTCATGCGCTGTTTCGCGCGCGACCAGTCACTTACCCAGCATCTTGCCGATGACGATGGACGCCTCGTAGAAGAGCAGCAACGGGATGGCGAGCGCGAGCATCGAGAACGGGTCCGAGCTGGGTGTGACCACCGCTGCGAACAGCACCATCCCGATGATCGCCCACCGCCGCCAACTGGACAGGCGCGCCGGGGTGAGGACACCGGCCAACTCGAGTGCAACCAGCACGACGGGGAATTCGAAGGTCACGCCGAACGCCACCATCAACAGCAGGATGAGTTGAACGTACGAGTTCGGCGAGAGGAGCTGTTTGATGGTGCTGCTGGGGCCGCTCACGTCGATCAGAAAGCGCATCGCGTGCGGGAACGTGAGGTACGCCACAAACGCACCGAGAGCGAACAAGGCGGCCGTGGCGAACGTGAACGGGAGGGCGTAGCGCTTCTCGTTCGCCTTCAGGCCCGGGGTGACGAACCGCCACAGCTGGAAGAACAGGACCGGCAGGGCGATCACGATCCCGCCGTAGGCCGACACGTTGAGACGCAGCGAGAACCCCTGCAGAGGTGTGGTGACGAAGAAAGCGCACTGACCGGACTCGCTCGTGTGAGTCACCGCCTGGCAGTAGGGAGCTTGCAGCACGTGCAGGATGAAGCCGTAGAAGACGTAGGTGACGACGGCTCCGACCGCGATCATGCAGATGGAGATGATGAGACGTCGGCGGAGCTCGCCAAGGTGCTCGCCAAGGCTCATGGCGTCCGGGGTCGGACGGGGGTTGTCTCTTCGGGAGCGAAGCCTTGCCAGCCTCGCCGGTGCGGCCATGGATCAGTTCATGCTCGGCTCGTCGAACACGAACACCGTGTCGGCGGAAAGCGCGTTCGAGGATGACGACGACGGCACCGCCGGTGGCCTGCGCGCCGAGGTCGGGTGCTGTCCTCCAAGCAAGGGCTGCCGGGTCGGCTGTGCATGGTCACGCTCGTATTCCCCGCGCCAGGAAGCTCCCCTCCTGGCTGCGACAGAGCGCGGGCGCTCAGTGGTTGCGATCGATTCGCCAGCCGATGTGTCTGCGCTCGTGGCGGCACTGTCGAGCGACGCGTCCGTCTGCCCTGACACCAGGCCGGACAGATAGCCGGTGATCGCCTGGCCCGGACTGGTCGGGATCTTCGACAAGTCGATGTCCGGCAACGTGGAGCGGATCTCCTGCTCCACCTTCTCTCGCACCCGGTTCAGCTCGCGCCACATGCCGCCCAACTGACGCGCGGCCCCGGGCAACCTCTCAGGGCCGACGACGATGAGCACGATGACCAAGATCAAGAAGATCTTGGACGGGTCGAGACCGCCCACGATGCCGATCCTACCGTGCTGCCCGCGCGACGAACGGCCGGGACCGGGCTGCGGTCATGAAGTCGACTCAACTTTGCGCTCAACGTCTGTTCGGCGGCGACAGGCGAACATGCATCTCATGGCTACCGAAGGTTACTCCTTCGCCTGGACCGGTCCGAGTGCCGCGCGGACAGCCCGCTAGAACCAGTGAAGGTACGGGTGCCCGAAACGCCACACGATCACGAACACCTTCCCTACCACGAATGAGCCCGGCAGCGTCCCCCAGGATCGGCTGTCGGCCGAGTCGCCGCGACAATCGCCCATTACGAAGTAGTGCGCCGGGGCGATCTTGGTAAGGGGGATGCTCTCGGCGCTCTCGGCGCACGGCCCGGTGAGAAGGGGCAACCAAGGCTCCTCGAGCGGCCGCCCGTTGATCAGAACCGTGCTCCCGCGAGAGGAGATCGTCTCGCCCGGGAGGCCGATCACACGCTTGACGAGATCTGTGTCCGTGGTGCCGACATCCTGGGGGGGCCGCTTGAAGACCACGATGTCACCCCGGTGAATCGTGTAGCCGAACTTGATCACGACTATGCGGTCGCCGATCTGCAGCGTCGGCAGCATCGAGCCCGACGGCACGTAGAACGCTTGGACGACGAACGTGCGCAAACCGCCTGCGACCAGCACGGCGAAGACCATGACGACGACCCACTCGAGGAAGTGGCGAGTCGGGCCCCGGTTGCCCGGCGACTTCGACGCGCTGGGTTGGGACGCGTCAGGGGCGGGTTCCAGCTCCTGTGTGGGATGAGCTCGAGACCCGTCGGCCGCCACCATCGGAAAGGCAGGCACGAATGGCGCGGAGGGTTCTCCCAGGTTGTCCGCCTCCTTGGAGGCCTCACGCGCGTCGGTCACCGCTCAGCAGCCTAAATCGACTCGATGAGCCGCTCGACGCGCTCGTCGTGTGAGCGGAACGGGTCCTTCAACAGGACCGTTCGCTGAGTCGGGTCGTTCAGCTTCAGGTGGACCCAGTCGACGGTGAAATCGCGGCGCTGTTCCTTCGCCCGTTTGATGAACTCGCCCCGAAGCCGGGCCCGGGTCGTTGCCGGGGGTGAGTCCATGGCCTTGGTGACGGCCTCGTCTGTCACGATGCGGTCCACCCGGCCTTTGGCCTGGAGCAGATAGAAGACTCCGCGGCTGCGGTTCACGTCGTGGTACTGAAGGTCGAGCAGTGCCACCCTGGGATGTCCCAGGGGAAGCTGGTGGCGCTCTCGATAGGCCTCGACGAGGCGATACTTGATCACCCAGTCACATTCCCGGTCCAGGTCGAGCGGCTCGTTCTCGATTCTCTCGATGCAGTGCTGCCACATCGACAGGGCGCGCTCCTCGAGGGCCGGGAGACCGCGCCGCTCGTGGTAGCGAAGCGCCCGGTCCAGGTATTCGCGCTGGATGTCGAGGGCACTGAGCTCCCGTCCGTTTGCAAGGCGCACCTCGCTCCGGCACGTGATGTCATGGCTGATCTCGCGAATCGCCCGAATGGGGTCCTCCAGCGTGAGGTCGCGGATGACGATGCTCGGGTCTTCCAACATGCGCAGCAGGATGCTCGTGGCGCCGACCTTGAGAAAAGTCGCGTACTCGCTCATGTTCGAGTCACCGACGATCACGTGCAGCCGTCTGAAGCGCTCAGCGTCCGCGTGCGGCTCGTCCCGGGTGTTGATGATCGGCCGGCTCCGCGTCGTCGCGGAGGAGACACCTTCCCAGATGTGCTCGGCCCGCTGGCTAAGGCAGAACATCGCGCCACGAGCGGTCTGGAGAACCTTGCCCGCCCCGCAGTAGATCTGCCGGCTCACGAAGAACGGGACCAGCACCTGTACAAAGTGCGAGAAGTCGTCCCGGCGGCTGGTGAGGTAATTCTCGTGGCACCCGTAGGAATTGCCCGCGGAGTCGGTGTTGTTCTTGAACAGGTAGATCACGCCGCGGATGCCCTCGTCGTCCAACCGGCTCTCGGCTGAGGCGATCAAACCTTCGAGAATCCGCTCACCTGCCTTGTCGTGCGCGACGAGGTCCTCGATCGAGTCGCATTCCGGAGTCGCGTACTCGGGATGGCTACCTACGTCGAGGTACAGTCTCGCCCCGTTCTCGAGAAAGACGTTGCTCGAACGTCCCCAGCTCACGACGCGCCGGAAGAGATAGCGGGCCACCTCGTCTGGGCTCAGCCGACGCTGGCCGCGCAGGGTGCAGGTGACGCCGTATTCGTTTTCGAGCCCGAAGATCCTGCGTTCCACCGAAGTCCACGGTAGCCTCGAAGCGGATGCCGCCATCCGACCGCATGGTCCACTTGACCACCGTCGTGGGTTCCTTTCACGGCCACGTGCTCGCAGCACGCCTTGGATCGGAAGCGATCCCGGTCGAGCTACGGGGCCTTAGCGACGGCCCCTATCCCCTACCGGCGAACGTCGAGGTGTTCGTCCACGCAGACCAACTCGAGCTGGCCCGGGCGCTCCTGCTCGGCGATGCGGTCGACGCGGTCTTCGACGAGCGCTACGCCGACCTGGGTCCCCAGGATGCAGGCATGCTCGATCTTCCTCCGATGGATCTCCCCGACGCCGGCCGTTCCCGCCGTGCCCGGACGGTTCTCGTTCTCGCCATGGTCGGGCTCGTCCTGGTGGTCGGTGTCATCGCGGCTTTTCACTGAACAGGTACAGCCGTGCCAGCCTGTGAGCCCTCCGACCGGGTCCGCGCCTGGCCTCTCAT
Organism: Acidimicrobiaceae bacterium; assembly: GCA_003139355.1. GTDB lineage: Bacteria > Actinomycetota > Acidimicrobiia > Acidimicrobiales > Bog-793 > Fen-455. Next base: position 87,189 of record PLIM01000063.1, on the reverse strand, counting down.
GCGCCGTCGCTGTGCGCCCTCAGTCCAGCTGGGCGTCGCCCGTGGTCACATCTCCCGTCTTGTCGCCTGACGGGTCCAAGGAGCCCGCCGCCGGCTCGCCTTCGGCAGCTGACGACGCTGCTTGCTCGAACGGCTCGCCATCCTTCAGTAGCTCGGTCACCTCGTGATCGTCGACACGCCGGAAGGTCCTGCGCCAAGGCCCGTGTTCCAGCACCGCGATCTCGAGATCGTCGGCGCGCAGCGTTCGGGCCGGGCCAGACAGGCTTGCCACGCACGCCAGGACTGCCTCGCCGAGGGTCCAACCGTGACGGAATCTCGCCGCCATGCGATGCGCGACCGCGTCCGCCTCGCCGCCGAGCACCGTGAAGCGTTGTTCGTCTGCCACAGTGCCGTCGTAGGCGATGTGGAAGAGCTGGTGCGCGTCACCGAGCGGATCAAGCTCCGCAACGAGGATCTCGACCTCGAGGGGCTTCATCTCGTGGGTGAACACCTGGCCGAGGTACTGCGCGTACACGTTCGCGAGCGAGCGCGCGTCCACGTCTTCTCGCGAGTAGGCGTAGCCCTTGGTGTCGGCGTGGCGCACGCCTGCGACCCGCAACTGGTCGAATTCGTTGTAGCGGCCCACTCCGGCGAATGCGACTCGGTCATAGATCTCGCTGATCTTGTGAAGGGTGCTCGAAGGGTTCTCGGCCACGATGAGCACACCCAGGTCATAGGTGGTCCCCACAAGCGCGCGACCCCTGGCGATCCCCTTCTGAGCGTATTCCGCGCGGTCCTTCATTACCTGTTCGGGGGCTACGTAGTAGGGCATCGTCATCAGGACGCGCCTCCATCGGCCCGCTCGCGGCGCCTCTCCAGGACGTTGCGGAAGCGCTCAGCGACCTCGGTGTCCTCGAGGCGGCGGTAGCCTTCGGCGTCGACGGTCGCAACCACCGGGTAGATGCCGCGGACGGGGTCCGGACCACCCGTGGCCGTGTCCTCGTCGGCCGCTTCGTACAAGGCGGTCACCGCAAGCTCGACTGCCTCGTCGCGTCCAAGGCGTTCGCGGTATCCGAGCTTGACGGTGTTCTTGGCGTCGCGGCCGCCGGACCCGGTCGCGTGGAAGTCGGTCTCCTCGAAGCGGCCTCCGGTGACGTCGTAGGTGAAGATCCGTCCCCTCTTCAAGCGCAGGTCGTAGCCCGCGAACAACGGTATGACGACAAGGCCTTGCATCGCCATCTGCAGGTTCGCACTGACCATCTGTCCCAGCTGGTTCGCCTTGCCTTCGAGGCTCAGACACGTGCCTTCGACCTTCTCATAATGCTCGAGCTGGGTCTGGAAGAGTCGCACCATCTCGGAGGCACTGCCTGCGGCGCCAGCAATGGCGACTGCCGAGTGCCGGTCCGCTGGGAAGACCTTCTCGATGCTGCGGTGCGCGATCATGTTGCCTTCGGTCGCGCGCCGGTCGCCCGCCACTACTACGCCGTTGTCGTAGCGGAGCGCCACAACCGTCGTGCCATGAGTCACTCCAGAAATCGGCGCCACCGCGAACCCGGGAGTCTGGCGCCCAGCCGCGCTGACCACCTCCGACACCGTTCCGGGGGGAATCTGCGCTCCTGCAAAGCGCGTCCGGCGGAGCAGCTCAGTGAAGCTTGGCCCCGGATCGCTGCCGGAAGGAAAAAGAGGCAGGCTCATGAACACCAGCTCCGGTGGGACCCGCGCCTGCTCATTCGCCGCCCTTTTGGACGTAGTTGCGGACGAACTCCTCCGCGTTGCTCTCAAGGACCTCGTCGATCTCGTCGAGCAGGTCGTCGATCTCGGCCTTCAGCCGGTCCCGTCGCTCGGTCGTTGCCGGCGCCTCACCTTCGGCCGCGGTCACTTCCCGGCTCGTCGTCGGTCGCTTCTTCAGCTCGCGCTCTGCCATCACCGTTCCTTATGAGCCCAATCGCCTAAGTAGCTCTGCCGGAGTGTCGCATCCCTCCAAGAGCGTATCGACATGGAGCGCCGTGCCTCGCAGCGGCTCCATCATCGGCACACGACGCAGCGTGTCCTCCCCGATGTCGAACAGCACCGAGTCCCAGTTGGCAGCGACGATCGCCGACGAGAAACGCTCGAGGCAGCGGCCGCGGAAATAGGCCCGCGTAGTTGCCGGCGGCTCGACGGTTGCGCGGGCCACCTCCTCGTCGTCGGTGAGCCTCTCCATCGCGAGCCGTGCAAACAGCGACTTGGAAGGGCGTAGGTCGTGGTACTGGAGGTCGAGCGCAGCCAGTCTCGAGTCGTCCCATTCGAGGCGATGACGCTCACGATAGGCCTCGACCAGCCGGAGCTTGGCGACCCAGTCGAGCTGGCTCGCCAAGGACTGCGGATCGCTCTCGAGGCCTTGAAGTACCGTTTCCCAGCGATCCAGCACACGGCGAGCTACGTCCTCGTTCCCGAGTGCCTCAAAGCCGCGTTCGGCGGTGTACTTGCGAGCAAGGTCGTAGAGCTCCCACTGCAACTCGAGCGCGGTCAAGGTGTCGCCCGAGGCGAGCTCCACCGTGGTACGCATCGTGGTGTCGCGCGACACCGAGCGGATCGCCGCTACGGGTGCTGCCAGCCTGAGGTCTCGACTGGCGTGGAAGGCGTCCTCGATCATCGCCAGCACGAGCGCAGTGACACCTAACTTGAGGAAGGTGGCGATCTCGGCCAGGTTCGCGTCACCGACGATCACGTGAAGCCGACGGTACTTGTGCGGATCGGCATGTGGTTCGTCGCGGGTGTTGATGATCGGTCGCTTGAGCGTGGTCTCGAGGCCAACCTCCTCCTCGAAGAAATCGGCCCGCTGACTGAGCTGGAATGGCGGTACGTCGCCGCCGTGGGGGACCTCCTCGCCGATCTTCCCGGCTCCGGTGTAGATCTGACGGGACACCAGGTGCGGAGTCAGCTCGTGGACGATCCTGGAGAAAGGGACGGCCCTGTCGAGGAGGTAGTTCTCGTGACAGCCGTAGGAGTTGCCCTTGCCGTCGGAGTTGTTCTTGTAGATGACGATCTCGTCGCCCGCAGGCAGGAGACGGTTGGCGGCTTCCATGGAGCGCCTCAGGATCAGCTCCCCGGCACGGTCGTGGACGACAACCTCGAGCGCGTTCGAGCACTCGGGAGTCGAGTACTCAGGATGAGCGTGGTCGACGTAGTAGCGGGCACCGTTGGTGAGCACGGCGTTGACGAGGTGGGTCTCGACATCCGGGGGCATCGAGCCCTCGCGGGCATCGCCACGAGCGTCACGACCAGGCGACTCGTCCTCGAAGTCCCACCCGACCCTGCGGTCGAGCTCAGCGACGTACGCGTTGATCAGGAGCGAAGACGCGGTCGTCGGGCTGATGCCGCCCGTGGTGTACACCTGCACCCCGTACTCGGTCTCGATCCCGCAGACCTTGGTCATCGCCACGCTCGGACGCTACCGCACTGCCCTGAGCCGGCCGCAGCACCGACGCTGGTCCCCGCCCGGAGGTTCAGAGATATTGTCCGGTTCCGACCCGCTCGATCGAGCGTCCGCCGCGCTCCTCCCCGCCCTGGCCCATGAGCGTGCGGACGTAGACGATCCGCTCACCCTTCTTGCCTGAGATCTTCGCCCAGTCATCTGGGTTCGTCGTGTTCGGCAGGTCCTCGTTCTCCTTGTACTCCTGCCTGATCGACTCGATCATGTCGGCAAGGCGGATGCCACGGCCCTCCCTGGAGATCGCGCGCTTGATCGCGAGCTTCTTGGCTCGTCGGACGATGTTCTCGATCATCGCCCCGGACGAGAAGTCCTTGAAGTACAGCGTCTCCTTGTCACCGTTCTGGTAGGTGACCTCGAGGAAGCGGTTCTCGTCGTCGGCTCGGTACATCTCGGTCACCGTCTGCTCGATCATGACGGCGACTGCCTTGTCCGGGTCGCCACCGCCGAGCATGGTCACATCGGCGGCGTCGAGCGGCAGCTCGTTGGTGAGGTACCGGGCGAAGACCTGCTGGGCTGCGCTCTCGTCGGGCCTCTCGATCTTGATCTTCACGTCGAGGCGCCCAGGGCGCAGGATCGCCGGGTCGATCAGATCCTCACGGTTCGAGGCCCCGATCACGATGACGTTGCGTAGTGCCTCGACCCCATCGATCTCGGCCAGGAGCTGGGGGACGACCGTCGACTCCATGTCAGAGGAGATTCCACTGCCCCGAGTGCGGAACAGCGAGTCCATCTCGTCGAAGAAGACGATGACTGGCACTCCCTCCTCGGCCTTCTCCCTGGCACGCTGGAAGACGAGCCGGATTTGGCGTTCGGTCTCTCCCACGTACTTGTTCAGCAGCTCAGGACCCTTGATGTTGAGGAAGTAGCTGGTAACCCGTGCGTTACCAGTGTGCTCGGCGACCTTCTTGGCAAGCGAGTTCGCCACTGCCTTGGCGATAAGGGTCTTCCCGCAGCCTGGAGGCCCGTAGAGCAGGACCCCTTTCGGCGCTTGCAGGCGATACTCCGCGAAGAGCTCCCTATGCAGGTACGGGAGCTCCACTGCGTCGGTGATCGCCTCGATCTGGCTGTCGAGCCCTCCGATGTCGGCGTAGGTGACGTCCGGCACCTCTTCGAGCACGACTTCTTCGAGCCCGGGCCGCGGCAGCTTCTCGTAGAGCAGCATCGTGCGCGGATCCAAGAGCAGCGAGTCGCCCGCTCGCAGCTTGACACCGGCGAGGTACTCGGAGATCTCGGCCACCTGCTCCTCGTCGGCCCGGCCGACGATCAGGACCCGGCGACCGTCCTCGAGCACCTCGAGCACCGAGACGACCTCGCCGCCCAACTCCGGGTCTCGGGCGAGCACAACATTGAGAGACTCGTTCAGGACGACCTCCTGTCCCTTGCGGAGCTCCTCGCCCTCGAGGCCAGGGTGAATCGCGACACGCATCTTGCGCCCGCTCGCGAACACGTCGACAGTCCCGTCGTCGTTTCCGTTCAGGTAGGTGCCGTACGCGGACGGCGGCTGGGTGAGCTTGTCCACTTCCTCGCGTAGCGCGGCAATGTGCTCTTTGGCCTGTTGGAGCGTGAAGGTCAACTTCTCGTTCTGGGACACCGCATGTGCGAGCTGGCCCTTTGTCTCGAGCAACCTCTCCTCGAGCGTGCGCACCCGCCCGGGCGCTTCTTGGAGTCGGCGCCGGAGCTCGGTGATCTCGTCCTCGGCCTGCTCGGCCCGGCGGTGCAGCTCCTCTTGCTCGTCGTCATCTGCCGGGATTCCGGCGTGCCCGTCGCCTTCCATTGGCGTGACCACCTCCTCACACGGCGTGCCCGACGCCTGCGTCGGGACCCTACACCGGCCTTGCACGCGTTTGACACCGCACCCGAACCTCGTTTGCCTCGCGCCACGTCAGTCGGCGGGGACCCTAGACTTGGCTCACGACAAGGGAACGGTCGTGGCCGTCCCGGCCAAGCACTGCCAAGCGTTCCGAGGAGATGAGTGGCTGATGAGGGTGTGGATTGACCAGGACCTCTGCACGGGAGACGGCCTCTGCGAGGAGATCTGTCCCGCCGTGTTCACCCTCCTCGACGACGGCTTGGCTTATGTGAAGCAAGGCGACACGGTCTTGAACGAGCCCGGTGGCTCCTCTCAGACGGCGACAGTGGCCTCTGATCTCGAAGACGCCGTCACTGAAGCCGCCGAGGAGTGCCCGGGGGAGTGCATCTTCATCGTCTCCGAGTGACGGGCGGCAGGCGCCGCCAAGGGGCGGCTGTCTGGCCCCGGGCCGCCGCGTGGCGTGTGGCAGGCGGGCTCACGCCGCCAGCAGGCGTGCGGAGGTGATGAAGCCGGTGTGCGCGACCATCCGGTGGTCGGGCCGGACCGACCGACCCTCGATGTGCCAGGTGCGCCGCAGGATCTCGAAGGTCTCTGCCATGGCGAATCCGCTTTGCTGCAGAGCGCCGCGCAGCTCCGCGGTCTGGTTGATCGTCGGCAGGTAGGCCAGGAGGATCCCACCGGGCGCGAGCGCCCGCTCAGCATGGGTCACGACCTGCCACGGTTCGGGGAGGTCCAGCACGACCCGGTCGAGGCCGTCGGTGGCGATCCCCAGGTACACGTCGCGTTCAAGCACTGAATAGGGCTGGTCTGGACCGAGGAACGCCGCCACATTCGCCCGTGCCCGTTCGGCGAAATCGGCTCTCAGCTCATAACCGGTGATCACCGCGCCCGCGCGCAGCATCGCCATCGAGAGTGCCCCCGAGCCGACGCCGGCTTCGAGCACACGCGCGCCCGGGAATATGTCCGCAGCGATCAGGATCGCCCCGAGGTCCTTCGGGTAGATGACCTGCGCGCCACGCGGCATTCCGATCACGGCATCCGCGAGCGTTGGGCGCAACACGAGATACCGCGCGGCGTTCGTGACGCGGCCGTCGCGCTGACGGGCCTCGACCTGCTCGCCCTCGGACCTGCCGATCACACTGTCGTGCTCGATCACGCCCACGTGGGACTGGAACGACCGGCCCGGATGAAGTGTGACCAGATACCGGCGGTCCTTCCGGTCGACAAGGAGAACCCGCTCACCCGCGACCAGCGTGCGGCTTCGTGCCGGAGGCGTCTCCGCGCTCACACTGGCTCCTCGGCATCCCCTTCCGAGCGACCACGTCCAGCCGACTGGCCGCCGCGGCACGGCCACCCGGCCTTGCAGGAACGGGCCTGTTTGCGTGCCTGCTCGGCCTCTCTGGCTGTCTGTGGGTTGGCGGCCTTGGCCATCGCGCGGACATAGCGGCGGCTCGCTTCACGCTTGGCCTGTTGCTTGGCCTGGCGCTGCTCGAGCTTCGCGGCTTCGCGGACCGCCTTCTTCTTTGCGCGTCTGCCGCGAGGAGGAGCCGGGACGTGGCTGACGATCACCGACTCCCCGAGACGGAGCCGCTCGACGCTCACCTGGGCCGGCGGCCGCCGCAACAGGAACCGCAGGAGCCACGCGATCGCAGCGATCGAGAGCCAGAGATTGCTGCCCTCGATCAGACCCGATCGGACTCCGCGCCGTACCAGCCGGCGTGCCCAACGATCGAGGAAGCTACCCACCGATGCCCCGCTTCCAGCTGTGCACCGTCAGATGCGACGGATCTCGAGTACCGACGCCCGACGGCGACCACGCCGGCGGCCGAGCAGGTAGACGGCCGCTACAGCGATCACTCCGGCAACCACGACGGCACCGATGGTCGGGGGGGCGGCATCGCTCGCCAAGGACCCAGCGCTACTGCCGAGCTCGCGCAGCTTCTTCTCCACGTCCGACAGCTTCACGGGCCCCGAGTCGTCAGGCGCCAGCAGCAACTGTCGGACCAGGCGGATCGTCATCACCCTGCCTCCGATCGCTTCATCGTCCTACCCCTACTTGTCGGCGGCCCTGCCGCGAGAGCGCAGGAGCACGAGCCCAAAGCCGCCCACCAAGACCAGACCGAGGATTGCCGTGATCGGATAAGGCACCCAGGACCACGAGCCTGCGAAGGCCGCCCCCGTCTCGGTCTGCAGCACGCGGAGGACCCCGACCAGCAGCAGAACGGTGCCGATGCCCAGAAAGATCGCCGCGACGGACCCGAAGAGAAGGGTCCGCCCGATGGCCCGGATGGGAGTGACCGTCTCCTGGATCACGTAACGACGAAGGAGGTCGAACAGCTTGGCTCCCTCCCCGAGCGGATTGGCGTGCTTGCCGTCACCTTTTCCCGACATGAAACCGCAGGTTATCGGCCCAACCGGCCCGCCGCTAGTACCCGGGTGTCCGCGAGGCGCGCTTCGGCCAATTTCCGGGCGCGATCAGGGGGTCGAGCTTGGCTCGCCGGCTGAGATCACCCTCAGGAGCGATCTGAAGGCCGGTGGTGACGCAGTCACGGCTCCAACGCGGCCCGGAAGAACGCGCGCAGGTGTTGAAGGCGTCGATCCAGTTCGAGCGGTCCGAGCGGGTCGGTCTCGAGCAGGGCCTCCAGGAACGGGACGTCGCTGAAATACGTCAGCAGCGCTCCGTAGCCGGTGAGCACGAGCTGCTCGGCGTCGTGGGAGCGGAACCGGCCGGCGGACATCTCACGCTCGAAGAAGGCGACGGCCCGTTCGAGCATGGGACGGAGCGCGACACCGAGCTCGCTGGCCATCAAACCGCCGCCTTCGAGCGCTTCGCGGCGAACCAGGCGAACGAATTCGGGGCTCTCGGCGAAGAAGCGGAAGCCTGTCGTCAGAACCCGGTCCACCTGCTCCCACCCGTCCCGTGGCTGGTCGGTTGCCTCGGCCACCCGAACGAGCCAGTCAGAGAACCAAGCCTCGATCACCTCGCGATACAGGGCCTCTTTGGAGGAGAAATGATGCAGCAGGCTCGGACGCCTGATGCCGACAAGCTCGGCGATGTCATTGAGCGAGGTCCCCTCGAAACCGTGCTCAGCGAAACACCACAGGGCGGCGTCCAGGATCGCCTGGCGCGTCGGGACCCCAGGCTGGCGTGCAAGGTGCGCGGGGAGCACGGGGTGGGACTCCCCCGTTCCTGCCTCGGCCGCGCCCGGCTCAGGTGGGCTCGGCATCCTCCAAGCCTACCTACCAGACGGTAGGTACCCACTGATGCCCGTCACGATGGCCCCCGGGTGCAGATGACCCACGCTGCGGTTCACCGGGACCCGTTTGGTTTCGAGGTCGTCGCCCTCTACGGCCCGCTTACACGGTGACCGGCCCGCCGCGCGTAGTCTTGGGCTCAATGTCCGAATCGGAAGTGGAACAGCTGTGCGTAAATGTCGTCCGCGGCCTCGCGATGGACGCCCCCCAAGCTGCGAGCAGCGGTCACCCGGGCACGGCGATGGCACTGGCTCCGCTGGCCCACGTCCTGTTCTCCCGAGTGATGCGTCACGACCCGGGCAGGCCCGACTGGCCCGACCGCGACCGGTTCATCCTGTCCAACGGGCACGCGTCGATCCTGCTGTACTCCATGTTGTTCCTCAATGACTACGGGCTCGGTCTGCAAGACATCGAGCAGTTCCGTCAGTGGGGATCCCTCACCCCAGGTCACCCGGAGGTCCATGGCACTGCCGGGGTCGAGGTCACAACCGGGCCGCTTGGCCAGGGATTCGCCAACGGGGTCGGCATGGCCATCGCCGAGCGATTCCTGCGTGCGCACTTCGGGCCTGAGGCGATCGATCACCACATCTTCGTGATCTGCGGCGACGGGGACCTGATGGAGGGCGTGAGCCACGAAGCCGCCTCGCTCGCAGGCCATCTCGGGCTGGGCCGTCTTGTGTACGTCTTCGACGACAACCACATCACAATCGACGGGCCGACCGACCTCGCGTGCTCAGACGACGTCGTGAAGCGCTTCGAGGCCTACGGGTGGCACGTGGAACGCCTGGGCGAGGTGGCGAACGACCTGGACGCCCTCGAGGCTGGCCTGCGTCGCGGCATCGTCGAAGTGGACCGCCCGTCGCTGTTGGTGCTCCGCAGCCACATCGGCTGGCCCTCGCCGCATCTCACCGACACCAAGGAGGCGCACGGGGACCCCTTTGGTGCTGAGGAGGTGCGCCTCACCAAGGCGCTTCTCGGTCTGCCTCAGGACCAGGAGTTCTATGTTCCAGAGGAGGTTCCTGCGTTCTACCGGGAGTGTGCCCGACGCGGCCGAGCGGCGCGCGAGGCCTGGGAGGAGCGCCAAGAGGTGTCAGGCGAGGACCGGGACAGGTTCGAGGCCTGCCTTCGCGGCCGGGGTCTGCGCGGATGGGCCGACAGCCTCCCGTCCTTCGAGGCCGGCACCAAGCTGGCCACGCGCAAAGCCATCAACAAGTGCCTGACAGCGACCAGAGAGCGGATCCCGGGCCTGGTCGCCGGTGCCGGTGACCTCACGGGCAACACCGGCGTCGACCTCGGGACCGGCGTCGAGGCCCAGTCCCACGCGCATCCTGGGGGGATGCAGGTGCACTTCGGCATCCGCGAGCACGCCATGGCCGCCGCGATGAACGGGATGGCGCTGCACGGCGGCGTGCTGCCTGTCGGCGGCACGTTCTTCGTCTTCAGCGACTATGCCCGCCCGTCGGTCCGCCTCGCGGCACTCTCAAGGGCCCATGTCGTCTACTTCTTCACCCACGACTCGGTCGGCCTGGGCCAAGATGGCCCGACCCACCAGCCCATCGAGCAGCTTGCGTCGTTGCGGGCAATGCCGGGCCTACGTGTGATCCGCCCCGCGGACGCCAACGAGACTGCGGCGGCGTGGAGGATCGCCGTGGACTACGACGGGCCGACGGCGTTGCTGCTCAGCCGCCAGGATCTTCCCGTTCTCGCGGAGACGAGCGGTCTTGCAGCCGAAGGGGTCGGTCACGGCGCCTACGTCCTCGTGCCAGGACGCGACGACAGCACGGCACCCGACATCGTGCTGATCGGGACCGGCAGCGAGGTCCAGTACTGCCTCGGGGCGGCACGACTCCTCGAGCCCGAGGGCATCGTTGCCCGAGTCGTATCCTTTCCCAGCTGGGACCTGTTTGCCGAACAGCAAGCCGCGTACCGCGACGATGTCCTGCCCTCCGCCATCCTGCGGCTCGCTGTCGAGGCGGCAGCGTCCTTCGGCTGGGAGCGCTACGCGGACGCGACGGTGGCGATCGACCGCTTCGGTGCCTCGGCGCCGGGGCCGGTGAACATGGAGAAGTTCGGCTTCACGGCCGATCACGTCGCCCAGAAGGCCCGCGAGCTGCTCGGGACTCGGGCGCGACAGACGGGAGAGCCATGACGAGACTGCACGACCTCTACAACCGCGCCGGCCAGAGCCCCTGGCTCGACAACCTGAAGCGCTCTTACCTGACCTCGGGCCATCTGGCCGAGCTCGTCTCCTCCGGCGTGCGGGGACTCACCTCCAACCCGACGATCATGGCAAAGGCGATCGAGGCGGGCGACGACTACGACGAGGCGTTGGCGGCGGCCCTTGCCGGTGGCCGGACCGTCGAGGAAGCCTACTGGGACCTCGTGATCGCCGATGTCGAAGGGGCGCTCGGCGTGCTCGGGCGGGTGTACGACCAGAGCGACGGCGGGGACGGTTTCGTGTCCATCGAGGTCTCACCGCGTCTCGCCCACGACACCGACGGCACGATCGAGTCCGCAAGGCAGTTGCATGAGCGCGTCGATCAGCCGAACCTGTTGGTGAAGATCCCTGCCACGCGGGAAGGTCTCGGTGCAATCGAGTCGATGATCGCCGAAGGCCGCAGCATCAATGTGACCTTGATCTTCTCCCTCGATCGCTACCTCGAGGTCATCGAGGCCTACCTCAAAGGCCTGGAGAAGCTCCTGGGCCACGGAGGCGACGCCTCCAAGGTTGCCTCGGTGGCGTCGTTCTTCGTCAGCCGCGTGGACACCGAGACCGACCGCCGCCTGGAGCAGATCGCCAGGGACAAACCGGGCTCTTCCACCGCGACGCTTGCTCTCGCGTCGCTCGGCACGGCCGCGGTCGCCCAGGCTCGGCTCGCGTACCGGCTCTACCTCGAGATGTTCTCGGGTCCCCGGTGGGAGGCGCTCCAAAGGGCGGGCGCCAGGCCACAGCGCCCGCTGTGGGCTTCCACTTCCACGAAGAACCCCGCCTATGCGGACCTCGCCTACGTCGACACCCTTGTTGCCCCCAACACCGTCAACACGATGCCGGAGGAGACGGTCGAGCTCTACCTCGATCACGGAAGCGTCGTGCCGATCAGCGAGGCCGACCTTGCCGCGGGCGAGTCGGCCTTCGAGAGGCTGGCCGAGTGCGGGATCGACATCGCGGACGTCGCCGCGGTGCTCGAGACCGAGGGCGTCGCCGCCTTCGCCGCTTCCTTCGACGACGTCCTCGCCAAGCTGCAGGAGAAGGCGGACGCGCTAGGGACGCTCCGTTGAGCTCGGAGATCCTGCGCCGGCTGGAGGCGCGCGACCACACTCTGTGGCCCGACGGCAACGTCGCTGCGAACCGTCTTGGATGGCTCGACATGCCACGGCGGATGCTCGACCAGGCGCGGGTGTTGAGGAGTTTTGCCGCCAGCGTCGATCAGGACACGATCGTGTTGCTCGGCATGGGCGGCTCGTCGCTTGGCCCGGCGGTCCTCGCCGCGGTCAGGGACCAGCTCGGCGACTGGTCGGGCCGCCGCGTGGTCGTCTGCGACACCACTGACCCCTCGACGGTCGCGGCCCTGCCGCTTGAGGACGCCTTCATCATCGTGTCCTCGAAATCCGGCACGACCCTCGAAGCGAACGTGCTCTTCTCCTATGCCCGCAGCCGTGTGGCCGATCCCGCCCGTTACGCGGTCGTCACCGATCCCGGCACCCCTCTTGGCCTTCAGGCAGGCGAGCTCGGCATCCGGCATGTCTTCGAGAACCAGCCCGACATCGGCGGCCGGTACTCGGTGTTGTCGTTGTTCGGCCTGGTCCCGGCAGCGTTGATGGGCTACGACGTCGCCGAGTTGTGCGAGCGTGCTCTCGACGCCGACCGGGAGGAGGCCGTGGCGCTCGGGGCGGACATGGGCCAGGCGGCCCTGGCCGGGCGCGACAAGACCACCATCGTCGTGGGCGAGCAGATCCGCTCGTTCGGCCTGTGGGTCGAGCAGCTCATCGCCGAATCGACAGGCAAGCAGGGTGGCGGCTGCGTGCCTGTGCCGACGACCGAGGAGGAGGGTGGTGACGACCGGCACGTCCTCGGCGTCGCGATAGACGGGCCCGGAGGCCTCGGAGCGGAATTCTTCCGTTTCGAGCTGGCTGTCGCGATCGCCGGGCACGCCCTGGGGATCGATCCCTTCGACGAGCCCAATGTCGCCGAGTCGAAGGCGAACACCCTGAGAGTGCTCAGCGCCCTGCCGCTGCCGTCACTGGAGTCCTCCGCACCTGAGGACATGATGGCCCTCGTCGCCGCACAGGTCCGCCCGCGCGACTACGTGTCTCTGCAGGCCTACCTCCCCTACGGCCAGGACGACCAGCTCGAGGCGCTCCGCCGCCGAGTGCGCGACGCGAACGATCAGCTGGCCGTGACCGCCGGCTACGGGCCGCGATTCCTGCACTCGACCGGACAGCTCCACAAGGGCGGCCCGAACAGCATCATCGCGGTCCAGCTGGTCCGCTCGACGCCATCCGCGGAGCTCGCGGTCCCCGGTGAGCCCTACGACTTCCCGACCCTGATCGACGCGCAGTCGATCGGCGACCACGAGAGCCTCGTGGCCCACAACAGGCGCGTGATCCGCATCGAGCTCGACGAGCTGACCGAGATCGGATAGTCCGCAGCTGCCAGGCAGCCAAGGCGAGGAAGGAACGCAACGATGAGGATCGGCATGGTCGGCCTGGGGAAGATGGGCGCAAACATGACCCGGCGACTGATCGACAAGGGTCACGAGGTGGTCGGCTTCGACCTCGGAACCGACGCGCGAGCAGCAGTCGCTGCCTACGGAGCGGACACGGCCTCGAGCCTGGAGGAGCTGGCCGCGAAGCTCTCAGCGCCCCGAGTTGCCTGGGTAATGGTGCCCTCCGGCAAGCCGACAGAGGAGACCGTCGCGTCGTTGGGTCAGCATTTCGAGGCGGGTGACCTGGTGATCGACGGCGGCAACTCGAACTTCAAGGACGCCGTTCCGTACGCCACACTACTTGCCGAGCGCGGCGTTCACTTCGTGGACGCAGGTACTTCTGGTGGTGTCTGGGGCCTCGAGAACGGCTACTGCCTCATGGTTGGTGGCAGCCGTGAGGCCGTTGCGATCGCGGAACCGGTCTTCCTGGCTCTGGCACCCGAGGGTGGCTACGCCCACGTCGGCCCGGTCGGTGCGGGCCACTTCGTGAAGATGGTGCACAACGGCATCGAGTACGGGCTCATGGAGGCCTATGCCGAAGGCTTCGAGATCTTGTCCAAGGCCGACGAGTACGACCTCGACCTGCACGAGATCGCTGCGATCTGGAGATATGGATCGGTGGTCAGGTCATGGCTGCTCGAGCTCGCAGAGCTCGCGCTCAGACCTGGGGCCGGTCTGGAGGACATCGAGCCGTTCGTCGTCGACTCCGGGGAGGGACGCTGGACCCTCGAGGCGGCGCTCGAGCGCGACGTACCGGTGCCGGTCATCGCCGCCTCGCTCTTCCGGCGCTACGAGAGCCGCGAGGACAACTCCTATGGCCTTCGGTTGCTGGCCGCCTTGCGGAACCAGTTCGGGGGCCACGCGGTGATCCGCGCCGACACAAAGGCGTCCTCATGACCGCGCGCCTCGCTCAGGCCAAGACTCCGCCGCTCTCACTGGTGATGTTCGGTGCGTCGGGCGATCTGACCGCGCGCAAGCTGTTGCCGGCCCTCGCGTCGCTGGCGGACAAGGGGTCGCTGGCAGGGGGCACCGGGCTCATCGGCGTCGCCAGGACCAAATGGTCCGACGACGAGTTCCGGGATCACTGCCTCAAGGCCGTCCCTGACGCCAAGCCGGCCTGGGCCGGGTTCGCGAGCCGATTCCGCTACGTGAGCGGCAACTACGACGACGACGCGACTTTCGAAAGGATCTTGGAGATCCTTGCCGAGCTCGACAGCCCGAGCGGAGACGGGGGCACGGCAGGCAACCGGCTCTTCTATCTCGCCACCATCCCGGCCCTCTTCGGAGAGGTTGCCCGGGGCCTTGCCCGCCACGGGCTGAACCACCCTGGGCCCGGGGGCAAGTTTGCGCGGCTCGTGATCGAAAAGCCCTTCGGCCGGAACCTCGAAACGGCGATGGCACTTGACGAGACCCTGCACGAATCCTTCGAAGAGAATCAGATCTACAGGATCGACCATTACATGGGCAAGGAGACGGTGCAGAACGTTCTGGCCCTCCGTTTTGCGAATTCGATCTTCGAGCCGGTATGGAATCGGCGCTACGTGGGCCACGTCCACGTCACGGTTGCCGAGTCCCTCGGTGTCGAGCACCGGGGCTCGTTCTACGAGAGCGCCGGCGCGTTGCGCGACATCGTGCAGAACCACGTCATGCAGGTCCTGGCACTCACCTTGATGGAGCCCTCGGCAACGATGGACCCGACCGCGATCCGAGACGAGAAGGTCAAGCTGCTGCGGTCCATCATGGCTCCGCGTGCCGACGAGGTGGAGAAAGCGGTCGTCCGCGCCCAGTACCTCCCGGGCACGATCGAGGGCCAGGCCGTACCCGGCTACCGGAACGAGGACGGCGTCGATCCTCGGTCCACGACCGAGACGTTCGTCGCGATGCGCCTCACCGTCGACAACTGGCGTTGGGCCGGCGTCCCGGTCTTCATCCGTACCGGCAAGCGGTTGGCCAAGCGATCGACCGAGGTCGCGATGGTCTTCCAGAGGCCCCCTCACCTCCCCTTCGCCGGCCAACTCGTCCGAGGTCTCCAGCCCAACGCGCTCATCTTGCGCATCCAGCCCGACGAGGGCATCACCCTTCGATTTGGGGCCAAGGTGCCTGGTCAGGATTACCGCGTGGGCACCGTGGCGATGCAATTCTCCTACAAGGAGGCATTCGGAGGAGATCCGCCCGAAGCCTACGAGCGGCTCCTGCTCGACGCGATGACCGGTGACCCGACGCTGTTCATCCGCACCGACGAGGTGGAGCAGGCCTGGCGGCTTCTCGAACCGATCCAGGAGGCGTTCGCAGAGGGGTATCCCCACCTCTCGCTCTACGAGGCAGGTAGCTGGGGCCCGCTGGAGGCGGCGCGGCTGTTGGAGCCCGACGGGTACGAGTGGGTGAATCCCTGAGTGTTGCCCGACGGCGTGCTGAGCCTTCCCGACGGCGAGCTGCGTGTCGTCGAAGACGTTCCTGTCGCCTTTGCCGACCTGGTGGCCGAACAGGTCGGCTTGATGCTCGCGGATGCGAACCGGGCGCACGACGAGCCGTTTTGGCTCGTGCTGTCGGGTGGCTCCACCGCCCGCTCGTGCTACGAGCAGCTGGCCCTGCGACGCGACCTCGACTGGGCTCGTATCGAGTGCCTCGTGGGTGACGAGCGCTGTGTGCCGGCGGACGACCCGGACGCGAACCAGCTGATGATCCGAGAGGCGCTCGTCGATCGCGTCCGGCCACGTCCGCGATTTGTCCCGATGGACTGTGGTGCTCCGCCGGTGGCCTACCAAGCGACGATCGCAGCTCGCCCCCACCTCGACCTCGTGCATCTAGGGCTGGGCCCAGACGGCCACACCGCCTCACTGTTCCCGAACTCGGCGGCACTCGAGGCCCCAGATGAGCGGCTGGTCCAGCGAAACGTGGACCCGTCGGGCCGAAATCCCTATGAACGCCTCACCTTGACCCTTGCCGGGATCGCACGCGCTCGCCTCGTGGTGTTCACCGTCGCGGGAGCTGACAAGCATGAGGCAATGTCGAGGGTTCTCCACCACGACGATCTCCCCGCGACCCGAGTGCACGCCGATCGCGTGGTCTGGCTCTGCGACCGGGCGGCGAGCGACCCCGAAGCGCTTCGGTAGGGTGATACCAATGGCCGAACTCATCAGAGCCGCTCGCGGCGGCGCCCACAGTGCCGGGGACCGCTTCAGATCGGGGGGTCATCTGGATCTCACCGACGCCGAGCTGCTGGCGGCACCTCTCGAAGACCTGCTGTCGGAGGCGCGTCGCGTCCGCGACCGCCGTTACGGCACGCGGATCACCTTCTCTCCGAAGGTCTTCATCCCACTTACCATGCTGTGCCTGGACCGCTGCGGCTACTGCACCTTCGCGAAGCCTCCCGCTCGCCTCGCAGCCGCGTACCTGAGCCCCGAGCAGGTCCTGGCCATCGCCCGGGCCGGTGCGGAGGCGGGCTGCCACGAGGCCCTCTTCACCCTCGGGGAACGCCCGGAGCTCCGCTACCCGATTGCAGCCGCATGGCTCGCGGACCACGGCTTTGCGTCGACCATCGACTACCTCGCAGAGTGCTGCCGCCTCGTCACAGCCGAGACGGGCCTCCTCGCGCATGCGAACGCGGGGGCACTGTTGGTCGGCGAGCTCGCCCAGCTACGCAAGGTGACCGTGAGCCAGGGGATGATGATCGAGTCCCTCGCGCAGTCCTTGGCGTGCCACCGCGTGTCACCGGACAAGACGCCCGCCCGCCGGTTGGCCACCCTCGAGGCGGCCGGCCGGCTTCAGATCGCGTTCACGACCGGCATCCTCGTCGGCATCGGGGAGACCCGGGCCGACCGCCTCGTGGCACTGCGGGCGATCGCCTCCAGCCATGCCCGGCACGGTCAGGTCCAGGAGGTGATCGTCCAGAACTTCCTCCCCAAGCCCGCGACGGCGATGCACGCGGCGCCGCCATGCCCGGCCGAGGAGCACCTGTGGTCGATCGCCGCCGCCCGGATCGTGCTCCCACCCGAGGTGCATCTGCAGGCGCCCCCGAACCTGACTGAGGACTTCTCGACGCTGCTGGACGCGGGCATCGACGACTGGGGCGGCGTGTCGCCGGTGACGGCCGACCACGTGAACCCCGAACGCGCCTGGCCGGCGGTCGACCGCCTGCGACGGGTGACTGAGCAGCGCGGGCACGTGCTGGCCCCCCGTCTCGCGGTCCACCCCGAGTGGGCCGACGCGAGATTCGTGGCCGAGGAGCTTCGTCACGCCGTGATGGACCATGCCGACGCTGAGAACCTCGCACGGGACTCGGACTGGTGCGCCGGCGGTGAGGCGCAGCCGCCGCGTCTGGTGGCGGTCTCGAGGCCGCCGAGGGCCCGCCGCCCCGGTGGCCCCGGTGTCTCCGGCCCGCCCGCCGGCAGGCGACGGTCGAGTGCCGGCGGAGCCGTCGGCGAGGTGCTGGCGGGTGTGCTCGCGGGTCAGGAGGTCGGCGAGGACGAGATCGTCACGCTGTTCGCGGCCCGTGGTCCGGAGGTGGTGGCGGTCGCCGAGGTCGCTGACGAGCTCCGGCGATCAGCAGTCGGCGACGTGGTCACCTTCGTGGTCAACCGGAACATCAACTACACCAACGTCTGCACGTTCAAGTGCAAGTTCTGCGCGTTCTCCAAAGGGCCGCTGTCGCTGAACCTTCGTGGCAGCCCCTACGTGCTCGAGGTCGGCGAGATCACCCGCCGTGTCGTCGAGGCGGAGCAGGCCGGCGCCACCGAGGTCTGCCTGCAAGGTGGGATCCACCCGGACTTCGACGGCACCTACTACCTCGATGTGCTGAAGGCAGTCCGCGCGGGTTCCGAGCGCATGCACATCCATGCCTTCACCGCACTCGAGGTCCACGAAGGGGCGCGCCGGCTCGGTGAGCCGCTGGATGCGTATCTGGTCCAGCTCCGGGATGCCGGGCTGCGCACCTTGCCAGGCACGGCGGCAGAGATCCTCGACGACGAGGTCCGAGCGGTCCTGTGCCCGGACAAGATCAACACCGAGCGGTGGCTCGAGGTGCACCGTGTGGCGCACAGCGTCGGCTTGCGGTCGAACGTCACGATCATGTTCGGAGCCGTCGAGCACCCCGGTCACTGGGCGCGGCACCTCGTGCGCACGCGCGCCCTGCAGAAAGAGACCGGGGGGTTCACCGAGTTCGTGCCCCTCCCGTTCGTGCACATGGCCTCCCCGATCTATCTCCAGAAGAAGGCCCGCCGGGGCCCAACGTTCCGGGAGACGCTCCTGATGCATGCGGTGGGGCGTATCGCCTATCACGGCTGGATCGACAACATCCAGGCGAGCTGGGTGAAGGTCGGTATCGAGGGTGCCAAGCAACTGCTCGCCTCGGGTTGCAACGATCTCGGTGGAACCCTGATGGACGAGAACATCTCCCGGGCCGCGGGCTCAAAGCACGGCCAGCGGATGGAGGAGGTCGACTTCCGCGACCTCGCCGGGTCCGTCGGGCGCCACCTCGAGCAGCGCACGACGCTTTACGAGCGGGTCCTACCCGCCGCCAGCTGAGCCATGGCCTCCGGATCGCCGGCCACTCCGCAGGAGGAGATCGAGAGCCGTGTCGCCGAGCTGCTGGAGCTCTCCGGCGCTCGGGACAACCGCGACCTGCTCCGGGAGATCCTCCTCACGGGGCTCTCCCTTGGCGGCATCGACGCCAGCCGGCTCGACCTCAAGATCGCCGCCTCCGCGCTCGCCGAGATGCAGCGGGCGTTCGACCTCTTCGCACCCTATCGGGGCATCCCCAAGCTGACCATGTTCGGCTCCGCGCGTACCGCGGTGTCAGACCCGCTCTATGCCCAGGCCGTCGACCTCGCCGCGCGCATGGCGCACGAGAAGTGGCTTGTGGTCACCGGTGCCGGACCAGGCATCATGGCTGCGGGAACCGACGGTGCAGGGCTCGACATGTCCCTCGGCGTCGAGATCCGGCTCCCCTTCGAGACCGCCTCTCATCCCCAGCTCGCGGCCGAGGGCCGGCTCGTCGAGATGAAGTACTTCTTCACGCGCAAGCTCATGCTGATGAAGGAGTCGGCTGCCTTCGCGGTCCTGCCGGGTGGCTTCGGAACGCTGGACGAATGCTTCGAGCTGCTCACCTTGCAGCAGACAGGCAAGGCGGAGCCCGCACCGATCGTCCTGCTCGACCTTCCCGGCGATCCCTACTGGGAGGGGCTCGAGCGGTTCCTCAAGGGCGAGGTGACCCGCCGGGGCCTGGTGGACAGCGACGACGGGGCCCTCTACCGCATCACCGACGATGTCGGCGTGGCCGTCGGGGAGATCCTGAGCTTTTACCGCAACTACCAGTCGCGACGCTTCGTCGGCTCGACGATGGTCATACGCTGCCGGTGCGGGCCAACCGACCAGGAGCTGGCGGCGCTCAACGGGGAGTTCGCCGACATCTGCACCTCAAAGGGGATCTGGCGGACGGGCCCGTTGCCGCCCGAGCGCGCCGGCCGCGACCAGCTCGATCTGAAGCGTCTAGCGCTCGAGTTCGACCGCCGCTCGCACGGCCGGCTCCGCATGCTCATCGACACCGTCAACCGCTGGCCGTCTTCGAGCTGAACGGTCAGCCACCGGCACTCTCGTCGCCTTCCTCGACGCCGCCAGGTTCGGCGACGCGTTCGGCCTGCGCCACGAGCGACGAGGCGCGTGCGATGGCGTTGCGGGCGCGGGACAGCAACTTCTCGCGCACGAGGTCCGGGTCGCTCCTGGAAGGCTTGCCGCTGCGGCGGAGCTCGGCCCGCAGAGAGTCGTAGGCCGCATCGCCGAGCCGCTCGGCCAGAGTGTCGAGCTCTGAGCGGATGGCCTCCAGGGTCTCGTCGCTCACGTCGCCTCCGCTCGTCTCGGCAGCTGCTGGCACGGCCCGGCGCGTTCGATCGTGACGATCTCGAGCTCGCCGTTGGACGGCCCGGCGCGCAGGACGTTCTTGTCGAACTTACGCCCTCGAAGGTCGGGACGTGGCTCAGGCGTGGACCTGCTTGCCGTACCGGAAGACATACCGCACGAAGAGAGGCCTTTCTCGCATGGTGCCACGCATCTGCGCGCTCCGCGTTGTTGCGGGTGGCTTGCGACTGCCCGGCCGTCATACCGGCGTGTGCCGAGCCTCCAGGGCGGGCGTTCACGTGCTGGCTGTCTTGCGGTCGCCAAGCTTCGACGAAGAACCCACCCACCCCGGTGCCCCCTCGGTAGTCTTGGTACACGCGCGGGGAACGGCCGAGGAGGTCGCCGGTGGGGCACCGGAAAGGGTCGTCCTCGCCTCCCTCTCAATCTGAGCGAGGCGAGAGCCCGATGATCCACGTCCTGGACTCCGTCGCCGACGCGCTCAACACCGGTAGCACCCAGGTGACGAGCACCGGTTCGATCGGCCAACTCGGAAGCGTTGCGACCCATGCCGTCGCGACGGCGTTGGGCGGTTCGGCGGTCCTTTGGCTCCTCGATGACGCCGGGGAGCTTCTCGGGGCTGTCGCGAGCGCGGATCCGGACCCAGCGCTCAACTGCGTGCTGGCCCGGGGACTCGCAAGGGCCCGGCCCTCGAGCGCGCTCGGCCTGCTCGGCCGCGTTGTCTCGACCGGAGCCCCAGTTGAGGTGCCGCAAGCGGCGTGGAAAGAGATCGGCGAGTGGGACGACCCCGAGACGCTGGCCCAGTTCGAGGCCTCCGGCCCGGTGGCCTTGTGCATCGTCCCGGTCCGTGCACGATCCAAGGTTCTCGGGGCGCTGCTCCTCGGCCGTCCGGCCGAGCGAGGTGTGGTGCTTGCGGCCGAGCGGACGCTTCTCCAAGATGTCGCCGATCAGATCGGCCTCGCCGCGGCGTATGACGCGCAAGTTTCGGCTCGCGTCGTCGCCGAGCGGTTGGTGCTCGACGCCGCCCGCCGCCAGGCTGCTCTTGTCGAGCACGCGTCGGACGTCATCATCGTCATGGCACGAGACGGGGCGCTGCTGTTCGCCAACCCGGCCTCCCGCGGTCTGTTCGGTGATGCCTGGGACGAAGGCCAGCTGCTGCAGCTTGAGTCTCTCGTCCACCCCGGCGACCGCGACCGCGTGCGACGCCACTTCGTCGAGGCGGCCGAGCACCCAGGCAGCGCCCCGTCGATCGAGTTCCGCGTCGCGCACACAGACGGCAGCTGGCGAACCGTCGAGGCGATCGGCAACAACATGATCGACGACCAGGCGGTGAACGGCTTCATAGTGACGCTCCGGGACGTGACGACCCGCCGTGAGCGCGAGGAACGTCTGCGCTCGAACGCCGGACGCCAGGCAGCGCTAGCTGACCTCGGTCGGTGGGCACTCGTCGGGCTCGCCTACCGCGACCTGGTCGAGGACGCGGTCACCCTTCTCGCCGCGCAACTGGAAGTCGACTTCGTGCACGTGTTCGAGGCGATGCCGGACACGGCCTTCGTGACCCTGACCGCCAGTCACGGACACAGTGCGTCCGGGCCGGAGCTGCTCTCGACCGATCCGACGTCGTCGCCCGTCAGCTTCGCACTCGTCACCCAAGAAACGGTGGTCTGTGATGACCTGGCTCGAGAGGCCCGCTTCGAGATCCCGGAGCTTTGGACCCGCTCGGAGGCCATGAGCGTGATCGAGGCGCCGATCCCGGGCCAGGACTCCCCCGCCGGCGTTGTGGGCGTCGGATGCCGGAGCCCGCGCAAGTTCGGCGATGAAGAGGTGAACTTCGTCGTCGCCGTCGCGAATGTCCTTGCTGCAGCGGCGGCTCGGAGCCGTGCTGAGGACGCGATCAGAAACCAGGCGCTGCGCGACCCGCTGACCGGCCTTCCCAACCGTCTCGTGCTTGCCGACCACAGCCACACGATCGCGGTGCCGAAGCTGTCGGAGATCAGCGGCGTGAAGCGCACGGTGCTCGTGCTCGACATCGACCGCTTCAAGGAGATCAACGACACCTTGGGACACGCCCTCGGTGACCTTGTCCTCGTCGAAGTCGCGCGCCGCCTCGGCGAGCTCGGCAGTCCGGTCGAGATAGTGGCCCGTCTCGGTGCGGACGAGTTCGCCGTCGTCGTCTCGAGCGTTCCGGAACCGGCCGATGCCGATGCCATGGCCGCTCGCTTGCTTGGTGCGCTTGCCCCGGCGATCGTCGTCGGCGGGGTGCGGCTTCGCCTGCGTGGCAGCGTCGGTGTCGCGGAGGCCGCTCTCGACGAGAACGGCGCGAGCCTCGGTGTGCCAGCCCTGCTGCGGCGCGCGGAAGTCGCGATGCACCAGGCAAAGGCGGAGCGCCGTGGCATACGCCGTTACAGTGAGGATCTCGAGCGCTCGAGCCCCTCGCGCCTCGCGCTCGCCGGCGAGCTGGCAGACGCCGTCGACAAGGGCGAGCTCCGCCTCGACTACCAACCCAAGATCGACGCGCTGGCCAGGGTGGTCACCGGCGCCGAGGCGCTCGTGCGCTGGCACCACCCCACCCGTGGGCTGCTGCTTCCGGACGCCTTCATTCCTCTCGCGGAGCAGACAGGCATCATCCGCGAGATCACCAACTGGGTGCTCGCGAAAGCGTTGTCCGAATGCGCCGGCTGGCATCGCGCTGGGCACCTCATCCCGGTGGCCGTGAACCTGTCGGCCGCCACGGTGCACGACCCTGAGCTCATGGACGCGGTCACGACCGCCGTCAGCGTTTCGGGGCTCCCGCCGAAGTCCGTCGAGCTCGAGATCACCGAGAGCGCGGTCATGTTCGACCCCGAGGGAGCGCTGCGGAGCCTCCGCTCCCTCGTCGAGTACGGCGTGAGGATCTCCCTCGACGACTTCGGTACGGGCTATTCCTCGCTGTCGTACCTGCAGCGCCTCCCCGTCACGGCGGTCAAGATCGACAAGTCCTTCGTCGAACCGCTCTTGAGTGACGACACGGCAAAGGCGATCGTCCATGCGGTGGTCGACCTCGCCCACAGCCTGCGCCTTTCAGTCATAGCCGAGGGGGTCGACTCCGCCGCGGTCATGGAGCAGTTGACTGCACTCGGCTGCGACGCTCTCCAAGGCTTCTACGTGGCGAGCCCGATGAGCCCAGGCCGCCTGGAGCAATGGATGGCGGCCAACTCAGGGACAACGGCCCGGCCGGCGCGCTAGGCCTGCGGCGACGGGCGCCGTCGAGGGCGGTTGGTGAGCTCAGTGGTGGCGGGCTCATCTGAGCGCGAGCTGTCCCGCCACGATGGGTGCGGGGAGGTCGTTGCGACCCGTGAGGTACAGATCCACGCCCGCCGCCGCGGAACGGCCCTCGGCTATCGCCCAAACGATCAAGCTCTGGCCACGCACCATGTCGCCGCAGGCGTACACACCCGGGACAGATGTCGCGAAAGACTCATCGACGGCGAGGTTGCCACGGGCGTCGAGCCCGAGCCCGAGCTCGGCCACCAAGCCGTTGACCTCCGGCCCGAGAAAGCCCATGGCGATCAGGACGAGATCGACCTCGAGCTCGAACGCGGTTTCAGGCACCGTCACAAGGCCCGGGCGCCCGTCGACCGTGGCGGTCTCGACCGTCTCGGCGCGAAGCGCGCCCACGGCGCCCCACCCGTCGTCGACCAGCTCGGTCGTGGCCACGGAGAAGAGGCGCTCGCCTCCCTCCTCGTGAGCGGAGGTCGTACGAAGGATCAGCGGCCAGGTGGGCCACGGGTTGTCCGGCGCGCGCGCCGAGCCCGGCATGGAGAGGATCTCGAGCTGAGTAACCGAGACGGCGCCCTGGCGGTGGGCTGTCCCGAGGCAGTCGGCCCCGGTGTCGCCACCCCCGATGATCGCGACACGTTTGCCACTGGCGCTTGTCGGCGATGACTCCAGCGCGCCTTCGCAGACGAGGTTCGCCGACTTCAAGTAGTCCATGGCAAAGTGCACGCCCCGCAAGTCACGCCCGGGCACGGTGAGGTCACGCGGGCGAGTGGAGCCGCCGGACAGCACCACGGCGTCGAACTCGCCTCGCAGCGCGGACGCGGAAACAACGGACGCGTCCGGCGC
The DNA here is from genome assembly GCA_003139355.1 of Acidimicrobiaceae bacterium. Lineage (GTDB taxonomy): Bacteria > Actinomycetota > Acidimicrobiia > Acidimicrobiales > Bog-793 > Fen-455. The sequence continues at coordinate 63,011 of PLIM01000063.1, read as the reverse complement.
AGCGGCACCAGGGACCTCTGGCGCGCGCAACAAGGCCGACCTCCCGACGACGACCCGCGGGCGGAACTGAGTGCCCTCTTCCGCCATCTGGGCGAGCCGGCGGTCGAGCACCGACTTCTCGAGCTTGAACTCGGGGATGCCGTAGCGCAGCAGCCCACCGATGCGCTCGGCACGCTCGAAGACGACGACCTCGTGCCCGGCCCTGGTGAGCTGCTGGGCGGCGGCAAGCCCGGCCGGACCCGAGCCGACGATCGCCACCTTCTTGCCGGTCCTGGTGCTCACCCGGTGGGGCGCGAACACCCCGGAGCTGGCCGCCCACTCGGCGGTCTCGAGCTCGACCTGCTTGATCAGCACTGGCTCGGACATGATCCCGAGCACGCAGGAGCCTTCGCATGGCGCCGGGCAGAGCCTGCCGGTGAGCTCGGGGAAGTTGTTCGTCGCGTGCAGGCGGTCGCTCGCTTCGGCGAAGCGACCGCGCTCGACGAGGTCGTTCCACTCCGGGATCAGGTTGCCCAGGGGGCAACCCTCGTGGCAGAACGCGATGCCGCAGCTCATGCACCGGGCCGCCTGCTCGGTGAGCTCTTGACGCCCGAAGGGAAGATAGACCTCCCGCCAGTCCCGGACCCGGGCCTCGACCGGGCGGCGCCGCGGACCGGTGCGCTCGTAACGCAGGAATCCCCGAGGATCAGCCATGTGCAGCCGCCATGATCTCGTCGTCCACCGATCCACCGGCCTCGACGGCCCGCCTGGTGGCCTCGAGCACACGCCGGTAGTCCCGGGGCATCACCTTCACGATCTCAGTCAGGGTTTCCTCCCATCGTGTCAGGAGCCGGGCCGCGAGCAGCGAGCCCGTCGATGCCGCGTGAGCGCTGCAGAGCTCCTGGACGGTGCGACGGTCCTCCTCCTCGAGCGGCTCGAGCTCGACCATCTCGGGGTTCAGGCGCCTCGGCAACACCGCACCTGGGTCATGCACAAAGGCCATGCCTCCCGACATCCCCGCCGCGAAGTTGCGTCCCGTCGGGCCGAGCACGAGCACGGTGCCGCCGGTCATGTACTCGCAAGCGTGGTCGCCAACCCCCTCGACGACCGCAGCAGCGCCTGAGTTGCGGACGCAGAACCGTTCACCGACCTGCCCCCGGATGAAGGCGGCGCCCGAGGTCGCCCCGTACAGCACGACGTTGCCGGCGATGATCTGGTCCTCGGCGTCAAACGGCGACTCCTCGGGTGGCCGGACCACGATGATCCCGCCCGAGAGGCCCTTGCCGAGATAGTCGTTGGCGTCGCCGACAAGTCTCAAGGTGATGCCACGCGGCACGAAGGCGCCGAAGCTCTGACCCGCGGAACCCCGGAAGGTGAGCGAGATCGTATCGTCGGGCAGGCCGGCGCCACCGTAGCGCCTCGTGATCTCGGAGCCCAGCATCGTCCCGACGGCACGATGGATGTTGCGGATCGGGCGCTCGAGCTCGGTTCGCCGCCCCTCGGAGATGGCCGCGCCGCACGCCTCGATGAGCTCGCGGTCCAGCGCTGCGTCAAGACCGTGGTCCTGGTCGCGCGTGCGGTGGAGGGCCGTGGTCAAAGGCGTGCGGACCGGCTCCAGGATCGGACGGAGATCAAGCTTGCCCGCCTTCCAGTAGTGGTCGACCGCGGCCGTGGTGTCAAGGCTGTCGACACGGCCCACGGCTTCGGCCATGGTGCGAAAGCCGAGTGCGGCGAGAAGTTCGCGGCACTCTTCGGCGATGTAGTTGAAGAAGGTCTCGACGAACTCCGCCCGTCCCGTGAAGTGCTTGCGCAGCTCGGGATTCTGGGTCGCGATGCCGACGGGACAGGTGTCGAGGTGGCAGACGCGCANNCGCGCATCATCACGCACCCGGACACGACCAGCGGAGCGGTCGCAAAACCGAACTCCTCGGCCCCGAGCAGCGTCGCCACGATCACGTCCCGGCCCGTCTTGATCTGGCCGTCGACCTGGACGGTGATCCGGTCCCTGAGCCCGTTGAGGAGCAGGGTCTGCTGCGTCTCAGCCAACCCGAGCTCCCAGGGAGCACCCGCATGCTTCAGCGAGCTGAGCGGCGCGGCACCGGTCCCTCCGTCCTGGCCGGAAATGAGAACCACGTCCGCATGGGCCTTGGCAACACCGGCCGCGACGGTCCCGACACCCACCTCGGCCACCAGCTTCACGTGGATGCGAGCGGCAGGGTTCGCGTTCTTGAGGTCGTAGATGAGCTGGGCCAGGTCCTCGATCGAATAGATGTCGTGGTGCGGCGGCGGGGAGATCAACCCGACGCCGGCGGTCGAGTACCGGGTCTTTGCTATCCACGGGTAGACCTTGTGGCCCGGGAGCTGGCCGCCTTCGCCGGGCTTGGCTCCCTGGGCGATCTTGATCTGGAGGTCGTCCGCATTCACCAGGTACTCGCTGGTGACCCCGAAGCGGCCCGAAGCCACTTGCTTGACCGCGCTGCGCCGCAGGTCGCCGTTCGGATCGGGCACGTAGCGCGCGGGGTCCTCGCCTCCCTCACCTGTGTTCGACCGGGCACCGAGGCGGTTCATCGCAATCGCGAGCGTCTCGTGTGCCTCAGCGGAGATCGACCCGTACGACATGGCGCCGGTCGCAAAGCGCCGCACGATGGCCTCGACCGGCTCCACCTCCTCGAGGGGGACCGGTGGCCGCACCGAAGCGTCGCCGGTGCGTAGCCGCAGCAGGCCGCGCAGGGTCGCCAACTGCTCGGACTGCTCGTCGACGAGGCGGCTGTACTCCCTGAAGATGTCGAAGCGCTTGGCGCGGGTCGCGTGCTGCAGCTTGAACACGGTCTTCGGGTTGAACAGGTGGTACTCGCCGCCCCGGCGCCACTTGTACTCGCCACCGACCTCGAGCTCCAGCTCTCCCGGGCCGGCCCCGGGCCCCTCGTACGCGTA
>PLIM01000063.1:0-60081 GCA_003139355.1 Acidimicrobiaceae bacterium | reverse complement strand
CCCATCTTCGACATCACCTTCAAGACGCCCTTGCTCGCGGCCTTGAGATACCTTCGGAAGGCCTCCCGCTCCGACAGCTCGCCCAGCAGGCCGTCGCGCACCATCTCGGCGACCGACTCGAGCGCGAGGTAAGGGTTCACGGCCGCCGCGCCATAGCCGATCAGCAAGGCGAAGTGGTGCACCTCCAAGGCGTCACCGCTCTCGATGACGAGCCCGACCTTGGCACGCTCCTTGTCCCGGACGAGATGGTTGTGCACTGCGGCGGTGAGCAGCAGCGACGGGATCGGGGCGCTGGTGGAGCTCGCGTTGCGGTCCGACAGCACGATGATGTTCGCGCCGAGNNCCGTCGACGGCAAAGCCGCGGAAACCGGGTGTCTCACCGTGCTCGTTGACATAGAGCAGCTTTGCCAGGTCGTCGTTGTCGATGACCGGGTACGGCAAGGAGATCTGCCGGCACGAGGCCGGTTCGGGCTCGAGGAGGTTCCGCTCCGGTCCGAGCGTGGCCTCGAGCGATGTCACGAGCTCCTCACGGATCGCGTCGAGCGGCGGGTTCGTCACCTGCGCGAACAGCTGGGTGAAGTAGTCGTAGAGAAGGCGCGGCCGCTCGGAGAGCACGGCAAGCGGCGTGTCCGACCCCATCGAGCCGACCGGCTCGCTCCCCGTCCGGGCCATCGGCTCGATGATGAGGCGCAACTCCTCATTGGTCACGCCGAACAGCCGCTGGTGGCGCACGACCGAGGCGTGCTGGGGCGTCAGCATCATCCTCGGAGGGAGGTCCTTCAGATGGACGAGGCCCTTCGCCAGCCAGTCCGCGTAGGGGTGCTCCGCAGCCAGGGAGGCCTTGATCTCCCCATCTTCGACGATGCGCCCGGCTGCGGTGTCAACGAGGAACATCCGTCCGGGCTGCAGCCGGCCCTTGATTATGACCGAGGCCGGGTCGAGGTCGAGAACGCCGACCTCCGACGCGAGCACGACAAGCCCGTCGTCGGTCACCCAGTAGCGAGCGGGGCGCAGGCCGTTGCGGTCGAGCACCGCTCCTACCACAGTCCCGTCGGTGAAGGCGATGGCCGCCGGCCCGTCCCAGGGCTCCATCAGCGACGCGTGGAAGCTGTAGAACGCCCTCCGGGCCGGGTCCATCTCGGTGTGGTTCTGCCAGGCCTCGGGGATCATCATGAGCACCGCGTGAGGAAGCGATCGCCCGGCGAGGTGGAGCAGCTCCAAGACTTCGTCGAAGGTGGCCGAATCGCTTCCGCCCGGCGTCACGACGGGGAAGATCCGTCCGATGTCGCCCTCGAAACGGTCACTCGCCAGGAACGCCTCTCTGGCGCGCATCCAATTCCGGTTGCCCGCGAGGGTGTTGATCTCGCCGTTGTGTGCGACGAGCCGGTACGGGTGCGCGAGGGGCCAGGAGGGAAACGTGTTGGTCGAGAACCTCGAGTGCACGAGCACGATCCGGCTCTCGAGCCGCTCGTCGGTGAGGTCAGGGAAGAACGCCCGCAGCTGGTGGGGCGCCAGCATCCCCTTGTACACGAAGGTCCGCGTCGACAACGACGGGAAGTAGACGCCGAGGCCTGCGTGCTCCACGCGCTTGCGAACGACAAAGCACCGACGCTCCAGCGCATCGCCGACCAGCGCCGGCCCGGACCCGGTCGCGGACCCGAGGAAGACCTGCGAAAACCTCGGCGCGGCGGCTCTGGCCCCTTCGCCGGCCGCGGAGAGCTCGACCGGCATCTCGCGCCATCCGAGGATCACGAGCCCCTCCTCGGACGCGATCTCCTCTACGAGATCGACGGCCCGCTGAGCGGTTCGCGGCTCGCACGGGAGAAACGCCATCCCCGTGGCGTAGCTCCCGGGCTCGGGGAGATCGAAGCCTGCAACTTGGGAATAGAGCCGGTGAGGCAGTTGGATCAGCGCCCCGGCGCCGTCACCGGTGCCGGGGTCAGCCCCGAACGCGCCCCGGTGAGCGAGGTTCTCGAGCGCCGTGAGGCCAAGGGTGACGACGCGGTGGCTGGCCGGGCGTTCCAGATCCACCACGAACGCGATCCCACATGCGTCGTGCTCGTACGCGGAGTCGTAGCAACCCGCCGCGCTTTGCTTCCTGGTCATTGGCGTCCTCGTAGCGCTCGCAGCCGACTGGAGACCATCGTGGCCCCCTGGTCGGACTGATGTCCGGCTCAGCCATTCGGCAGCCTCGCCTTCGGCTGACGGCCGGGACGCCCTTGGCCCAGCAGGTGACGGCAGACAATACACGCGAAATCGGGACGCTCCCACCGGCGCTCGGCGTGCCAAAGGCTACGGGCGCGCTCGCAATGGCCCGCATCAGAGCGGGTCGACGCTGATCTTCCCGGCGTCGGCCACGTGCTCTGTGAACCTGGTCCCGTCCCAGTAACGCAACTCATGACGCCCGGCGGGATCCGGGAGCCAAGACCGCGGAGGCGGCGGTGGGGGCACGGGCAGTGCCGGATCCGGGGCAGCGCCTGACACTGTCGGTGCCATGAGTCCCGGGAACGCGGTCCCCGGCGGAGGAGGAGCCTCCCAACCCCCGGGCGGTGGCGCCCCGCGGTAGCCCGGCGCCGGCGCGTCCCATCCTTGAGGCGCGCCGTGGTCCCACTGGCCCGGAACAGGTGCGTTCCAACCCTCCGGGGGAGGGCCCCGGAACTCGCGCGGGCCCGGTTCCCAGTGCTGGGCACCGCCCGCCCAGCCCGTGGGCCCGGTCCTTGTCCGCGTCGTCAGGCACGCGATCAGATACACGACCACGCCGATGAGCGAGAACAGGAACATCAGTGCCGCCCACACCCCAGACGGCATCCTCCATGGCGTCACGCCGCGGACCCTCCTGTAACGCTCCGAGAGGAAATAACCCAGAAGCCCGAAGGCCGCACCGAGCACGAGACCCTCGATCAGGGTGGAGTTGCTGTAGGTGACGGTCAAGCCGGCGAGCCGCTCAGCGTGCACATGCCGAGCGTAACCGCCTGCTGCACCGCTGCGGCGGAGCTGTGCCGCACGGTGCGAGCCCCGGTGCCGGTCTCGGCCCGCTCGCGCCCCGACAGCCCCCGGGTGAAGTCACCGGCAGGTTCGCGCGGCTGAGCCGGCCGTAGGATCGCCGCCGTGACCCGTCACGCCTCAGCTGTCGCCACAATGGTGAGCCCTCCCCCGAAGGTGGCCCTCACCATTGCCGGAACCGACTCCGGCGGCGGAGCAGGCGTCGCCGCCGACCTGCGTACATTCTCTGCGTTGGGCGTGTTCGGGACGCTTGTGGTGACCGCTGTCACCGCCCAGAACACCCTCGGCGTGCGTGACTTTCTTGCGATCGCCCCCGAGATGGTGGCGGCGCAACTCGACGCCGTCCTGTCCGACATGCCTGTCCGCGCCGCCAAGACCGGGATGTTGGCCACGCCCGGCACTGTGAGGCTGCTGGCGAGCCGAGGCGCCGCCGGCCAGCTCCCACCGCTCGTGGTCGACCCCGTGCTCGTCACATCGAGCGGCAGACCGATGTTCTCCGGTGACGATGTCGCCGGCGCTTACCGCGACCTGTTCGCCTGTGCCACCGTGGTGACGCCGAACCTGCCGGAGGCCGCCCTGCTGACCGGCCGTGCGCTCGCCGACCTGGAGGCCATCGAGGCCGCCGCCCGCGAGCTGCAGGCTCTCGGTCCACAACTCGTGATCGTCAAGGGCGGGCGCCGCCGCGGCATCGAGGCCGTCGACGTCGCGTTCGACGGGCGTTGCGTCACACTCCTGCGGGCGCCGTGGATCGACACGGCGAACGTCCATGGCAGCGGGTGCACGCTCTCTGCAGCGATCGCCGCGAACCTCGCCTTCGGGCTCGAGCCGCTCGAGGCCGCGCTCGAGGCCAAGCAGTTCGTCACCCGCGCGATCCGCGGGGGCTCGCAGTGGCGACTCGGTGCCGGCCACGGGCCTTTGGATCAGCTCGGAGCAGCTGGGCAACAGGCCCGGACCGACTGAGCGGGGTCCTGTCCGCGGAGCCCCTCAGAGCCGTCCAGAGCCCCCCAGGCGGGCTCGAGTCGGCTCAGAGCTGCTCGGGCGCGCCGTAGGGGTGCAGCACCTCGGGCACGGCCACGTGGCCGTCCTTGTCCTGATTGGCCTCGAGGAGCGCGATCAAGAACCGCGCCGTCATGGCGGTCCCGTTCAAGGTGTGCACGAACCGGAGCGACCCGTCCCCGTCCCGGAAGCGGACGTTCAGCCGTCGCGCCTGATAGTCGGTCGTGTTCGAGCAGGACGTGATCTCCCGGTACCGCTCCTGGCTCGGGATCCAAGCCTCGAGGTCGTACTTCTTGGCCGCGGACGGCCCGAGGTCGCCGGCCGCGGTGACCACGACCCGGTATGCGATCCCGAGGCCTCCCACGAGGTCCTCCTCGATGGCCAGGATCTCCTCATGGTGTTCGCTGGAGCGCTGCGGATGAGCGAAGAAGAACATCTCCACCTTGTCGAACTGGTGCACCCTGAAGATGCCGTGAGTGTCGCGTCCGGCTGCGCCCGCCTCGCGCCTGAAGCACGTGGAGTAACCCGCGTAGCGCAAGGGCAGCTCGTCAGCGGACAGGATCTCGTGCTCGTGAAGCGCAGCCAGGGCGACCTCGGAGGTCCCTGTCAGATACAGCCCGTCACTGGCGACCTGGTAGAGATTGACCTCGTCGGTCGGCAGGAAGCCGGTTCCGTACATCGCCGACTCCCGCACCAGCACCGGCGGCAGGACAGGCTCGAAGCCGCGGCCGACGAGCCTGTCGAGCGCATAGCGGTACAAGGCCAGTTCCACGAGGGCGACGGCGCCCCGGCGGTACGCGAAACGGGCACCTGCGACCCTCGCCCCGCGCTCCAGGTCGAAGCCGGGCCGCCCGGGGCCGTCACTGCCGGGGGAACCTGACGCGCAGCTCAGCTCGACGTGGTCGCGCGCCTTGAACGAGAACTGCGGCGGCGCGCCGACCCTGCGCAGCTCCAGGGCGTCCTCGTCGGTGTAGCCGTCGGGGGCCGAGTCGTCGGGCGGGTTCGGCAGGCCGCCAAGCAGCTCCGCGCGGCGACGATCGAGCTCCTCGAGCTCGGTCTCTGCCTGCCGCAGCTCCTGGCCCACCAGCACAAGGGCTCCCCGCTCCTCTTCGGTCGGCTTGCCCCTCGGTCGGGTCCTGCTGCGGAGCTCGTCGACCTTGCCGCTCAGCTCCCGCCAGAGCGTGTCGACCGCCAGCAAGCTCTCGAAGTCCGCCGCGGCCCCCTTTCGCGCGAGGGCCCGCCGGAACTCATCTGGGTGCTCCCGAGCCAGCCGGATGTCGATCATCGCCGCCAGCCTAGGAGTTGTGCTGCGCTCGGAACGAAATCCGGCCGTTGATGACACTCTGGCCGTGCACCGGAGCTAGCGACGCCTGCCCTTCTTGCGGGGCCGTGGCGGTGGGCGGCGCGCCGGCGTGCCTGCGCGGGGCGCTCCCGCCGGGGGCCTCGGCGCACCGGTTCCTCGCGGCGAGGTGACCTTGGGTTCCCCGTTGTCAGCGCCTTGTGGACCCTCGGCCTGGGAGCCCGCGGGCGAGGCGCCCTTGTCGAACGACCCGGCCCGTCCAGCCCCGGCGGCGCTGCCCCGCGCCCCGCCGGGCCGCAGCGTCGCCGCCCGCGCCGGAGCCGCACCGGCCGACCTGCGGCGCTTGCCGCCGGCCGCCGGCTCCGAAGTGCTCAACGCGCCTGCCGCAACGGCCGCCGGGGAGATCAGCAGCATTGCGGAGCCGCGCGCTTCGAGGCGTTCGCGGATCCTCCGGTAGCGCTCTTCGTGCTCCTTCTCCATCGCGAGCAGCGGCGACGCGATGAAGATCGACGAGTAGGCCCCACTTGTGAGGCCGATCAACAGGGCAAGGCCGAAGTACTCGAGCGTTACGGCGCCGAGGATCTCCGCGCCGAGGACCAGCACCGCAAGGATGGGAAGGATCGCGACCAGCGAGGTATTGATGGACCGGGCGAGCGTCTGGTTCATCGAGAGATTCACCACGTCGGTGTACGACAGCTTCCCGGTCGCGCCAAGGCCGCGAGAGTTGTCGCGCACACGGTCGAAGACGACGATGGTGTCATACAGCGAATAGCCGAGGACGGTCAGGAACGCCACGACGGTGTCCGGCGTGACCAGGAACGACGCCAAGGAGTAGATCCCGACGGTGATCACGATGTCGTGAGCGACCGCGACTATCGCGGCGATCGCCATCTTCCACTCGAAGAAGAGAGAGATGTATGCCGAGATCACGATGAGGAACACGATCAGCGCTTCGACCGCCTTGTGCGTGATGTTGCTGCCCCAGGTCGGCCCGACGTTCTCGACCGACACCGACGATGCGGGCTTGTGCGCCAGCGCGGCTAGGACTCCGGCCACCTCGGTGGCCTTCTGTGCGCTAACACCGCTCGAGCCGCCGGCGAGCTTCGCCTCGACGTTCAGGCTTTCCTTGCTCCCGCTCCCGAGCTGGGTGATCGTCGCGCCACCGAGGCCGAGCGGCGCCAGCGCGTTCTGTGCCTGCGTCACCGTGACACCCGGTGCCGGGACCTCCCATGAGGTGCCGCCCACGAACTCGATGCTGTAGTTGAGGCCCTTCACGCCGAGCGAGATGAGGCCCGCGGCGATCACGACCGAGGAGGCCGCGAACCACCATCTGCGCCTGCGCACGAAGTCGAAACGGGTCTGTCCGTGGTACAGCCGCAGGAGTGCCCCGGGCCTGCGTTGTGCCGCACCGCCCAGCTCGATCGAGGCGGTGGTCACAGCCCGGCCTCCGAGGGCGCGGCCAGGCCTCTGGCAACCCCGAAGATCCGGGCATCGGTGAAGATCCGGTTGCGGCCGAGGAGGATCACCAGCGGACGCGTGAAGGTGTAGGCGGTGAGGACATCGATGAGGGTGGACAACCCGAGCATGAACGCGAAGCCCCGGACTGCGCCGATGGACAGGATCCAGAGCACCAGTGCCCCGAGGAAGGACACCGCGTCGGCGGAGACGATTGTGCGGTAGGCGCTCTTGAAGCCCCGGTCCACCGAGGACCGGATCGACCGGCCCGCACGCACTTCGTCCTTTAATCGCTCGAAATAGACGACATAGGAGTCGACAGTGATCCCGACCGAGACGATCAGGCCCGTCATGCCCGACAGATCCAGCGTGAGGCCGGCCGACGTCGCTCCGAGCAGGCAGATGATCGCGTAGATGAGCGCGCCGGTGCTCACAAGGCCGAGCACCACCACCACGCCGAGGGCCCGGTAGTAGAAGATCGTGTAGCCCATCACGAGCAGCAGTCCGAGCAGGCCGGCGAGCAGGCCGGCCTGCAGCGACCTCTTCCCGAGCGTCGGCGAGACGGTGGTGTAGGTCGAGGTGTTGAGCGCGATCGGGATCTGGCCGTACTTGAGGATGAGCGCGAGCCCCTGTGCCTGGGCCTGGGTGAAGTTGCCGGAGATCTGACCTGAGCCGCCGAAGGACTGCGCTTCGATCAGCGGTGCGGACTCCACCAGACCGCCGAGGTCGATCGCGAGCGGCAGGTGGTAATTGGCGTGCGCGATCGTGTCGAAGAAGGCCGAGTACTGCGACTTGATCCCGAAATTCACGACCCAGCCCTGGGTCGTGGAGTACTCCGCGCCGGCCGAGGCGAGGATCTCGCCGGTCGCCGGAACCTTCCCGTCATAAGCCGTAGGGCCGAGCTCGTATCGCGGTACGCCGGTGGCCGACACGTTGGTCGGGAGAAGGACGGTCCGCGAAGCCTTGTCCTGGCGCGGGGGTGTCGAGGGCACCGAGGTCAGGGCGGGGTCGGGCCCTGGGCCCGGGTTGTACGCCCCGGCGCTGCCCGTGGCGGCGACATAGGTTGCTGTCGTGAAGAGGTAAGCGCCGCAGGCAGGCGGCTTTGTGTAGGCCGCGGCCTTGGTCTTCTTCTTGGTCTTGGGCACCGTGGTGGTCGTGGTCGTGGCCTTCTTGGGCACCGTCGTGGTGGTTGTCGTCTTGGTCTTCGAGGGGGCGGGCGTGTACGCGTTCGCCGCGCAGAGGACCGGGCGGAAGGACAGCTGGGCCGTGTTGCCGATCTCGCCTATGACCTTGGAGAAGTTCTTCACGCCCGGGAGCTGGACGACGATGTTGTTGCCCTGCGTCCCGATGTTGGGGCTCGAGACCCCGATCCCGCTCGCACGTAGCTGCATGATGGCGACGACAGTCTGAAGCTGTGCCGGCGTTGCCTTCTGGGCAGGCGTGAAGACGACCGAGAGGCCGCCCTCGAGGTCGAGCCCGAGCTTGGGGGACCAGCCCGCGACGATCACGCCGCCAAGTGCCCCGAAGCAGATGAGGCAGACGAGTACGACGCTTAAGAGCAGATCCCTTCTCAACGGCCGCTGCCTCCGCTCGAGTTGCCGCCGGGATGGCGCCCGTCGGCGTCGTCACCCGGATCGGTCGTCTCGCCCGTCTCGAGAGGCGCCACCGAGTACGGGTCGTGGCCGGCGTCGTCAACCAGGTCCTCATGATGGCGCTCGTCGAACGAGGAGTTACCTGAGTGGTCGTGATCGTCGCCTGCTGCTTCGTCGACGCGCTGGCTCACCGCGGCGCGGATGACCTCGATGACGGTCCCGGGGGCGATCTCGATCCTCGCGTGATCGCCCACGAACCCTTCGACGCGGCCGATGATGCCCGAGGAGAGCATCACCTTGTCCCCGACCGAGATCTGCTTTCCGGCCTGCAGTTGGCGCTGCCGGCGCTGGCGCTGGGGCCGGATCAGGAACATGTAGCCGACGCCGAACAGCAGGACGAAGAAGATCAGCGTGGTGGTGCCACCGGTGGACTTCTTCGCTGCAGCCAGGAGTGGGCCCGCGAGCGGTGCCACAGTGTGGATGCTGGAAGAGGCGAGGACGTGGACAGCGAGCATGCGGGGCCTATCGCTCAAGGAGTGATGCGACCCGCCACCTTAGTCCTCCAATCCGGGCTCCTCCGTGCAAGCGTCCTCATCGCGTTCCGGGGCGAACAGCGCATCTTGGATCGCGCCGCTCCTGGCGCTTCCACGCGGCGAGGTCGCCTGCGAGTAATCGGGGTCACCAAGCGACAGCGCGCTCAACAATTGTGTGGGGATCTCGAGGCCAAGATGGTCGTAGGCACCAGGTGCGGCAACCCGCCCGCGGGGCGTGCGCATGATGAGCCCGGCTTGCAGGAGGAACGGCTCGTAGACGTCCTCGACCGTCTCTGGTTCCTCGCCAACGCTCACGGCGAGCGTCGAGAGGCCGACCGGCCGAGTGGGAAAGCGGATGCAGAGGGTCTCGAGGATCTTCCGGTCGAGGCTGTCCAGCCCGAGCTCGTCCACGCCGAACAGCGTCAGACCTTTGCGCGCCGTCTCCTCGGTGATCACACCCTCTCCGCGGACTTCCACGAAGTCCCGCACCCGGCGGAGAAGGCGGATCGCCAGGCGCGGCGTGCCGCGCGATCGACGCGCGATCTCGGCGGCGCCGGAGGGCGTCAGCTCGACCCCGAACAGCACGCCGGTGCGGCACACGATGATCTCGAGCTCGGCCTCGCTGTAGAGCTCGAGACGCGCCACGATGCCGAACCGGTCCCGCAGCGGCCCGGTGATCAGGCCTGTGCGGGTTGTCGCGCCCACGAGAGTGAACTTCGGCAGGTCGAGCCGGATCGAACGGGCAGTGGGACCGCGCCCGAGGACGATATCGAGCTTGAAGTCCTCCATCGCCGGGTAGAGCAGCTCCTCGACCGCCCGGGCCATGCGGTGGATCTCGTCTATGAACAGCACGTCGCCGGGCTGAAGATCGGTCAGGATGGCGGCGACGTCGCCGCTTCGCACGAGTGCCGGCCCCGAGGTGATGCGCAGTCCCGCCCCCATCTCGCAAGCCATGATGCCCGCCAGCGTGGTCTTGCCAAGGCCCGGCGGCCCGGCGAACAGCACATGGTCGACCGGTTGGCCCCGCCGTCGAGCAGCCTCGAGAATGATCTCGAGCTTCTCGCGCAACAGCTGCTGGCCGACGAACTCGGCGAGCCGCTTCGGCCGTATCCCGACCTCGAAAGCGCTGTCGGTGTCGAGCGAGCTGGCGTCGGGCCCGAACTGTGTCGCGTCCTCGGCGACGGGAGGATCGGCGCTCGCGAGTATCTCCCGGCGGGGGCTCATCGGCAGGTCACCTCCGCGGCGCCAGGTTCCGCAGCGCCAGGCGCAACAGCTCCTCGAGAGTTCCCGCTTCAGGCAGCGCGCGGATCACCGTTCTCACCTCGTCGGGCGAGTAGCCAAGCTGGGCAAGTGCCTCGCCGACCTCGGCGGCCACCGAAGGCGGTCGGTTGGGCTGGTATGAGCCGGTCCCGAGCACACCGTCGGCGCTGAGATAGTCGAAGCGCGCCTGCAGCTCGAGAAGCAGGCGCGCCGCGGTCTTCTGCCCGACGCCGGGGACGAGCTTCAAAGCCTCGAGGTTCCCGCTGGCGATCACCTGGGCGAGCTCCGCCGGGTCGTGGATGCTCAGGATCGCGAGGGCGAGGCCAGGACCGACGCCGTGCGCCCCCAAGAGCAGCTCGAAGGCCGTCCGCTCCTCGGCCGAGGCGAACCCGTACAGCGTGATGGCGCTCTCTCGGACGTGAGTGTGCACGGCAAAGGTGGCCTCCTGCCCGAGCTGCACTGAAGCCGCTGTCCTCGGGGCGACGAGCAGGCGGTAGCCCACACCGCTGACGTCCACGACAAGGTCGATGGCCGTCTCCCCCATCGGGCGACGCTCGGTCACAAGCCCGCGCAACGACGCGATCACGGTCGTGCCGCCTGCGTCGCCCGGCCGGCCGGTGCCGGACGGGCAAGACGCGCCCAGGGCGCCGTGCTGAGGTGGCAGAGGGCGAGAGCAAGCGCGTCGGCAGCATCGGCCGGCTTGGGAACCTCGTCGAGACCGAGCAGGCGTGCGACCATTCGTTGCACTTGATCCTTGGTCGCCGCGCCGAAGCCGGTCACCGCGAGCTTGACCTCGTTCGAGGTGTACTCCACCACCTCGCAGCCCAGCTCCACCGCGGTCAACAACGCGACGCCGCTCGCCTGTCCGACCGACATCGCAGTTCGGGCGTTGGTCTGGAAGAAGACGCGCTCGACGACGACGACGTCAGGGTGAAGCTCCCCGACAAGCTCGTGCAGCTCCGCACGAAGGGTCGCGAGCCGGCAGGGCACCGACTCACCGAGGTCGGTCGTGATCACGCCGGCGGCGACGGCGTGGGTGTGTCCCCCGTCGGACCTCACGCAGCCGTAGCCGCACCTGGACAGTCCGGGATCGATGCCGAGAACAAACACTCGTTCGATCGTAACCTCCGCGACAGGTGACGCGGGGGACCGTACGCCGGCGGCTCAGAGCTCGACGCGCTCCAGGATCTCGTCGGGGATGTCGAAGTTCGCCCACACGCTCTGCACGTCGTCGTGTTCCTCGAGCAGCTCGATGAGCTTGAGCACCCGCTTCGCGGCCGATTCGTCGGCGACCCCGACCCGCGTGGTCGGCACCATCTCCAGATCCGCCGAGTCGACGGCGATCGAGGCCCCGTCCAGAGCGCTGCGCAGCCCGGCAAGGTCCGCGGGCGCGCTCGTGACCATCCACTCGTCGCCCTCGTCACGCAGGTCCTCCCCACCCGCGTCGAGCGCGGCAACCATGAGCTCGTCCTCCCCGACGGACTTCGGGACCATCACGACACCCTTGCGCTCGAACTGCCAGGAGACCGCGCCCGGCTCGGCCATCGAGCCGCCGCTGCGCGAGAACAGGGACCGAACCTCTGACCCGGCCCGATTGCGGTTGTCGGTGAGGCATTCGACGATGAGCGCGACGCCGAAGGGGGCGTAACCCTCGTAGGTGACCGCTTCATAGCGGACGCCTTCGAGCTCGCCGGTGCCACGTTTGATGGCGCGCTCGATCGTGTCGAGAGGGACGGACGCGTCCCGAGCCTTGGTGAACATCGTACGGAGGGTCGAGTTCGCCGTCATGTCACCGCCGCCCTCGCGGGCAGCGACCTCGACCTGGCGGATCAACTTGGCGAACAGCTTCCCCCGGGCCTTGTCGACGGCGCCCTTGCGATGCTTGGTGGTTGCCCACTTGGAATGGCCCGACATCGCCTCAGCCTCCCTCGATGTCTCGCGAAAAGCACTCGTGCAACCGGAGGTCCCCCACGAGCTCAGGGTGGGATGCCGCCGCAGTGACGCAGTCGCCTCCTGGGACCACCGGCCCGGACCAGGTGGAACTCACCGCTCGACGCGTCCCTGGTGCACCCGACGATTCGACCACGGTTGGGCCGAGTGTGCCAGTCCCAGCTTCGAGACCACGCTCACTGGCCGACCGTTCACAGTTCCCGCAAGACCGCGACACGTTCCGCGAGATCAAGGGCCCCAGGCCCTTCCGGCTCATCTGAGCGCCGGTCGAAGGGCGCCAGCCAGAGTCGCGAAGTCGACTCCGCCACGGAGCGCGAGAGGCATGACGGCCTGCGGATCGGGGCGCCGTCGATCTTCTCGAGGGCGGAGATCAGGCCTGGCGGATAACGCGTGACTGCTACGGCCGCAAGATCGGCGAAGGGCTCACGGTCGTTGCCGGCAACCTTGTCGGCAATTCTGGCAAAGGTCGGGACATAGCGTCTGAGCGGGTCGAAAGCAAGCACGGCGATGGCACCCGAGACGGTGTCGCCACGCTTTATGTGCGCGAGCTCATGTGCGAGCACGGCCTCGAGCTCGATCCTGTCCAAGAGCAGGACGAGCCCACTGGTGATGAACACGACCCCGCGGTCGGGCGAGCGGCCCACCGAGATGGCGTTGGCCGCCGGGTCGTCGAGCACTCGGATCTCTGCGCCCGGCAGGCCGAACACGGCGAACAATCCCTCGGCGACGTCGACGAGACGGGCGGCCTCGGTCGCGCTGAGGATGTTCGGCCGCCGCTCGGCGGTGACCACAGTGCCACCGAGCTGCCGGGCCAGGACACCGGCCGAGCGCACCCACATCAACGACGACACAAGTGCGATCGCGCAGGCGGTCGCGGCCCCGGCGATCAAGAAGGCGACCGAGACAATTCCGAGCAGGACAAGCACGATCGCGATAAACAGCGGCGCCATGAGGGCGACCGCGGCCCGCCGCCGGCTCGCACGAGCCGCGTGGCGCCAGGCCGCATCCCGGCGACGGGCGGCTGCGGCGAGCACGGCCCTCGAGGCCTCGTAGGCGGCCTGATGTGCCTCGGCGGCTCGGCGTGCCCTCCCGTCGCCGTTGGAGCTACGGCGCTGCCATCGCGCTCGATCCCTGGCCGCTGGAGTCATTGCCCGAGGCTACCCGGAGCCGGCGGCACGCCCTAGCCGCGCGTAGGCGTCTCGGTACGAGTCGGCGATGGCCCCCATGTCGCACTGGGCCGCGCGCTGGCGTCCCCTGTCGCGGAGAGCCTGCCGTTCGGCATCGTCGAAAAGGACGGTACGGACGGCTTCGGCGAGCGCGATTTGATCACCTACAGGCACGAGGCGAGCTGCTCCCGCTGCCGCAAGTTGATAACCGGGCAGGTTCGACGCGACGACCGCGGTCCCTGCCGCCATCGCCTCGAGCAGCACCACGCCGAAGGACTCACTTCCGAGCGACGGCGCGACGAGCACTTGCGCGCCCGCCAGGCGTGCAGCTCTCTCTTCGTCGTCGACAGGCCCGAGCCACTCGATGCGTGCGTCCGAACCGAACCGGCGCCGCAGTCGCTCGGTCTCAGGGCCGTCTCCCAGCACCCAGAGGTGCGTGGAGGACGGCAGGAGCCCGAAGGCGTCGAGCAGCACGGAGAGCCCCTTGCGAGGTTCGTGGCGGCCGAGGAAGACGACCGTCGGAGCGCTTGTCGGCCACGGGTCGACCGAAGCGAACCTCCGCACCTCCACGCCGTTGGGGATGATCCCGACCCGGTTCGACAGGTGCCCGACACACGCCTGAGCAGTAGAGCTGGCCTCTTCGGACACGGCGAAGGCTGCATCGATCCGACCAGACCATGCTCCGACGATGTGCCCGTAGGCCCGATAGAGCAGGTCAGACCCGGAGCGATGGAAGGTGCCCACGATGGGGCGCGGCCCGGACACCACCGCGGCGAGCGACGGACCGGGGACGAGCGGCTCGTGAACGTGGACTATCTCAGGCACGAAGGCGCGCAGGGCCGAGACCGTGCGCGACATCGTTGCCGGCCACGGCGAGATGGGCGCCCGCGAGCCGTTCACCGAGATCGGCGTGCCGGCGCCCACCTTGATGAAGACCGCGCCCTCGAGAGCAGCGGAATCGAGCTGGCTGGGAATGCCTGCTCCTTCAGCAGGGGCCACGACCGCCACCTCGTCACCTCGCGACCGGAGCGCCCTCGCGAGGCCAAGCACTTGGGTCTGCACGCCACCGGGCTTTGTGCAGCTGTAGGGGCACACGAGCGCGATCCGCATCGGCCGCGACGCTATCGGCAGTGACCGCGCTCGAACCGAGCACATTGCGCGATCGGCTTGGCGGGCGGGCTCTTGGGCTCGCCCGGCCGTTCAGTTTGCAACCTTTCGCCACTCCATTGCGGACATCTCGCGGACGACGGGCCGCTCCTCGCGTGGTCGGTCCGACCGGCCGCGGGTTGACTGTGCAAGTATCCGAGTCGTGGCGTTCCGTGCCGAGAAGAGGCTTCTCAAACACGCTCTGAGCCCCGGTGAGAACATCCTCGCCAGCGACATCCTTGGCGGGATCAGGGAGCTGCCGAACCTATCCAGGCCACCGGTCATCGTTGTCACTGACATGGGCATCTACCTGATTCTCTCGGGAAGAGACAGCGAGGTTCGTTCGATCTGCTTTGACGAGCTCGCGGACGTCGGTCGCAAGACCACTCTGTCCGGGCGGGAACTGCAACTGATCATTGGCAATGGCGACGCATCGACGGCGTTGACGTGCGTGTTCCACCCCCGGGATCGACGGGAATTGACAGGGGATCTCATTACCAGGCGATTCTTCGGACATGTCGTCAAAGACACGACCGTCGAGTTTCCGAACTCAGGAGGCGGAGTGCCCCAATGACGACTTTTGCCGATCCCTCCTAGCGGCAGTTTCCTGGCTANNGATGGCCAGGGTGGACGGCAAGGCGAAGATGGCCTGGGAGCGCTACTTGGGAAAAGCCGAGGACATCGAGGCTGCAGTGGCAGGTTAGACAGCGGTCCCCGAGCGGACCAGGCACCTCGCTTTCGGTGACCTCGCAGCTACCTGGTCGGTGATCAAACGCCATCGTGTCGCCGAGATCGTCGATGAGGTGGTCGGGCCTCGACGCGCGGACGCTTCGGCATCCGTGGGGACCTACATCGCTCTGATGGTCCTCAACCGGGTCGTTGCCCCGTGCTCCAAGCTCGGCTTTGGCGACTGGTGGGCGACGACTGCAGGCGACCGGCTGGCAGTACGACAGGTTGATGATCGAGCAGGTATCGAAGAGCCACACGGTGTGGTGGTCCCCGGTGCCGGGCCTAAATGTCGGCCAGATCGTCGACGACGGTTGGCGGGACGATGCTGTCGGCGGCGAGCTGCGCGTACAGCGTCTCAGCATCGGTATCTGCCAGGCCAGCGAGTACGCCAGGGAGCGCCGATATAGGGCAATCTGTCTCGGTGATGGTGTCGAGCTCGGCTCTCGATGAGTTGGCCCGCAAGGATCTACGGGGACGACTCGGGGGCGGGTTGGTTCTGCCTCCTGAGAAGTGTGGCTTGCAGAGTCGTCTCTGCCAGGATGTGAGCTGTGCCATTGCTTTCGCGATCGTGGTGCTCGTTGTGCTGACACAGCGACTCGAACTCCGCCTCCCCGTCGAGCGTGATCGTGAACGGTTCGTGCAACTCTTCTGTGACAGGGAGTTCATGGTCTTCTCGGCGGGCGTTCTAGATCGCGAGGCTGCCAACCGCCGGTTCGATCAAATGCTGATCCGGGCGGAGGAGTTCCCTTTCGCCAAGCAGCCAGTAATCGACCGGTCCACAGGCCAGATCCTCGGCTACTCAGGTGTCGACCGGTTCGAGTTCGAGGGCCGGTCTCGTCTGGAGTACGGATACCGACTCACGCCGGAAGCTCGGGGGCGAGGCTATTCCACAGAGGCTGGGCGAGCGATGCTCGCCGAGGCGTCCAAGACCTACCGAGGGGAACTCCTCGCGATGATCGACCCCGAGAATCACGCCTCCCAGTCCGTCGCTCACAAGCTTGGATTCAGCTTCTGGAAGCAGGCGCTAGTGGACGGATATTTGGACAACCTCTACCGGCTCCAACTTGGCGGCTCCCACTGACCTCGCTCCACACCAGGCCGCGAGGTTGACCCTCGTCCCCGGAGCAACAGACTCGTCGACTGAATACAGAACGCTCCATCGCGCGCCGCGATACCGTAACGACGCGTAAAGCCAGTGCACGCCGAGTCGGCAGGGGCGACTCCCGGGGAGGGGGTCTGGGCGACAAGCACGGTGAGTGGTCGGCACGATTCGGCTTACCCGACGTCGGCACAAAGGTGGGGGAAGGGGAGCTGCCCCCTCCACCTCGGTCCGAGGTTGCCGGTCGGAGCGCCTCAGTACGCTCGGAAGTCGTGCAGGACTACGCCGAAGCCTGGACCGCCGAGCGAGGGCGCTGCCATCGGCTGGTGTACGACCCCGACGGCAAGCCCACCGGCGCTGGTACCTCGTGGACGCCAGCGCCCGCACGCCGGCGAGCTGGAACGGCGGCCTTACCCGCTCCCTCACTAGGCCCGCAACGAGAGCCCCAAACCGCCCCGCCGGGGACCCTCGCTCGTCCCCGATACCTCGCCCCGCTGTGCCCACAGTGGCACCTACTCGGGGCGGTACTCCCGCTCCCCGGTTGCTGGGTTGTACCAAACCCGCATCGGCTTGCCCGTCGAAGGGTCGGTGAAGACTTCGCTCGTCGGCTGAGAAGACTTGCTGGCAACCTTGCGGCTACTTCGGTAACGGTCCCAGCCGAAGAGCGCAAACACGACCCCGACGACCACGACCGCTACGATCACCCATTGCACGACGCCCAATGGGGGCCCCTTACCTTTGCGCGCCGGTTGGGTCAGGGGGCGCGGGCAGCCACTCGACAACCCGGGCGGTACCGTAGGCGACGATCTCGCTCATGCTCCTCGACATCTCGGTGGAATCGAAGCGCATCATGGTCACTGCATTGGCCCCCATGGCGGCGGCGTTTTGCACCATGCGGTCGAGCGCCTGGCGCCGCGCGTCCTCGTTGAGCTTGACGTAGGACCTTATCTCGCCGCCGACGAGGCTTTTCAGGGCGGCGGCGATGTTGCCTCCCAGGCTGCGGGAGCGGACGGTGAGGCCGAACACCTGGCCGAGGGTCTTCACTACCCGGGCCTCGGGGATGTTCTCTGTCGTCGTGACGATCATGGGCCGCGAGGAAGGGGCGCTCCCCCCTGCCGGCTGGCTCGGGTAACTGGGTAGGTCGGTTGGGGCCTGCATGGCTGCCTCCTGTGACTTGAGGCGTCGGTGACCGTGGGCGCCTTCGAACATGATGTCACCACGGCCAGCCACCCGGGCTGGACCGGCTCGGCTCGGTCGGTTCCGTGCCCCCGTCGAGCCCCGCAAGCCGGCTTGGTTTCGCGCTGACGGCTACGCCCGCGTCGCACGCGTACGCCTCCATGACCCCTAGCCAGTTCCCTGAAGCTCGGGGTTCCATAAATGGGCTTATTGCGCCTCCCACGGACTCACTGGGCCTCTTCGTAGCTCGCGCCCGACTTGGCGATCTGCGCTGACTTACTGCCCGAAGATGGCGATGTTCCCGGCTCTCTCGTGGTAGTCCCGTGCCATCAAGGGTCTGGTCGGGCTCAGAGGTCGGGACTCGTAGGAACCGCTGGCGTGAGCGGCAACTCGTAGGAAGGCCCGACGCTTCGCCGCTGCACGCTTGGCGGTGGTGTCTGGGCACCTACGCGCATCTGTGGCCAGACTCCAAAGACCGTACCCGCACGGCGATCGACGAAGTACTCGGCTCGGCGGCGCGCGTTGAGGCCGGACGGGCCCTCTCGTGACTTTCAGCGATGAGGAGATCAAGGCGGCGGCGAGCCACCTCAACTACGAGGTCAAGGCAATGGCCGAGCTCTTCGCCTGGACCTGCCGGCTCGAAGAGACCGGCCCGGCCGTGCTCAAGAACGCGTGCCTCGAGGCGACGCTGATTCACGTGCGCCTACTGATCGAGTTTGTGGCCGGGCGGCGCAAGGACCCAGACGACCCACGGAGGCGGCGCTGGAGCCCCAAGGACATCAAGCCGGAGCACCTCGTGCCCAACTGGCCGGGACTGCCCGACGGCCGGCTCGACATCTACCTCGAGCTCGCGGACCAGTACGTCGCCCATCTCTCGCTGGTGCGGGCTCAGACGATCGCGGCTCGGGGCTGGTCGCTTGAGCGAATGGTCGACGCGTCCTCTTCGAGTTCGAGCGCTTCACCGAGGCGGTCGAAAGATCCGGGAGTCCTGCCGGCGCGATCTTACGAGCTGGCTTGTGTGAGGCCGCTCAGCTCAAGACAAGGCCGAACGAGACCTGGCCGGCAACGGATCCTGGCTGACACCGCCGCGCGACCTCGCGCGTCATCCTCGTGTCACGCCCGCAAGACTGCCAGGTAAACCTGCAGGTCAGCGGTACCGCTCCCGGTCTGACGGCCAGTTCGGCTGGAACAGATGCCACTGTTCGGGTGCCAGCCCGATGAGCTCCTCCAGACCACGCGCCATCTCCTCGGTGAGGCGCTGGACGTCCTGACGCAGCCTGCCGGTGCGTGTCGAGTCGAGCGGCGGCTGCAGTACGGCGTGGTACAGGCCACGCGGCCGCTGATAGATGGCGCAGGTCATCAAGGCTGCGCCGGATCGCAGGGCAAGGAGCGCCGGGCCTGCGGGCAGCGTCGTCTTCTCACCGAAGAACTCAACCTTGACGCCGTTGCCGACAAGGTCCCGGTCCGCCAACAGTCCCACGACGCGGCCCGCCCGCAGCGTGTCCAGGAGTCGGACGGTCGTGTCGGGCCCGGGTGGCAACACGGTGAGCCCGAGCGCGGCGCGCTGCGACGTGAACCAGTCGAACAACTCGGGAGGTTCCAGCAGTTCGCCAACAGTGGTCATGGGATATCCCTGTTGGGCGAGCCAACAGCCCCCGTACTCCCAAGAGCCGACATGGGGAAGCGCGATCACCACACCGCGGCCTCTCGCCATTTCCACACGGAACCGCTCGAAACCCTCGATGCTGAAGGTCGACTCGATCTGGTCCGACCGCAGAGCCACGACCCGTGCAGACTCCACCCAGTAGTGCGCGTAGGAGGAGAAGGCCTTGGTGACGAGCCGGCCCATGGTCGCCTCGTCGACCGCGGGCCCGAGCACTCGCCGCAGGTTGGCACGCACGAGTGGCCGCTTGCCGCGCCATAGCTCCGAGATCGTGAAGCCGGCGGCGCTCGCGAGGCCACCGGCAAGCGGACGCGGAATGACCTGCAACATCGCCGCGAGGCCCCGATAGGTGAGGTAACGAGCCCATTGGTTCGGCGCCGTCACTGGCTGGCCAACTCCTATTCCCGACCGAATTGCTGAGCTGCGGTCAGCTACCGGCCCCGGGGCGCCGGCGCCGCGACGATCGCACGACGAGGCTGCGGCCCTCGGCCCGGGGACCGACACGGTGTCCACCAGAGCGCTCACTGGCAAGGACACGGCGCAGCCTCACGCCGAGCGGCTCGGTCCGGCGTCGGGCCCGCACGCGGCTCGGCATGGTCGCACGTCGCCTCGTGCCGTTCGCGCGCGGCTGGCGCCACGATTGCCAGCGCGATTCGACGCGCCCGCGACGCCACGGTCCACGCACGGCCTTGGAGCTGGCGATCTGCCGGCTCGCCTGGCGCCAGACCTTCACAAAACGCTGCACTGCGGTGAACACCGACAGCGCTAGCAGCAGAGCGAGCAGGGGGACCAGGATCACATGGAGCAGCAATGCGATGCCGAGCAGGATGAGCCGCTCGGCCCGTTCCATGAGGCCACCCTTGGCGTCGTAACCGAGGGATTCCGCCTTCGCACGCTCGTAGGAGATGACCGCACTGACGCCGAGGATGGCGAAGGGCAACAGGGCCAGTCTCGGCTCGCTGCCCGAGGCGAGGTACCAGGCCACGCCGCCAAAGATGAGGGTGTCGGCCACCCGGTCGGCGACCGAGTCGAAGAACGCGCCCTTCTTGGAAGCCGTGCCCGCAGCCTTCGCGACAACGCCATCGAGGGTGTCCATGAGGCCGCCGAAGGTGAGCAGCACGACGCTGATCCACAAGTGCCCGAGGCCGATGGCGACACCGGTGACGCCCGCGAGGAGAATGCCTACGACAGTGACCTGATTCGCGCTGACGCCGAGTCGTACGAGGCGGTTACCCACCCCGAAACCCGTACGGACCCCATGCCCGGGTGACCGCTCGGCTACCCCGCCTGCCGTGGTCGGCACAGGGGTCTGCGCGGTCTGGTCGTCAACGGGAACCTCCTCGTTGCCGCTCGCCGTTGACTGGCCCCGGTGGCCGTCGATCATCTCGCTCCTGTCTGGCACTGCTGCAGTCGAAAATGTCCGTCACGCAAGCACACGTGGCTTCCACCCTCTCTTGGCGAGGATACCAGAGCCGCTCGCCGATCCTTCGGGCTCCTCCTCCGGCGCACGCGACCGATAGGCTCCCAACCTGTCCGGAGAGCTTGTCGACCAGCCAGCCACGGTGCAGCCGGTCGCGGGAAGTGAGGTACCCACGTGAACACAGTGCCGTCCGCGAAAATCCGCAACGTCGCGCTCATCGGCCATGGCGGCGCCGGCAAGACAACGCTCGCCGAAGCGCTGCTGGTAGCCGGCGGCGTGCTGTCCCGACCGGGACGGACAGAGGACGGGACGACGGTCTGCGATTTCGAGCCCGAAGAGGTCAAGAGGCGGATATCGGTCTCGTTGGCACTGGCCCCGTTTCTTTTCGAGGACTGCAAGATCAATGTCATCGACACCCCGGGATATGCCGACTTCATCGCCGAGGTAGAGGCGGGCCTGTCGGTCGCCGACCTCGCCGTGCTCGTCGTCAGTGCCGTCGAGGGCGTAGAGGTTCAGTCGGAGGAGACCTGGCGGCTTGCGACCGATCTCGGCATCCCCAGGCTCGTGTTCGTCAACAAGCTCGACCGCGAGCGCGCCGACTTCGAGAGGACACTGGACCAGCTCCGCGAGCGTTTCGGCTCAGGCATCGCGCCATTGGAGCTGCCCATCGGTCGCGAGGCGGAGTTCAACGGGATCGCGGACCTCCTCACCGACTTCGCCATCACCTACAGCACGGCCAAGCCCACGACCGGACCCATCCCCGAGAACATGTCCGAGCTTCAGCAGCGTGTCCGCGAGGCCCTGATCGAAGGGATCGTCGTCGGTGACGACGAGATGATGGAGCGGTATCTCGAAGGCGAGGTGCCCTCCGCCGAGGAGCTGGAAGCCACGCTCGCGAAGGGCGTCGCCTCCGCGAGCGTGTTTCCCGTCGTGTGCGGATCGGCCCTCACCGGCGTGGGGGTCGACCGCCTGGCTTCTCTGATCTGCGAGATCGGCCCGAGCCCGCTCGCCCGCCGGTCGTTCACGGTACAGGCGGGGGGCAACACCATGGAGCTCCCACGCGATCCCGACGGGCCGCCCCTGGCCCGGGTCTTCAAGACGATCGCCGACCCCTTTGTCGGACGGATCTCGCTCATGAACGTGCTCTCCGGAACGCTGCGGCCCGACATGACCCTCTACGACAGCCGCAGTCACTCCGAGGAGAAGTTGCACGCTCTCCAAGTAATGCGCGGCAAGGAGACCCAGCCCACCTCGGCCGCGCCCGCCGGCGACATCGTCGCCGTCGCGAAGTTGAGCGGCGTGCTGACCGGCGACACCTTGGCACCGAAGAACCAGCCGGTGGTTGCAGAAGGACCCAGGCTCCGCACTGCCGTGCTGTCCATCGCGGTCCACCCGAAGGCGAAGGGTGACGATGACAAGCTCATGACGGCGATCCACCGACTGCAGGAGGAGGACACTGCGCTCCTGGTGCGTCGGGACGACCAGACGCACCAGACGGTGCTGTCGGGCATGGGCGACACGCACCTGCAGATCGTGTGCGAGAAGCTCAGCCGCAAGTTCGGCGTGGCTGTCGACACCGAGCCTGTCAGGGTTCCCTACCGGGAGACGATCACCAAGTCCGCCGAGGCCGAGGGCAAGTACAAGAAACAGACCGGGGGTCACGGCCAGTTCGGCGTTGCCTACCTGCGCGTCGAGCCGCTCGAGCGCGGCGAGGGCTTCGCGTTCGTGGACGCGATCGTCGGCGGCGCGATACCCCGACAGTTCATCCCCGCTGTGGAAAAGGGCGTGCAGGAAGCGATGACCATGGGGGGCCACTTCGGCTACCCCGTCGTCGACGTCCGCGTGACCTGCTACGACGGCAAGTACCACACGGTCGACTCCTCCGAGATGAGCTTCAAGATGGCGGCGTCGCTCGGCTTCAAGGAGGCTCTGGCCGCTGCCGGCCCGGTGATACTCGAACCTGTCTCCAGGCTCGAGGTCACGGTGCCTGCCGCCTATCAGGGCGACATCCTCGGTGATCTGAACTCGCGGAGGGGCCGGGTGCTCGGCACCGAGGCCGGAGAGCGCGGTGAGCAGGTCGTGATCGCATTGGTGCCGGCGTCGGAGATCCAGCGTTACGCCACCGACCTCCGGTCACTCACCGGAGGCCGGGGTCGTTTCGTCGTGCGCCACGACCATCACGAGGTTGTGCCGGCGCCGATCGCAGACAGGCTCGCCAAGCAGGCCGCGGAGACATAGCTCTCAGACAGGCAGTGAGCTCCAGGCCGCAGCGACCTGCCGGCTCCCTGTCAGCTCGAGCACATCGAGAGGCCTACGGTTCCAGGAGTACAGGTAGAGGTCGGACGCGGGGCCGACAAGGACGGCGTCGGCCGGTCCCCTGCCCTCGCGCCAGCGCAGCCTGCCACCGGCCACCTCGAGCGTCCAAGCTGCCGCGTCGTCCGCGCAGGCCAGGCACAGCACACCACCGAGCGAGGCGTCCGGCGCCTCGGGCACGTCGGTCGCAAGGTGGACACAGATCCGCTCGTCGATCCCGTCGACGGCGAGATCCCGGTCGATCGGTGTCGTCGAGCCGACCGAGAGCTCGGTGTCGTAACGGTGCACTGCCGACTCGAGCGCCATGCGCCTGCAGACCCACTCAGCGGTGAGATCCGCGCCCGACCAATTCCAACAAGGTTCTTCCGGATCGCTATCGCCGAGCGTGAAATGGAGATCGGCCGAAGCGCTTTCGAACCAGTCCATGAGGTCGACCCCGGGGGGCACGCCTCGTGACACGGGCTCGGCCCGAGCATCGGGGGACGCCACTTCGAGCTGGGTGCGCCAGAACCTGAACACGTCACCCAGATGCACTACCAGGTCGGAGAGGCACCATTCCGGGCACGTCGGAACCGGGACCGCGAGAGCCTCGCCGCTCGCGTCTGCGATGAGCTCGCACTCGCGCTTGAGGGCCGCACGGTGCGATTCGTAGTCGAGGTGATGACCGGGCACTGCTTCAATCTTCGCCGGTCGCGGGCCCGCCCTGTTCGCGGCGATCTCGTCGCTGCGCGAGCACGTGCGGTGTCGCTGGGTTCGTCTCCAGGCCACCAGGGCTGCGCCCGGTCACGCGCGCCGCCGCGGCGCGAATCTCTCGCACGGTGCGCTGGGCGTCGGCGACTTCGATGACCACATAGCGAAACTGCTCTCCCGAGCACTCGATGAGCACAGCATTGCGACCGAGCCCGATCGACCAGAAGGACCAGCCGTCCAGTCCGTGGTAGATGCCGACTCGCCAGGCTCCCTGGCCGTGTCGGCGCCATTGGTGAAAGCCGATCTTCACATGCGCGCGTGCCGACGGGTCGTGACCGACCCGGGCGATCGAGGCGAGCGGGAACCTCAGCGTGGCCTTGGTGGCAAGCAGCTTGCGCCACCCGCTCAAGCGGACGACGACCTGGTCCCCTTCTACGTTGCACTCTCCCCAGATCATGGGCGCCCGGCGTTCGCCGGACGGCGAACCGCTCACGTCCAGGCGGCCCGTAGCTTCGCCCAACTGTCACCCAGGGCCTCGGGAAGGACGCGGACTGCGGCAACCGAGGTCATGAAGTTCGTGTCGCCGATCCATCGCGGAACTATGTGGACGTGCAAATGCGCAGGGATCCCCGCTCCCCCCGCCCGCCCGAGGTTCAGCCCGAGGTTCATGCCTTCGGGACGATAGGCGGCCTTCACCGCCGCCACGGCGTCGTGAACTCCACGGGAGAGCTCGGCACTCTCCTCGGTCTCGAGCTCGGACAGGTCACTGACGTGGCGGACCGGGAGCACCATCACATGGCCCGGGGAGTACGGATAGGCGTTGAGGAGCGCGATGGTGAGCTTGCCCGTCCACAGCACATGTCGCACCTCGTCGGACTGTTCGGAGCGCACGATCCCGCAGAACACGCACACCGCCCTTGCCTCGCCTGCGGCCGCTGCGCCGCCGCTCGAGCCGGTCGCGGCGGCTCCATCCTCGAACGAGCTCACATAGCTCGACCGCCAACCTGCCCAGAGGTGGTCGAGGCTCATGGCGCTCCCGTGCCAGCAGTTCCGAATCCACGACCGACCGGCGGCGCCGCCTCGAGCCGCAGCTTCTCGACGAACAAGTCGGTGCTGACACCGCGCTCGGGCTCATCCGAGCCCCGTGCGTTGACCCCGACTGTTCCCGCCGCAAGGTCAGAATCTCCGACAACGAGGACGTACGGAAGCTTCTCCAGTTTGGCGCGGCGGATCCTCGCACCGAGGGGCTCCCCCGCGTCGTCCGCCTCCGCGCGCACTCCGGCTGCAGCAAGCAGTGAACGAACCCGTTGTGCGTAGAAGGTGTGGTCGTCGCGCACGGGGAGGATTCGAACCTGCACGGCCGCAAGCCAGGTCGGCAGGGCCCCCGCGTAATGCTCCAGGAGGACGGCGAAGAATCGCTCCACCGATCCGAACAACGCCCTGTGGATCATGATCGGCTGGTGCCGGGCGTTGTCCTGGCCGACGTACTCCATCTCGAAGCGCTGCGGCATCTGGAAGTCGACCTGGATCGTCGACATCTGCCAGGTCCTGCCGATCGCGTCGCGCACCTGGACGGAGATCTTGGGACCGTAGAAGGCGCCGCCGCCGGGATCGAGCACGAGCTCGAGCTCCATCGCCAGCGCGGCTTGTCGCAGCGCCTCGGTCGCCTCCTCCCATTCGGATGCGGTACCGACCGCCTTCTCCTCGGGCATGGTCGACAACTCGAGGTAGAAGTCGTCGAGCCCGAAGTCGCGAAGCAGATCGAGCACGAAGCCGAGCAACGATTGCAGCTCGGTCGCCATCTGATCTCGAGTGCAGAAGATGTGCGCATCGTCCATGGTCACCCCGCGCACCCGGGTGAGCCCGTGTATCACGCCCGACTTCTCGTAGCGGTAGACCGTGCCGAATTCGAACAGCCGCAGCGGCAGCTCACGGTAGGAGCGCTGCCGGCTCTTGTAGATGAGGATGTGGAACGGGCAGTTCATCGGCTTCAGGTAGTACTGATGCCCCTCGTCGAGCTCCATCGGGGGGAACATCCCCTCTGCGAACCACTGCAGGTGTCCCGAGGTCTCGAACAGCCCCGACTTGGTGATGTGGGGCGTGTTCACGAATTGGTACCCGGACTGTTCATGGCGGGACCGCGAGTAGTCCTCCATCACCTTGCGGACGAGGCCGCCCTTGGGGTGGAACACTGCCAGCCCCGAACCCAGCTCGGGCGGGAACGAGAACAGGTCGAGCTCGGCACCCAGGCGGCGATGGTCACGGCGCTCGGCCTCCGCGAGACGGTGAAGGTAAGCCTCGACCGCCTTGTCCGACTCCCAGGCCGTGCCGTATACCCTCTGCAGCTGCGGCCTGCGCTCGTCGCCGCGCCAATACGCCCCGGCCACCCGAGTCAGCTTGAAATGGCCGAGGCGGGCGGTCGAAGCCACATGCGGCCCGCGGCACAGGTCGATGAACCCCGGGCCGTTCCGGTAGGTGCTGACCGCGCCGGGATTCCCGCCCGCTTCGGCCGCGAGCTCGTCATCGATCCGGACAGCGGCTTCTGCCACCCCCTCGATGATCTCGCGCTTGTACGGCTGGTCGGCGAATATCTCGAGGCCCTCTGCGATCGTGTGCTCCTCGCGCACGAACGGCTGGGACTCGTCGATGACCGCGTGCATCTCCGACTCGATCCGGGCCAGGTCGTCGTCGGAGAAGCGGGCACCGTGCGGCAGGTCGAAGTCGTAGTAGAAGCCATCGGCGATGGCCGGGCCGATGGCGTAGCGCGCCCCCGGCCAGAGCCTGAGCACCGCTTGAGCCAGGACGTGGGCGGTCGAGTGGCGAAGCACGTCACGGCCCTCGTCGGTGTCGGAGGTGATGATGCGCACCCTCGCGTCATCGACGAGAACCTCGGAGAGGTCGACCAGGACACCGTCGAGTTCCGCGGCGACCGCGGCGGCCGCAAGCCGGCGCCCGATCTGGGCAGCAAGATCCGCGATCGTCGTGCCGGCGGGGACACTGCGTGTGGACCCGTCGGGCAGGAAGACCGTGACCTCGCTGGGCATCTGAACCACTCCTCGTGCTGGCGACCAGATGTCGCGCTGCTAAGAAGCGCTCAGCCTACCGGGCCGCGGACAGTGTCTCGAGAGAAGCAAGCCGAAGCCACCGGCCCGGCTGTCGACTCGGGCGGCGCCGGGACGTCCTGTCGGCCGCGAGAAGCCTCATACCATGACGCCGAGCAGCGCGGCGGCCTCGCCCACGCCGCGTCCGCTTGCCGCCTGCTCATCGATGACCTCGATCGCGCCTGGGGTGTCCAAGTCGTCGTCGAGCCTGGCCCGCACGGCTTGGAGGCCGGCGCCACCCGAGCCCGCCGCCCGCCACCGATCGAGACGGTCCTCTGCCTCTTCGAGGATCGAGTCCTTCCACTCCCAGCCCAGCCGGTAGTTCCGGGAGAGCAAGGCCAAACGGATCGCGGACGGGTCGTGGCCCTGCTCGAGCTGCCCATGGACGAAGACGAGATTGCCGAGTGACTTCGACATCTTCTGGTCACCCAGGCGCAGCATGCCCACGTGCATCCAGTGCCGGACGAACAGCGAGCCGGTCGCCGCCTCGGATTGGGCGGACTCGCACTCGTGGTGCGGGAAGATGAGATCGGTCCCGCCGCCGTGCAGATCGATCGTCGTGCCGAGCTCGCGCATGGCCAGCGCCGAGCACTCGATGTGCCAGCCGGGTCGGCCCGGGCCCCAGAGCGACTCCCAGGCAGGCTCCCCCGGGGCGGAGGGCTGCCAGAGCACGAAGTCCAGCGGGTCGTGCTTGAAGGGGTCCTCCGGCCGGCCGCCGTGCTCGCCGGCGAGCTGGATCATCTCGTCGCGCTCGAGATGGCTCACCTGGCCGAACCGGGAGAACGACGAGACGTCGAAGTACACCCCTCCGCCGGCCCGATATGCATGGCCCGTCTCGAGGACCATGCCGATGAAGCCGAGGATGTCCGGGATCGCCGAGGTCGCCCGCGGCTCGGAGTACGCCCGAAGCAACCCGAGTGCCTCCATATCGGCCTGGAAACGGGCGATCTCACCCGCCGCGAGGTCCAGGTAATGCACGCCGAGCTCGCGCGCCTTGCGCAGGATGTCGTCGTCGACGTCGGTTATGTTGCGCACGCACAGGGTTCGGTGGCCGAGATCGCGCAGGCGCCGCTGTAGCACGTCATAGGTGACATAGACCGCAGCATGGCCGAGGTGTGCCGAGTCATAGGGCGTTATCCCGCAGGTGTAGATCGTGACGACCTCGCCCGGTGTGAACGGGACAACCTGGCGACGAGCGGTGTCGTATAGCCGCATCACCGACAGCGCGTCATGGGCGGGCGGCGGGCCCTAGAGGCCTTCGGTGCGCAGGCCCGTCAGCCGGATGCTGGCGTGCGAGCGCGTGCGGACGTTGATGCCGATGAGCACGGCCGTGAACGCCTCGATCGCAGCTGCAGCCGACAACGTGCCCGCGTCGATCCCGCGACACCCTGGTATGCGGTCCACGAGGTCGATCGTGGCCTTGGTGGCCGCCGCGTGATCCGAGCAGACCAGGACGTCCGCGTCGAGGGACTGCTCGAGGTTCGCGAGTCCGCGGGCCGGAAGATGATGGAACGCGCCCGAGACGAGAGCTCGCGGGGCGGCGCCTTGGACTGCCACGCACAGCGAGCCACGGGCGGGCACGACCGCCTCCATGTCGTCGCCCACCTTGAACAGTGCGTTTGCCATCGAGACGACGACCTTGCCGTCGAGGTGGTGGGCCAGTCCGGCAACCGTCTGCGGCGCACCGTCCCAGGGCGTTGCGACCACGACAAGGTCCGCCTCACAGGCGACCTGGTTCGAGGACCCGTGCAGGTCGGGGACGCGCGCCCCCCACTTCTCACGAAGCTGGGCCGCAATCTCCTCTCCGCGTTCAGCCGAGCGCGAACCAATCGACACCGACATACCGATCGACGCCAGCCTGGCGGCAAGAGCCTTGCCCGCCGGACCCGTCCCTCCGAGAATTCCTACGTCCATGGTCCTAGCCTTTCACACCTGCAGATGGTGGCCCGAGGCCCTCGGCGTCGGTGGCGTCGTAGCGGGAGAATCTCGGCATCAACCAAGTCACGAGGCCGACGCCCACGAGACAGCCGAGCCCTCCGGAGACCACCGAGATCTGCGGCGTCGAGACCGCCGCCACCGCGCCTGCCTCGAAGTCCCCGAGGCGCGGCCCGCCGGTCACGACCGCCGTATGGATTGAAGAGAGCCGCCCACGCAGCGATTCGGGCGCTTCGAGCTGGAGGATCGTGCTTCTGAAGACCGCTGAGACGACATCGGCCGCGCCGGCGAGCGCCAGCAGCGCCAGGCCGGCGAACAACCAGGGCACGAGCCCGAAGGCGGCGATCGCGGTCCCCCAGATCGTTACGGCTATGAGGACCGCCCGCCCCTGTTTGCGAACCGCGGCCACCCAGCCGGTGAACAGCGCGCCTATCAGAGCGCCTGCTCCCGGCGCCGCGTAGAGCAGCCCGACCGTGGCGGCGCCGCCGTGGAACCGGAGCAGGCCGAGAGCCGGGAACAGCGCCCGCGGCATTCCGAGCACCATCGCGTTCAGGTCGATCACGAAGGTTCCTTGCAGGACGGCTCGGCCCTTCAGGTATCGCAGGCCCTCGGCCATCGAGCGCAACCCGAAACGGGTGCCGCCTCCGGGGGGCTGGAGGGCGGGAAGGCTCGCGACTGCCAGGAGCGACACTGCGAAGGTGGCCGCGTCGATCCAGTAGACCGACGCGATGCCGAACTGGCCGAGAAGCAGTCCCGCGACAGCCGGCCCTGCTACCTGGCCTACCTGGACTAGAAGCTGCCAAAGGGCGTTCGCGCTCACGAACATCGGCCGGCCCACCAAGTTGGCGAGCACCGCGGACCGCGTCGGGCTGTCGATGCTGGCAACACCAGCTGCCAGGGCACTCAGCGCATACAGGGGCCAGAGCGCCGCCTGCCCGCTCGAGGAGTTCAGCGCCAGCCCGACACTGCAAGCCGCGAGGGAGAACTGCGTGACCAGCAGGAGCCGACGTCGGTCGACCGCGTCGGCGATCGAACCGCCGAACAACGAGCCTCCGAGCACGGGCACGATCTGCGCCAGCCCAACCAAGCCCACATCCAGCGAGGAGTGGGTCAGCCTGAACACCTGATACGGGACGGCTACCACAGTGAGCTGGGATCCGAGCGTCGTGACCAGGTAGCCTCCCCAGAGCCGCCGGAAGGCCTGCGATTGCCGCAACGGCCCGAGGTCGACGAGCAGCTTTCCTCGAGCCATGGCCCCCAAAGTTACCGAGAGCCACGACGTCGCTGTCGCCGTCGCGGACCGCGGGAGGCGTCGCGCGCCCTAACCTCGAGCTGAGCAAGCAGAAAGCGCAGGGTTGATGGGCCGGTCACTTCGAATCGGGAGCATCAGGGGCGTGCCGATCCGCCTCCACTGGAGCTTCCCACTGCTGGTGGTATTGGTGATCCTGCCGACCGGCGGGAAGACGACCGCGCGCTTGTTCGTCGACGATCTCGTATGGATCGCGGCCCTCTTCGTCTGCATCGTGATCCACGAGCTGTCCCACAGCTTCGTTGCCCGTCACAGGGGCTTTGCGGTACGTGACATCGTTCTGTTGCCCATCGGAGGAGTGTCGGAGATCTCCGGTTTGCCGGGCGCGCCGGCCGACGAGCTCGCCATCGCCATCGCCGGCCCCCTCGCCAGTGTCGCGCTCGCCCTGATCCTGGCTCTGGTGGGCTACTCAACCGGCGCGGCGATGTGGCCGCCGGGACTGTTCGCCGGCGCGATCGCGAGCCGCCTCATGTGGGCCAACCTCCTGCTTGCAGGCTTCAACCTCCTCCCGGCGATTCCGATGGACGGTGGCAGGGTGCTGCGGGCTCTGCTCGCTCGCAAGCGCAGCGATCTGCGGGCAACCGCCCTCGCGGTGCGGATCGGGCGCTTCATGGGGCTCGTGATGGTGCTGGTGGGACTTCGCTACGACCTCTGGCTTTGCGTTATCGGCCTGTTCGTCTTGGTGGGAGCCGGCGGCGAGAAACAGGCCGCCGTGGTCCGGACAGCGGTCGGAGGGCTGAAGGTGTCCGATGTGATGGTGCTCGATCCCACGACTCTCGAGGTCAGCTTCCCGCTGTCGGTCGTCGCGCCGTTCCTGGAGGCCTCGCCAGGCCGGGTCCTTCCTGTCGTCGACCATGGGCGATACGTCGGCCTGATAGCGGCCGACCGGCTCCCGGGCCCTCCTGGCGCTCTGCTGGTGGCTGACGCCACTGATCGCGCTGCTCCCGCGCTCACGCCCGGTGACCCTTTGTACCCAGTTGCCGTTGAGTGTTTTTCCGCCAGCCGACGTCGTGCAGCAGCCGTGCTCGAGGACGGCCGCGTAGTCGGTGTGATCTACGCGCCGCACCTCGACGCGGCGTTGCGACGAGCAACCGGCAGCGTCGGCGCCCCGAGTATCCGGCACTGACCGGGCCGTCGCCTCGCCGGGCGTCCTGGCCCGGGCGCGCACGAGTCTTGGATGGGTCCTTCGGGTCGGTGTAAAGCCGGGACACGCTCAAGGTCCAAGAGGCACACGCCGATGACTCGATCGGTGTCCGATCATGAGCGAGGCCATGTGCGACGCGAGCGAGGGCGCGGCATGCCCCGGCGTTTCACCACGATGCGGTCGTTTGCGGCTCATTACGAATTCGCGACCATGTTCGCCGCGTCCGCCGACCTGGTCACGCTTCACGACCTCGACGGAACGATCCGGCTCGCGTCCCAGTCCTCCCGTGCGGTCCTCGGTCTCGCTCCGGACGAGCTCATCGGCCGGATGCCGGCGGAGACATTCCTCCGCACCGAGGACGTGCCGCAGCTCGCGGCCGCGCTCGACCGTCTGCGCAAGGGTGCGGACACCGTCGAGCTCACCCTTGGCGCCCGCACCCGGACTGGTCAGCCCCAGTGGCTCGAGACGAGACTGGGCGCGGTCCGAGGTCTCGACGGATCGGCGACCGGTTTCCTGGCCATCTCGCGAGTGGTGACCGACCGGCTCGAGACCGAGCGACGCCTGCAAACGCAGCTGGAGCGGTATCGCCAGATCACCAATGCCGTGCCGGGCATG
Organism: Acidimicrobiaceae bacterium; assembly: GCA_003139355.1. GTDB lineage: Bacteria > Actinomycetota > Acidimicrobiia > Acidimicrobiales > Bog-793 > Fen-455. Next base: position 28,486 of record PLIM01000063.1, on the reverse strand, counting down.
ACGGCCTGGATCATCGACCGGGACCTTCGATGCCGTTTCGCGGCGGGAGACCGCTTGCGCCCGATCGCCGCCACCCCCGACGCGTGTGTCGACCGCCCGCTCGCACAGCTTGTGAGCCCGGACCGCTTCTCCGCTGTGCGGCGCCACCTCGAGGAGTCCTTCGCCGGCCGCAGCTCGACCGAAGAGAGCACGGGTCCCGGTGGCCAGCAACATTGGTCGCGATACCTTCCCGTCACGCCGAGCTCAGGAGCGATCGAGGAGGTTCTCGTCGTGAGCCTGGAGGTTCCCGACCGCGAGCAGACTCACGAAGCGCTGCGCCGGAGTGAGGCGAGCTTCTCGAGCGCTTTCGACAACTCACCCATCGGCATGGCCATCACCGCACCCGCCGGGTCTGTGCTGCGCGTGAACGATGCGTTCTGCGCGTTGACGAAACGCTCGCGCGAGGAGTTGCACCAGGGATCGTTGTCGGAGCTGATCCACCCTGACGACGTCGAGTCCAACGACGCGCTGATCGGGCAGATGCTCGCTGGCGAGAAGCGAACCGCGATGATCGAGAGGCGATACCTACGACCGGACCACTCGGTTGTGAACGCCGTGATGAGCATCACCCTCATCAGGGATGACGAAGGCCGGCCCCTCCATCTCGTCACCCAGGTGCTCGACGTGACCGACCGCCACCGCGTGGAGGCCTACCTCGAGGAGCTCGCGCTGCGCGATCCGCTCACGGGTGCCCACAACCGCAGGGCCCTCGATGTCGAGCTTTCCCGGCGGTTCGCTGTCGAATCAGCGGGGCCATCGATTGGCGCTCTCGTGCTGTTCGACATCGACCATTTCAAAGACGTGAACGACACCTTCGGCCACCACATCGGCGACGACGTCCTCAGGCACCTCGTCGCAGCATGGCGTGAGCGCCTCCGTCGTAGCGACGTCCTGGTGCGAATCGGCGGGGACGAGTTCGTTGTCCTGCTCGGCGACGCCGACCCGGAGGGCGTCGAATCTGTGGCCCGTGACCTCGTGACGCTCGCGGACGAAGCGATCCTGACCGTCACCGGCGTGGCGTCGTCGGTCAGCGCGGGAATGGCTCTGTTCCGGCCTGAGGAGAATCCTGCACAGCTGTTGCGCCGAGCCGATGACGCCCTCTACCTCGCCAAACGCGCCGGTCGTGGGCGCCTGGTCGTCGACCCGACAGACTCGGGGTTCTGACCGGCGGGCGTGCCTGGGACCCTCAGGCGCCGGCACGACCGACGGCCTCCAGGTCTCTTCACAGATCGCGGCGAACGCTCCCTCGGACGGATCGATCACCCGACCCGGCGACCACCCTGGACTTCGCCAGTTTCGCCGTGGGACCGGGCGCGCTTGGACTGGGCGGTCCGCCTCCCCCGCACATCCTGCTCGAGCAGTGCCTTGCGCAGCCGGACGCTGGCCGGGGTGGCCTCGACGCACTCGTCCTCCCGGATGAACTCGAGCGCCTGCTCGAGCGAGAGGAGCCTGGGTGGGATCAGGCGGACCAGCTCCTCGGCCGTTGAAGAACGCACATTGGTGACCTTGCGCTCCTTGGTCGGGTTGACATCCATGTCCTCCGAACGGGCGTTCTCTCCGATGATCATCCCCTCGTAGACCTCGACGCCGGGCCCGACGAACAGCTCGCCGCGATCCTGGAGGTTCATAAGGGCGTAGGTGGTCGTCAGGCCCCGCCTGTCGGCAACGAGCGAGCCCGACGCACGCGTTCGCAGCTCGCCGTGCCATGGCTCGAAACGGTCGAATATGTGATGCAACACTCCGGTTCCGCGGGTCTCGGTCAAGAACTCCGTGCGGAAGCCGATCAAGCCGCGAGAAGGCACCGAGTAGTCGACCCTGGCCCAACCGGTGCCGTGATTGACCATCTGGACCAGGCGACCCTTGCGCAGCGAGAGCAACTGGGTGACTACGCCGAGGAACTGCTCGGGCACGTCGATCGACACCGCCTCCACCGGCTCGTGCAGCCTGCCGCCGATCATGCGGGTCACGACCTGCGGCTTGCCCACGGTCAGCTCGAAACCCTCCCGTCGCAGCATCTCAACGAGAACGGCGAGCTGCAGCTCGCCGCGTCCTTGCACCTCCCAGGTATCGGGTCTCTCCGTCGTCAGCAGTCGAATCGAGACGTTGCCGACAAGCTCGGCATCGAGGCGGCTCTTCAGCAACCTGACGGTGACCTTGGTCCCTTCGCTGCCCGATAGGGGCGAGGTGTTGATGCCAAGGGTCATGCCCAGACTCGGCTCGTCGACGATGAGAACCGGAAGCGGCCTCGGGTCCTCGGGGTCCGAGAGCGTCTCGCCGATGGTGACATCGGACAACCCGGCCACGGCGATGATCTCGCCGGGGCCGGCCTCCGCGACATCGACTCGGTCCAGCCCCTCGGACACGTACAGCTCGGCAACCTTGAATCGCTCCACGATTCCGTCGGCTCGGCACCATGCCGCCTGCTGGCCACGCCGGATCGTGCCGTGCAGCACGCGACAGATCGCGAGACGGCCGACATATGCGGACGCGTCGAGGTTCGTGACGAGTGCCTGCAGCGGATGGCCGGGCTCAAAGGTCGGAGCAGGAATGTACTCGTAGATGACCTGGAACAACGGCTCGAGGTCTCTGCCCTCCACCGTCGGATCGAGCGAGGCACGTCCCGCCCTGGCGTTGCAGTACACGATGGGGAATTCGATCTGCTCCTCGTCCGCGTCGAGGTCCAAGAAGAGCTCATAGACCTCGTCCACGACCTCCTTGGGACGCGCGTCGGGGCGGTCGATCTTGTTGACCACGAGCACCACAGGCAGGCGCCGCTCGAGCGCCTTGCGCAACACGAAGCGAGTCTGAGGCAAGGGACCCTCGCTGGCGTCCACCAACAGGAGCACACCATCGACCATGGCGAGCGCTCTCTCGACCTCTCCGCCGAAGTCCGCGTGCCCCGGAGTGTCGACGATGTTGAACTTCACCCCTCCGTGGCGCACGGAGGTGTTCTTGGCCAGGATGGTGATCCCCTTCTCGCGCTCGAGATCCATGGAGTCCATCACGCGCTCGTTGACCTCTTGATTGGCCCGGAACACGCCCGACTGCCACAGCATCCCGTCGACGAGCGTCGTCTTGCCGTGGTCGACGTGGGCGACGATCGCGAGGTTGCGGAAGTTGGCGCGCGAGAGCATTTGGGCAGGACCCCGGAAAAGAACACGGCAATGGCCGCGGGACATCAGTCTACCGGGTCGCCCTGCAGGACCACCATCTGCCGAAGGCCACCGCCATGCACGGTCGCACGCGAACGCCCATATGGCCACCACCTAGTGGGCGCACTCGAGTCAGCGTGAGATGACGGCCGAAGCCGCGACCTTCCGCTCAAGTTCGGTCCATCCGCTCAGCACACCACCGTCCCGTCATGTCGGGACGGTGGACCCGCTCAGTAGAAGATCTGTGCCAGGCGGTAGAGGTCTTCGGGCACCAGGCGGGCTCCGGCGGCCACCTCGGACAGCCGGGCGCTCTCCACGCGATCGCCGCGCTTGATGGGGATCGCGCCAAAGTCCCCTTCGCTCAGGAGCTTGTAGGCGCCAACGCCGACGCGTGTCGCCCAGATCCGGTCGTAGGCGGTCGGAGTGCCGCCCCTTTGGGTGTGGCCGAGGACCGTCACCCTGGTCTCAAAGCCGGTCACGTCCTCCAACTGGCGGCCAAGACGCTCTCCGATCCCGCGACGGCTGAGCTGAACATGCCCGAAGGCGTCGAGAGGCGCCTCGGTGTCGGACGGGACGGGCAGGCCGACGACATCGGCCCCCTCGGAGACGGCGATGATGCTGAAGGTCTTGCCCTGCCGATGGCGGGCGTGGAGGTGGTCCACGACCTCGTTCAGTTCGACCTCGAACTCCGGAATGACGATCATGTCGGCCCCTCCGGCGAGGCCCCCCATCAGCGTCACCCACCCGGCGTCTCGTCCCATCGCCTCGACCACCATCACCCGGTGGTGTGAGGCAGCCGTGGTGTGCAGCCGGTCCACTGCCTCGGTGACGACGGCGACAGCAGTGTCAAAGCCAATGCAGTACTCGGTGACCTGCAGGTCGTTGTCCACAGTCTTGGGGACGCCGACGACGGGCACTCCCCGCTCCGCCAGTGCGGCGGCCACCGAGAGCGTGTCATCCCCCCCCATGGCCACCAGCGCGTCTATGCCGAGACGGCCGAGGTTGGCGACGACAGCCTCCATCGCGCTGGGTTCAGCCAGGGGGTTGACCCGCGAGGTGCCCAGGATCGTGCCACCCCGGGTGAGGATCCCCGAGACGTCTTCAGGGCGCAGCGGGCTGACATCGCCGCCCTCGACCAGGCCGGCCCACCCGTTGCGCACGCCAAGAACATCGGCTCCGTCCGCGAAGGCGCTGCGAGCCACCGCTCGGATGGCCGCATTCAGCCCAGGCGCATCTCCCCCACCAGTCAGGATTCCTATCTGCACGAGTCCATCCGCTCCTTTGGTTCGAACTTGCGGGCGAGCATAGCGGGCGGGACTCTGCGAGGCAGGGTTGGCCTCGCGACCTCACGGCCGGGCCGCAGCCACGACGGGAAGACGACTGCCACCCACGGGGCGCCACCGATTGCGGGCGCTCCGCTGCGGCGAGGCTCAGTGCTCGCGGCGCCAGGTCCCGAGCAGCACGGCGGCGTAGCGGAAGCCGTAGAGGATGTTCCCGCCCTTCTTCGACTGCCCCGAGGCCCGCTCGTGCCACACGGCGGGGCGCTCGGTCACCCTCCATCCCCGCTTGAGCGACGTTACGAGCAGCTCAGCCGTTTGGTACTGGTCCTGCTCGAGCCGGCCTTTCACGTCCGCCAGCATCGCCACCCGCAGGGCCCGGAAGCCGTTGGACGTGTCGGTGAGATGGGCGCCTGTCAAAAAGTTCATCAGCGCAGCGAAGAACACCACGCCCAATTGACGGTAGCGGTCCCCCGTCTTGTCCACGCCCAGGCGCCGGGAGGCCACAACGAAGTCGGCCTCGTCAGCCACTAGCGGCTGGAGCAGCTGGGGCATCTCGGCGGGGTCGTTCTGGCCGTCGGCATCGAGTGTGACCACGTACCGGGCCCCTAGGGCCACACAGAGGTCATAGCCGACACGTAGCGCCACCCCGTGACCCAGGTTCACTGGGAACACGAAGGTCACAGCCCCGCCTTCCATGGCGACTCGAGCGGTCTCGTCCTCGCCGCCGTCGACGATCACAAGAGGTGTGACGTCCAGCCCGCATGCCACCTTCGGCACGCGCCTGAGCACGTCGCCGATGTTGGCCTCCTCCTCGTAGGCGCAGATCAAACCCACGACCGGCGTCAGCTCGAGGTCGCGGTAGCGCTCGTCGAAGTCCTGCCGCCCGAGGTCGATGACGAGCCGCTGGAGCGCCCGCAGACGAGTTTGCTGGTGGTCCGAGATGTTTCCCATGCCTGGAGCTCCTGAAGTTCAAGGGTTGCGCGGACTGGTGAAGACTTCGCGCGACGTGGGCTCCAAGATAGTGCCCATGAGCTAGTGCAGGCACTGGTGGTGGTACACGATGGCGGTGCGACGTTTCGCTTGACCAGCGCGACGACGGCTGAGGGAAACTCCGTGTCACAGATAATCGGCAGTGCCCGAGGACCACGACGCGGGACGACCTGTACCGTCGTAGCTCGCAACGGCCGGCCGCTTGTGCCAAACTTGCCATCCTGATGGAGGCCGGTCCAGACGCTGTCAGTCACGTCCGGGCAGCCTTTGTCCTCGTGGATCTCCCAGCCCCCGGCTCCTCGCGCACCTACCCAAGGCGCGCAATCGGCCAAGCACTGAGGCCAGCCAGGCGAGCACCGGAATCGGTACGGTGACAGGCGTGTCTGCGCCATCTCGGGGGCGTGTCGCGCGTTGGTGGCTACGCCATGGCACCGACGTGTTCGGCCTCTCGGCCATCCTCGGCTTCGTCCTGGCCTACGTGTCGCCGTCGGTCAAGGACGGCGGGAGCTTCGGCAGCTTCGACACCGTCATCTCCTTCAGCTCACTCGGCACCGGCGCATACCCTGGCGCGCCTCACAACGTGCTGAACGGCGACTCGGTCACCTTGATGGTGCCGTTCAACGCCTTCGACTGGACAGCGATCCACCATTTGCAGTTCCCGCTCTGGAACGACCTGAGCCTGCTCGGGCTGAACCAGTTCCTCAACTTCCAGTCGGCCGTCTTGAGCCTGCCCGATCTTGTGAGCTATCTCGCTCCGCTCCGGTACGCGTTTCTCGTCGTCGTGGCGATGAAGCTCCTCATCGCCGGGACCGGTGCCTACGTGCTGTGCCGTGTCCTCGGCCTGCGACCCCTCGCCTCGGCGCTGGGCGGAATCACATTCATGCTCTCAGGCGCGTTCGCCGGATGGCTCACCTGGCCCCTGTCGGACGTGGTGGCCTGGCTCGGGTGGATCGCGGCGCTCGCGATCCTCGCCTACCGCTGGAAGGCAAGGCGCTCCTACGTGGTCCTGCTGGCGCTGTCGGTCGCCTTCTGCGTGTACGGGGGGTTTCCCGAGGCGTACTTCTTCGTCGCGGGGGCGCTCGCGGTCTTCTTCGTCGTGCTGACGGCCCTGGCACTTGTAGGCAGGCGGCGGCTGTCGCTCTCGGGCGTCGTGCGAGTCGTCATCGGGGTCCTCGCGGGGGGCGCTCTCTCGGCACCGTTGTGGCTCCCGGGACTGCAGGCAGTCAAGGGCAGTCATCGCGGGACCCTGACAGGTTTCGCGGGCCTCGATGCGCGCGCTCTCGCGCTGCTCGTCACGCCGGGGTACTACGGGCTGCCGATCAACGGAAGCGCGTTCTTCTACCCGAGGAACAACTACTACGAGACGGTCGCCTACGTCGGGGTCATCGCGCTCGTCCTGGCCGGGGCTGCAGTGCTGCGCTGGTGGCGGCACCCGACGGTTGTCGCTCTGGCCGCCATGGTAGTGGTCGCCATGGCGATCTCCTACCAGACAAGGTCGTTCCATGTCGTATACACCCTCTTGAAGCACTCGGGCCTGGACAGCCTGCCGATCAGCCGGATGCGCGCGATCGTCGGTTTGCCGCTCGGCGTGCTGGCAGCTTTGGGGCTCGAGACCTTGCTTCGCGCGCGGGGCGAGCGCCGCATGTTGATCACCTACTGGGTCATGAGCGCGATTGTCGCCGTGTTCGTCGCCTTCCTGTGGTACCGGGCTTTCAGCGGCAAGCTCCCGGCGGCGCGTCACGAACTCAGGCTCGACAGCCTTTGGTGGCCAATCGGGCTGGTGGCGGCATGCGTTCTGGCCGGCGGCCTGTTCCTGTTCGCACGCAGGTTCGCGCGCCGGCCGTCCGCCCGGCGGATCGTTGTCGCGGGAGCAGTGGTGCTCTTCGGCGCAGAGTCGGCCTTCCTTCTGTTCTCCGGAGTCGGTATCAACACCTACAGCAAGAGCTTCTTCCCGGTAACGCCTGCAATTGCGCGGCTGAAGGCGGTCGTGGGCTCTGGTCTGGTCGGGTTGGACACCGGAACGCCGACCCAGTCGCAGACGATCGAGCCTGTCGGCTTCTACCCGAACGCCAACCTCGGCTATGGGATCGCCGAGTATGCGGGCCACGATCCGGTGATTCCGCAGGTGTACTTCACGAGCCGGGGCGGAATGTCCTATGTCGAGCCCGACATCGGCTCCGCCGCGCTCGCCCGCGAGTACGGGATCGCGTGGATCCTGCAGGAGCCGGGGACTTCGCTGCCAGCGCCGCCCGGCACCCGTTATGCCGGGTCGTTCGCGGGCGAGCGCCTCTACGCAGTTCCCGGCGCGACGCGCTTCTCCTTGATCACCAGGGGCGGCTCGGGCGCATCGCGGCCGGTGTCTTCCATAAGACATCCCGTGGCGAGCAGCTGGACACTCAGGATCGACGCCTCGGCACCAAGCCAGCTCGTCATGCGCGTGACCGACCTGCCCGGGTGGCACGCCTCGATCGACGGCCGCGCGTTGGCGCTGTCGCGCTACAGGGGCCTGATGTTAGAGGCAGCGGTCCCCGCCGGCCCTCACGTCATCCACCTCTGGTACCTGCCGGCGCGGCTGGTCATCGGAACCTGGCTTGCTCTAGCCACCCTCGCCGCACTGCTCGCGTGGGCGATCTGGCCGCTTGCCTGGCGCAGGCCGCGACCCGAGCTGGTGCGTGCGGACCTCGGCGAGTCGTTCGCCCCGGCGTTCGAGGCGGCCGAGGTCGCGTGCCGCGAGCGCGCCGCTCCGAGGAGGCTGCGCAAAGCGCCCGGTCCGAACTCAGGCGGAGACGACCAGCACGGGCCGGATCCGGGGGACATCGCGAGCCCGGCTCGCGCGGGGATTTGAACGGCCCGCTGACCTGATGCTCTGACGCAAGGAGTCAGGCCCGCCCCTTGGAGTCCTTTGCCGTGGCGCGTGCCTGGGCGATGCGGGCTTCGAGCTCGGCGATGCGGCGGTCCCTGACGCGGATCTGCTCCTCTTGGCGGCCGACGAAAGTCTCGAGCTCTGCCACATGCGAGCTCCGCGCCTTCAGCTCCGCCTCGAGATGACGAACGTACCCCTCGACACGGTTGAGGTTCTCCGACACAAAGTTGTCCAGCACGCTTGCCGGCGCGAGCAGCGGCACGAGATCTGGCTCCTCAGAGCGCGCGTAGAACCGGTTGATCCCGTCGAAGCAAGCGAAGAGATACCCGGCTGCCAAGAGCTGTGGCTCCCAGCGCGAGTGCGTCTGCTGGTACGACCAGGGATCGGTTGCCTCCACCACAACCACCCTCGGACGCCACCGCGACCAGTCGTTGCCCGACAGCACTTCGGGCTCCGCGCCCTCCACGTCGACCTTGAGGAAGGAGACCTCACCGGAGCAGTGCTCGTCGAGGACATCTGCCAGCGTACGGAGTCTGACCACGCGCTCTCGCACCGGGCGACCGGCTCGGACGTAGCCGGCGCCCACCTCCGCGTCTGTGCTCGAGAGGCCGCGTTCGTCACCTACGACGTAGAGGGTGACCTCGCCAGCGGCACTTCCGAGCGCCGCCTCGACCACGACGTCTCGCGGCCGAGCCCGGCGCAGTTCCGCCGCCTCCTCCGCGAGAGGCTCGACATCGATGCCGCTCCAGCCTGCGTCGTAGAAGTGTCTCGTCACCGAGCTCAAGTAGGGAGAGGAAGCTCCTACATCCACGTACCGGCCGACGCCGACGCGGCCGCGGCAGAGAGCCCTGTGCAGGACGACGTCCTCTGCACTCGCTGCATACGACACCATCCGGTCGGGACTGGAGCCTCCCGGGCGGGTCTCTGTTCGCGTGTTGTCCGGTCGGTCAGCTCTCACGCCAGGCCATCATCCTTTGAGCCCAGCTGCGTGCGAAACGGTAGAGCGCCGGCTTGGTGGCAACCCGCCGCACCATGCCGTCCACGACGCGGTAGGCGGTTCGGGCACGAATCGCTTCAACCTCGTTCTGCGCGTAGCGCACAGCGCCCACGTGGTAGTCCAGCTGGCGTTCCAGCTCGAGGGCATAGGCGATACGGACCTCCAGATCTCGCTTGAGGTACCCCATCTCCGTCTCGAGGGCGTCCACTCGCTCGACCCACTCTCGAAGGCGTAGCTCCAGCTCCTCCACGAGCTCGTCATTGGCATGTCCTTCGCGTGAGACACGCGACCGCGCGCGAGCCAAATCGCTGGTCTCGCTGGCGTGCTGGAGGTTGAGCCGGGCCCCGTCCTCGGAGCGTTCGTCACGCGTGAGCTCCCGGCCGGTGACCGGCCGTCTGGGATCTGGCAGCTTTCTCATGTGGCCGCCCTCCGTTCCGTTCGCGATTCTAATGCCCCGCGCTCGCCCAAGACTTCTGCCAGGATAGAGCCCCACGTGACACAGGACGCTTCGGATCGGCGCAGCGCGTCCAGCGCCTCGATCTCGGCGCGTCGTTGTTCCCAGGCCACGCGATCGGTGAGCAACGAGGTCAGCGCGAGCGCGAAGTCCCTGGCATCGTCGGCGACAGAGAGTGCAGCGGTACCGCGTAGATCGATGCCCTCGGCACCGACGCTCGTGGCCACCGTCGGCACGCCGTACTGGAGCGCCTCGACGGTCTTGATCTTCACGCCTGCCCCGTACCTGAGCGGCACGATGCAGGCACGGGTCCGGCCGTAGAAGTCCGCGATGTTGCCTACGTGACCCTCGAAGGAGATGCCACGCCCCCCGACTTCGAGCGCCGCCTGCGGTGGCGCGCTGCCGGAGACGCGGATTCGGACCCACGGCAGCCGGGCCAGGACCATTGGCAGCACGTCCCGCACGAACCAGAGAAGTCCGTCAACGTTCGGCGACTCCGGCCCGGCCAACCAACCCGCCACCAAGAACGCGTCAGAGCGCGCAGCGAACCCTGCCGGTGTGAGCGCCGGCTCGCTGAGCCAGGGCTCCACGACAAACGGCTCGCGTGCACCGAGCGCGCGAAGCGCGGCCGCTTCGTCGCTGGACACGCAAACGATCGTGTCGACCGCGCGCGCGATCTCGGCTTCGATCGTGCGGGAGTCGTCAGCGGCGCTGCACAAGGCCTCGCGAGCAGCCTCGGAGCCGGCGAGCTCGGCCTGCGCTTCGAGACGGCGATAGAACAACGCCTCCGCGTCGTAGCACAGGTGTGCATCGGGTTGCAGCTCACGGACCATCCACCCGTAGCGCTTGAAGTTGTGGGGGCGTGAGACGATCACCGCCTCGTAGCGCACCGTGCGCCGACGAAGGTGCTCGGCGAGCGGCTCGGTCACAACCCCGACACCCAAGGCTCCGAGCGCGTCGACATCGCCGTCGTCAGCGGCCGTCGGAGAGACCGAAACCCGATAGCCCGCTGTTGATATGTCTCGCACGACGTCGAACATCCGCGAGTAACCAGAGCCGAGTCGCAAGTCGGGCAGGCGGTCGTCGATCACGAGCACCCGTGGCGGTGACCCCATGGCAAGATGGATCGCCTCCTCGACCGAGTCGTCATCGATCGGAACCGCATGCGTTGGCCCCTCGAACACCTCCGGCCATCGTTCCATCAGCCTGGTGCGATGCGTAAGGCAAAGGAACTCCTTGAACCGTTGGGTCGAGCTCCTCGACTCGAAATGGCGGACGACCGAGCGGGGCTCGTAAAGCACCACTTCCCCGCGCTGGGCGATCTTGAGGCAGAAGTCGACATCCTCGTAGTAGGCCGGGAAATAGCCCTCGTCGAGACCTCCCAGCTCGTTGAAAGTCTCGCGACGGACCAGGAGTGACAGCGCGCTGCAGTATTCGACACGCCGGCGAAATCGCAACGAGACGGCGTCCCCGGGCAGATCACGACCTACGCCAAAGCTCCCGCCGTCGTGCCAGATGATCGAGCCGGCCTCCTGCAAGGTCCCGTCCGAGAGCAGGACGCGGCCGCCGACTGCACCCACTCCAGGGACTTCGCCTGCCTCTATGAGAGGCGGCAACCAGCCGGGTTGCGGCTCGGCGTCATCGTTCAAGAGAACCAAATAGGTGCCGAGCGCTTTGCGCGCACCTAGGTTACAGCCGCCGGCAAAGCCCCGGTTGACTCCGGAGCGGACGATGGTGACACCTCGCGTCCCGAACGCGAGGTCATTCGAGACGCCTGGCGCGAGGCCGTTCTCGACCACGATGACCTCGAACGGCACATCCTTGGTGTTCGCGGCCAGGGCACGAAGGCACCCCAGTAGGTCCGGCGCAGCACCTGTCGCGACGATGATCACCGAGACAAGCGGGTCCGGCGGCGGGCTGAACTCCACTACTCCACCCGATGTCGACTGCACACGCTGCTCCTTCACGGCGAGTACGCGACTCGCTGTTGACCTAGCCGTTGTTGTAGCACAACTTCTCAGCCCATCTGAACTTGGCCCGAGCGTCCAGATTGGCCGGTCATGCGGACCGAGCCCCCGAGCGACGGTGGATCCTGAACCCGCACGCGGAGGGCTTGGATCGCCGGGCTATGAATATCGTGTGTGAATGCTGCATTCGGCTGATCCTGCCAAGCACTCCGAAGATCGTCTGGGTCCCGATCAGACGGCGTGCCGGGCGAAGTATCTGAGGACGATCAACCACGCATGAAGCACGGTCGTCCCCTGGCGCATGACCGTCGTGCGAGCGAGGACGGGCTGATAAGGCCCGAGGGCCACGAGGGCGGCCTCGAACTGGGCGCCCGTCGTGCTGAGCAGGAGCAGCTCTGCTGGCCGCCTGCTCTCGAGTGTCGCCGCATCTGGCGCACTGAGGATCGGGAGACCGGTCGGCAAGAAGTTGAACCCGCCGTGATACATGCCGATCGGCCCCATGAGCTCGCCGATCTGGTTGCCGGGCAACCACATCAACAGCTGCTCGCCGCTGTAGGCGGCGTTGCCCACGAACGACGGGAGGTCCGCGCTGATCTGGTACCAGTCGATCAGGAGGTTGGCGCTGCCGCCGAGAGCGCCCGCATATGAGGCAGGCGGGTCCTCCGCGATGGCGAGCCCCCGGAAGGCTGGGAGCGGAGGGCTCGGCGCGACCGTAAGAACGAGCAGGGACCCCGTCACGGCGATGACGGTCGCCGCCACGCCCAGGCCGAGCCTGCCTCGGCAAGCCGAGGGCGCTGTGCGCCGACGGGTGTCGAGCCGCATGATCACGGCGAGGACGACCGGGACCGCGGCCAAGGCCACGCCAGCGGGCACCCACCCGAATGCCGGTACATGCGGGTAGGCCTCGTACGCGAGCGGGACGGCAACAAGGAGAATCGCCGGGAGCCAACGCGCCAAGTGGCGAGTCGACAGCGGCCGGCCGATCTCGGCCAGGGTCACGGCCAGGGCCAGGCAGATCACGCCCCAGAGAGTCGAGGAGAAGTAGTGCATCTCGAGTGTCTCGACGTGGTAGGAGAACTGCAGGTAGGCGAAGACGGCGAACTGGGCGGTGCATGCGAGACCGACGAACAGTTGGGCAGTGGGGACCGCGCGCAACCTTCGTGCGAAGGTGACCCAGAACGCGACGATGACCGCAGGAGGGACCAACAGGTACGCCAAGTACGGAGCCCAGCGCCAATTCGCGGAGTGAAACAGTCGTACCTGGCCCGGCTGGTTCAAGTAGGCCGCGGCGGCGAGCGTCGGCCGGATGAAGTCGAACTGGCCGAAGATGTGGGCCGAAGCGACCATGAGGAGCAGCGTCACCAAGACAGCGAGCCCCGCCAGGAGGATGCCGTCTCGAAGGAGATGTCGCCTGGTCCGCAGGAGGCGCACAGCGGCGTACACGGCGATGGTGGTGCCGGCGAGCACGATACCCATTCCGTGGGACCAGATCGCCAGCGTCAGCAACACGCCCGCGAGGCCGAGCCAAGCCGAACGCCATCGGTCCCGGCAAGGCATCGCGAGGCAAGCGACGGCTCCAGCTATGTAGGAGATCACGGCCGAGTCCGGGTAGTCGGTCCCCCAGGCGGTGATGACGACGGGCGAACTGAGCAGGGCGACGATAGCCAGCGCGCCGGCGGGGATGCCATAGAGCCGCCTGAGCAGTAGGTAGGCGGGCACTATGGCTATCAGAGCGAAGAGGTAGCGCGTGGCGAAGAAGCCGGGGACGGCACCGAAGGCTAGATAGGCGAGACGGGCGAGAACGAGGAATCCCACCTGGGCGCCCTCACGCAGTCGCGCGGTCGGGGTGAAGGCAGCCGCATAGCGGATGTACATCTCGTGCGGATCGACGATGTAGATGGTGTGCATGCTGGGGTCGGGCAATTCGAGTGGCGACATGGCCCGGATCCTCAACACGAAGAAGGCGAAGAGGGGCGAAAGCGCGACGGCCGCACCCTCCCAGACAAGTGGCCAGCGATGGTGGCGGCGCCCTGGCACGCGCCCGGCCAAGATCGACCCGGCAGTCGGGCTACTGGCGGCGAGCACCGGATGACCCTACCAAGCGATACCGCCCCCGCGATTCCGAGGTCCGACACCGTATGGCTACACTCGCAGCGTGCTCAACGGGAAGCAGATCACCGCAGTGCTTCCCGCTTACAACGCTGGCGAAACGCTGAAGCGGACGGTCGACGAGCTCGACCGCGCCGTGATCGACAACGTCCTGCTCGTGGATGACGCGAGCACCGACGACACGATGCGGCAAGCAGAGCACCTCGGCCTCATCTCGATTCGACACGACAAGAACCGGGGCTACGGTGCGAATCAGAAGAGTTGTTACAAGGCAGCACTGGATCTCGGCGCCGATATCGTCGTCATGCTCCATCCCGACTACCAGTACTCGCCGCTTCTCGTGCCTGCCCTGGCAGCGATGATCGCTTACGGAGAGTACGACTTCGTCCTCGGGTCGCGCATCCTGGCGCAGAATTCGATGGCTCGCGGGATGCCTGCTTACAAGTACGTGGCCAACAGGGTCCTCACACTCTGCGAGAACCTCGTGCTACGCCAAAAGCTGTCCGAGTACCACACGGGCCTGCGAGCCTACAGCAGAGGATTGCTGGAGGCCCTGCCCTTCGAGCGGAACTCCGACGACTTCGTCTTCGACAACCAGATCATCGTCCAGGCGGTCGTCTTCGGGGCGAACATCGGCGAGCTCTCCTGTCCGACCCGCTATGCGGCGGACTCGTCCTCGATCAACTTCAGGAGAAGCGTCCGCTACGGCATCGGTGTACTGAGGACCACCGCCCAGTACCGGTTGCACGTCAGCGGCATCAGGCGCTACGGGTTCCTCGATTTCGCACCCCGCGCAGCAGCGACCGCAGTCGCTTAGAGGATTCAGCTGCGCCATACCCGAACTCGCCGGAGTTCGGCCGCCGCGACCTGGTGCAGTCAGGTGTGCCGGGAAGCAAGGCCAGCAGTTCGTTCATAGAGCTGGGCCAGAACTATCACCGTGAAGCCCACGAAGAAGACCGCCTCCACCGCGCTCCCGAGTCTGTCCAGCAGGTAGGCCAAGCCCAGGATCGGATATGCGGCCAGCGCGGCTCTGCCCAGGACCCGATAGACCCTGGCGGTGCGGGTCCTCTCGCTGCGTGTCCGCCGGTAGGCATAGAAAAGGGCGACCGTGATGCCCCCGAACTCGAGGATGCCGGCAACAACGTGCATGTACTGCTCGAGGGGAAGCTGGAGCCTCAACTCCCTGCCCCGGCAGACAGCGTTGATCCCGTCAGCGCAGATCTCTGGAAACACTCCGCCGAGGGCTCCTGCGGCGGCAAAGACCATCATGGCCGACCATTCCCGCCGGCCACCCCGGACCGTCGCGCTCCCCGCGCCCAAGAACGCCCCCAAGAGGAGCAAGCCGGAGAGAAGATCGGCGTGCTGCATCGCCGTCGCGAACGGCTGACCGGTCACCTCGAGGTCACTGAAGAGCTCGTTGGCTGAGACCAGGAGGCCGGGCTTGAGCGGAACCAGAACCCACCAGTTGTACAAGAGCAGCCCGGCAATCCCGAAGCTCCACGTCAGCACCGGGCGGGTGAGCAGCTGACCCGACACACCGCGAGAGCGAGGCCCACCTCGGGCGCGCCCGGTCAGACCGTCTCCACGAAGGCCTCGGTGAACTGGCTCTCGTACAGCCCGGCGTAGAAGCCCTGTCGGGCGATGAGCTCGGCATGGCTGCCCTGCTCGACGATCCGACCGGCGTCCATGACGACGATCGTGTCCGCGTTGCGGATGGTCGAGAGCCGGTGAGCGATGACGAAGCTCGTCCGGCCGTGGCGCAAGCGGGCCATCGCCTGTTGGATGAGGACCTCGGTGCGCGTATCGACGCTGCTCGTTGCCTCATCGAGGATGAGGATCGTCGGGTTCGCGACGAACGCCCGAGCGATCGTGATGAGCTGCTTCTGGCCGGCCGAGATGTTGGAGGCGTCCTCGTCCACCACGGTGTCGTACCCCTGCGGCTGGGTCCGCACGAAGTGATCGACGTGCGCCGCCTCGGCGGCGGCAATTACCTCCTCGCTCGTGGCGCCCTCGCGCCCGTACGCGATGTTGTCTCGGATCGTCCCTGTGAACAGCCACGTGTCCTGAAGAACCATGCCGAACGTCCGCCTCACGTCGTCACGGACGAGGTTGCGCGCGTCTATGCCATCGAGCAGGACGCCTCCCGAGTCGATCTCGTAGAAACGCATGAGAAGGTTCACGATCGTCGTCTTGCCCGCACCCGTAGGCCCGACGATCGCGACGGTCTGACCCGGTGAGACCGAAAGGCTGAAGTCTTTGATCAGTGCCTGCTCGGGCTCGTACTGGAAGCCCACGTGCTCGAGATCCACGCGCCCGTCCGGGTCGAGGAGCTGTGCCGGCTGGGGACAGTCCGGCTCCTCCTCCTCGGCATCCAGCAGCGCGAAGACCCGTTCGGCCGAGGCAACCCCCGACTGCAAGAGGTTCATCTGGCTTGCCACCTGGGTGATCGGCATCGTGAACTGGCGCGAGTACTGGATGAAAGCCTGCACGTCCCCGAGCGAGAGCGCTCCCGACGCGACGCGGTACCCGCCGAGGACCGCTATCACCACGTAGTTCAAGTTGGCAAGGAACTGCATCGCAGGCTGGATCACACCGGAAAGGAACTGGGCGCGAAAGCTCGCCTCGTACAGGGGCTCGTTCTGGCGGTCGAACTCCTCTATGGACGCGTCGCTCCGCCCGAATATCTGCACGAGAGCATGACCCGTGTACATCTCTTCGACGTGGCCGTTCAGCGCTCCTGTGCGCTCCCACTGCGCGGCGAACTGCACCTGCGAGCGGCGAGCGACAAAGAACGTCACGACGATCGACAGCGGGATCGTTATGAGCGAGACGCCGGCCAGCAGCGGGCTGATCCAGAACATCATCGCGATCACACCGAGAATCGTGAGCCCCGAGTTGAGCAGCTGGCTCAAGCCCTGCTGGAGCGTCGTGGTGACGTTGTCGATGTCGTTGGTGACGCGGCTCAGGATGTCGCCATGGGAGTGCCGGTCGAAGTACCGCAACGGCAGCCGAGCGAGCT
This sequence comes from Acidimicrobiaceae bacterium, assembly GCA_003139355.1. Lineage (GTDB taxonomy): Bacteria > Actinomycetota > Acidimicrobiia > Acidimicrobiales > Bog-793 > Fen-455. Next base: position 11,616 of record PLIM01000063.1, on the reverse strand, counting down.
TGGACTCCACGTCCTCGCGCATGCGGTACACGGTTCGCTGCGCGACCCCTGCCATCACGTAGCCCTGAGCCCAGTTGAGCATGGCTCCGAAGATGTACACGAGCGCGGCGAGGCCGAGCAGCCTGCCGAGATGGCCGAAATCGACTCCCGATCCGGGAGTGATCGACATTCCCCTGATCATGTCGGCGAGCTGTCCTTCGCCCCTCGAGCGCAAGAGGGCAATGGCCTGCTGTTTGGACATCCCTGCTGGCAGGCGCTTTCCTATGACCCCGTTGAACAGGACATCGGTCGCGCTGCCGAGGATCTTCGGACCGAACACAGTGAACGCCACGCTCCCGGAGGTCATCACGATCACGAAAGCGATGCGGATCTTCTCAGGCCTCAGTCGTCGCCCGAGACGCCGCACGGTGTTGCGGAAGTCCTTGGGCCGCTCGACCGGCATGGACATCCCCGGTCGGCCCGGTCCACCGAAGCCTCGTCTCGCACCTGGTCGCTGCCGCGCGGCGGGTGTGCTCATGCGGCTTGCTCACCGAGCTGGGAGGTGACGATCTCCCGGTACTCGGCACAGGTCGACAGGAGCTCCTCGTGCCGGCCGATCCCCACGACCCGCCCGTCGTCGAGCACGATGATCCGGTCGGCGTGCAGGATCGTGCTGACACGCTGCGCCACGATCAGCACGGTCGCGTCCGTGGTCTCGGATCTGAGGGCTCCGCGGAGCTTCGCGTCGGTGGCCGCGTCCAGGGCGGAAAAACAGTCGTCGAACAGGTAGATGGCCGGCCGCTTCACGAGCGCCCGTGCGATGGACAACCGCTGGCGCTGGCCGCCGGACACGTTCGTGCCCCCCTGGGTGATCTCTGCTTCAAGGCCGCCCGGCATTGCGGACACGAAATCGCTCGCCTGGGCGACCCCGAGTGCCTGCCACAGCTCTTCGTCGGTGGCGTCGGGCCGGCCGAAACGCAGGTTCTCCGCCACTGTGCCACTGAACAGGTACGCCTGCTGCGGCACCATCCCGATCTTCGCCCAGAGGGCGCCCCGCGCCTGGTCCGCCACGTTGACCCCGTCGACGAGCACGGCGCCGCTCGTGACGTCGAACAAGCGAGGGATGAGGTTGAGCAGCGTGGTCTTGCCCGAGCCCGTGCCACCGATGATCGCTGTGGTCTCACCTGGCAGCAGCGAGAACGACAGGTCGTGCAGCACCGGCTCCTCACCCCCCGGATACCCGAAGACGACATCTCGCAGCTCCACCAGTCCCGCCGAGGACGGGGGGACGACGGCGTCTGCCGGATCCAGGACCGAAGGTTCAGCGCGCAGCACCTCCTCGATCCGGTCGGCGCTGGCGACTGCCCGCGGTAGGAGGATCACCATCATCACGGCGATCATCACGGACATGAGGATCTGCAGGATGTAGCTGAGGAAAGCCGTGAGGTTGCCGATCGGCATGGTCCCGCTGGCGATCAGGTGGCCGCCGAACCAGAGCACCGCGACACAGGTGAGATTCATCACCCCCATGACAGTCGGCAGCGCCAGTGCGAACATGCGGTTCACCCGGAGTCCTGTAGTGGTCAGTGCCCCGTTCGCGTCCGCGAATCGCTGCTGTTCCTGGCCGGTGCGGATGAACGCCCGGATGACCCGCACGCCGGTGATCTGTTCGCGAAGAACGAGATTGACCCGGTCGATCCTGGACTGCATCGACCTGAACAACGGGACCGCCTTGGCCATCAGGATCGAGATGACGACGAGCATGACCGGGACGACGACCACGAGGAGCGCCGAGAGTCTCACGTCCTCTTTCAGCGCCATGATCACGCCGCCGACGCACATGATCGGCGCGAGCACCATGATCGTGAGAGCCATCTGCAGGAACAGCTGGATCTGCTGGACGTCGTTGGTGTTGCGCGTAATGAGCGAGGGCGTCCCGAAGTGGTTGATCTCCTGTGCAGAGAAGCGCTGCACTGACTTGAAGACGGCACTGCGGATGTCCCGGCCTATGCCCATGGAGACCCTGGAGGCGAAGTACACAGCCACCATCGACATTGCCCCCACCACGAGCGTGATGCCGAGCATCCACGCCCCCGTCGTCCAGATGTAGTGGATGTCGCCCTTCTCGATGCCGTTGTTGATGATGTCGGCAGTCAGATTCGGCAAGTAGAGGTTTGCGACTGCCTGCACGACCAGCAGCGTGACGACCAGGCACGCCTGGCGGGTGTACCGACCGAGATAGCGTTGCACAAGGCTGATCAGCATCGGCTAGCCCCCATTTGGCGCGGCTGGGCAAGTCGCGCAACCAGCCCCAAGGTGGCGTCGAGATCGTGCATGGGCGGCCGCCGGACCGACGGCAGGCTCAGCTGCCACGGGCGTCTTCCAAGTCACGCTCCAATGAGTCCGCGAACCGTCCGAGCATCGATGCGAAGGCCGCCAGGTCCACGTCGTCCCAGCCCTCGAGCAGCCGTCCGAACCAAGCCCGCCGGGCCCTGGACACCCGCTCGAGCGTCCGTCGCCCGGCCGGAGTCAGCCGGATGCGGGTGGCGCGGTGGTCATCGGCATCGGCGTGGCGGGCCACCAATCCACCCCGCTCGAGCTGCTGGATCTTGCGCGTGACCGTCGGCGTGTCGACACCGAGCAAGTCGGCCAGCCCCGTCACCCGCACCGAGTCCCCGCGTACCTGGAGCATGTGGAGCAGGGCCGCCCCGGCCCGGTCGAGCCGGACGCCCGCTGCTTGGAGCAGGCGCTCGTGGACACGGACCTGGCCCATGGAGCGGGCCACAATTCCGAACGCGCCTTGGATCTGGTTGACCGATCCGTCGGCGAGCTTCAGCCCCTCGCCTCCGCGGCCCATACTAGTTACTTGTGGCACGTAAGTATTATAGGCGGCTTCGTCGGGGCCGCGCCAGCCAGGCTCCCGAGGCGCTGGCGGTCGCTGTTCGCATCGGCGCCGGCGTCGGCTCGCTTCATGGGCCGTCGCGGCCGCCGCCTTGCAGGAGATAGGCCACGACGTCCGCTGCCCTGTAGCTGTCGCGGCTGGCGCCGACCAGCTTCGGGAGGAACGAGAGGTCCTGTCCGATGGTCGCGAGGGGCGGCTCTACGGCTCCGTCGCGGTGGCGCTGACCCAGCCCGATCGCCGCGATCAGCCCGTTGCAAACGCAGCGTCGCCCGATCGTGTCGTCCATCTTCCCGCCCTTGCGGAGGTAGGCCGAAGCCGGCTCGGCGGGGCAACGGTACCCGATCTCACCGTCTTGTCCGCGGTAGGGAACCCGTAGATAGCCGGCCTCGCACACCCGCCGGCGCTCGGCGTACACCTCAGGCACCGCGACAGTCCCTGGCAGGTCGGCCACCTTGAAAGGAAAGCCGGTGGGCGAGGCCAGCGAATCGGTGCGCACGTGGAGGGTGCCGGAGAGGGCCTTCTCGATGAAGGCACGTTTCAACGAGGCGTCGAAGCCCGACTCCTCGCAGAGGGCGAACGCGGAGCCGACCTGGATACCGGTTGCCCCGGCCTCGCGGGCCTGTACGAGCGACTCGGGGCTCGCGTAGGCACCGGCAAGCCAGTAAGGCAGCCCCAACATTGCCAACTTCTCCAGATCGACCACGTCACGAGGCCCGTAGATCGGCTGACCCTCCTCGTCAAAGCTGAGCGGACCACGAGGCGGAGCATTGTGGCCGCCTGCCACGGGCCCTTCGACCACGAACCCGTCAGGGCACGTGCGGGCATCGCGAGCGAGATACGAGGCCAGCACATGGGAAGCGACGATGGCGAGGAACTTCGGCCGACGCAACTCCACTTTCGCACCGGAGATCGATTCTGGGCGCACTGCGACCGCGAACCGAGCGGCCCCTGCGCCGAGCACGTCGACGGCGATCTCGCCGGCACGCCCGGCGGCCAGCGAATCAAGGAGACCGGGGAACTCGGCGGGGATGCCGGCGCCGACAAGCACGTAGTCGACTCCCGCGAGCATGGCGCCGTACGTCGCCGCCGGGGTGGCCATCTGAATCTTCTCCAGGTAGTTGACCCCGACCAGGCCTTCGTGGCCCTCCTTGGAGAGGAATACCTCCACGAAGTTGGCCGCGACGATGAGATCGGTGGCCTGCCGGCTCGGATTCAGCGACAGGCGCGGCACCAGGCGGAACGGCTTTACGGGATCGATGCCGCCTTCGATGAAGTAGCGGCCCAGGATCTGCTCAGAGGTGTCGGCGTGCGGGAAGCTCGCCAGCGCCCGGCGGATGTGACCTCCCGGGTCTCCCAGCTGGAGACGGCGGGCGAGGAGGGTGTCCAGCGCCACTCCCGAGACCACACCGAGCTGGCCCGTAAGCGCAACTGCCCGTACCAGGGGCCACCCCGAGACGCCGACACCCATGCCGCCCTGGATGATCGCAGGCCAGTCGCTCGCCGCCCGCGGGCTCCTCAACGTTCGACCTCGGCCAGGGCTCCATGCGCGCGACACCTGACTCGGAGCCTTCGATAGCCGTCACTGACTTGCATGGCCGCGGTCGGTCCTTCGATACCGCGAGAGACTAGTTGACACCGGCCTCGGTCCCGTCGCCCGCGTACACCTATGAGAGGAACACACAGCTCTCGCGGCTTCTTCGAACGACGGAGCGGGTCCTGTCCAGACCTATTATTGCGCCATGTCAGCAACCGGCCCAAGAACGACCTTCGTACCCTATGAAAGGCCCGTACGCGCCGCGTTCGTGGGCCTTGGGCGCATCTACGACCTCAACGTGCGCGCTTACCTTGACAATCCCGACGTCGAGGTCGTGGCGCTGGTCGATCCGAGCGAGGAGCGCTGCGCCCAGCGCCAGGCAGACTGGCCAGCCGCCAGAACATTCGCCTCCGCTGCGGAATTGGCGGCGAGTGGTCTCGAGGTCGACGCCGTCGAGGCTCTGCTGCCGATTCCGTTGCATGCCGATGGCGTTCCGGAGCTCCTCGGTTACGGCTGGCACGTCAATCTTCAAAAGCCGATTTGCAACGACCTCGCCGGCGCGAAACGGATGCTCAACGCGGCGGTGGCGAACGACCGGCTGCTGCGCGTCATGGAGAACTACATCTTCTACGAACCACTTATGAAGCTCAAGGAGATTGTGGGGTCAGGCGAACTCGGCGAAGTGAGCGGATACCACATGAAGATGGTGGCCAGCGGCCGCGGTGGCTGGGACGTCCCGGGGAGCAGCTACGAGTGGCAGTTCCAGCAGATGCGACTTGGCCGCGGCACCCTCGTGTTCGATGACGGCTGGCACAAGCTCGCGACTGCGATCTGGCTGTTCGGTCCGATCAAGCAAGTGCGGGCATGGGTGGGCACCACCGAAGTCGTGCCCGGCATCGAGATCGACGCACCCACCACCTTGGTGTGGGAACACCACAATGGGATCCGCGGCGTTTGGGACATCACCCTGGCGATCGACATGTACCTGCGTTCCGACTACTACACCAATGACGAACGCTGGGAGATCACGGGCCGCCGCGGTTACGCGCGGGTCAACCGATGCACCGGCCGCGGTATCCAACAGCCGAGCCTGGAGGTCTACCTCGACGGGGAGATGCGCTCCTACCACGCTCTCGATGACGACTGGGCCAGCAGTTTTCGGGATTCCGGCCGCCATTGGCTCCGCTGGCTCCACACAGGCGAAGGCCCGATGCTGTGGAATGTTGACGAAGCCGTCAACATATTGCGTTTCGCACTGGCCGCATACGCGAGCAGTGCATCGGGTGGCACCGGCGTGGACCCGGATTCGCTCAACTAGCCCTCCGACCGCGCGACCGTGCCCGTATGACAGAACCTTCGGTCGCGCGCTGTTCTGGCGCGTCACCGGTCCGATCCCGGGCCAAACGGGAGATCAACCACGCCTAGGTTCACGAACCGGGGCCTGGGGCGACCAGCCCTCGCTGCCGGCACGCACCGTTCATCGCAGCAGTCCGAACGCACCGGAGATGACATTGAGGGCGCAGAGCTCGACGGCAGCGAAACTGATCGGTGTCAGCCTCGAAGAGGATGCTCGGTAAAGACGGACGGAGCATGCGACAAAGCGGGAGCGACGGCCCTGCTGCTGCTCACTCTCAGCGGCGGCTGGTCATCCTCGCCCGAAACCTGCTCGAGGCTTCGGCGGGCGGGCTCGGGCAGCACGAGACTCAACGAGAAGCCAAGTATCGACGCAACTGCCGCCACGAGGAGCATGCCTCGCAAGCCGATGTGCCGCTGGAGTTGCGGCACCAAGAACACCCCGATGAACGCACCGAGTTTGCCGACTCCCGCAGCGATGCCATGGCCGGTCGTACGCATGCTCACGGGGAACACTTCGGACGGCAGGACAAATGTCGTGGTGTTCGGCCCGAACTCGACGAAGAAGTAGCTGAGCCCGAAGACAAGCAGGAAGGGCACAACCGTCGCAGTGAGCCGGGGAATTGCGCCGAGGGCGATGAAAGCAACAGCCATGACCGTGAACCCGATCAGTTGCAGCCGTTTGTGGCCAATTCTGTCCATGCGCATGACGGCCAAGGCGTAGCCGGGCACCGCGAATACCACGAAGATTGCGAGGGTCCAGGCAAGTTTCGCCTCAAGGGTTGCGTGGGCGTCGACACCTTTCAGGATCGCCGGCAGTGACAAGGTGTTCCCGTAGTAGGCGTAATCGAAGAGGAACCAGCTTCCCGCCGTGCCCACCAAGAGGAGCAGCATCTGGGGATTGGTCAGGAACTCTCGGAAACCCATGCGCCTCGTGCCCTCGGCTGACACGGCCGAGGCATCGAAGACGCCTTTGGAGAAAGCGGCTGCTTCGCGCGCTGCACGCTGGCCCTCACCTTGCACACGCGCTTGAAATCTCGGGGATTCTGGCATCTTTGCCCGCAGGTAGATCACGGCGGCTGCAGGAACCGCGCCGAGGCCAAGCAACAATCTCCAGCTGAGAGCCTGGGTAACCCCTGAGGACAACAGGGCCAAGCCCACGAGCGGACCAACTATGAGCCCGAGCGCCTGCATCGAGAAGACCATGCCTACAAGACGGCCGCGGTCGCGCCTGTTGGAGTACTCGCTCATGAGCACCGCCGAGACCGGGTAGTCGCCACCGATACCGAGGCCCAACACAAGTCGTGCCATGACCAGGCACACGAAGTTTGGGGAGAACGCAGAGGCAAGCGCTCCGACGATCATGATGCCCGCGACCAACGCGTAGACGCTCTTGCGACCGAGGACGTCCGCGATCCTCCCGAATACGAAGGCTCCGGCGACGGCACCCAGGAGAGCCGCGCCGGTCACCCAGCTCGCCTCGGTAGTGCTGAGGTGCCATTGGGTCGTAACGATGGCAGCGACCGTGCCGATGACGAACAGGTCGTATGCGTCGGTGAAGAAGCCCATGCCAGAGATAAGGACAACCCGGCGGTGAAATTTGCTCCTGGGCGCCTCATTTAAGAGGTCGCTGATCGTGACGGGCGCGAGCCCCTCTTTCACGTTCTCAGGTTCGCCAAGCAACAAGGAGGGTCTCCATCCGGCGGAGTCGTGGCTCCGCTTTCCAGAAATTCACTTTCACGTTACTTTCGCAACTCCAAATGACTTCTAGACGACATCTAAGTGAACACAAGATGAACACATTGGTAATTCCAGGTGCCACCTGGTTATCGTTCGTCCTTGATGGAGGTGTCGTCCGAAGGATCACCAGTTGATCGCCGCGTCGGGCAGCTCTTCGCTCTCGTGACCGAATCGCTCGCTAGTGCGACGCAGGCTCTGCTGCTCGGGGACATTTCTTTGGGTAGGGCGGTGATGGACGGGGACCGGTCGATCGACGAGCTCACGTCCGATGTCGAACAGACTCTCTGGGATCAGATCGACACCGAGTCGCCAACCGGTGACGAGCTACGCAGGCTGATCGGTATTCTCCAGATCTTGCCGGAGCTGGAACGCAGCGCCGATCTGGCTGAGCACATCGCCCAGCGTGCGGTGGCCAACCTCGGCGCCGAAATGAGCCCGCTCAGCCGTGGCATCGTCCAGCGCATGACGGAGGTCGCTCTCGAGATGTGGAAGGCGGCTTCGGACGCGTTCGGTGCGCAGATTCCACCGCTGAGCACCCTGGACGAAGACGACGAGGAGATCGACATCCTTCACGAACGACTCACCGGAGAAGTGGCTCGTGGGGTCATGACGACCGCGGTGGCCGCGCAGGTCACGCTTCTCGCCCGGTTCTACGAGCGTTTGGGTGACCACGCCGTGAACCTTGCCAGCCGCATTGCCAGCCTTCCGCCGAAGGCAAGCCTTAGCCTTGATCCGCCGGAGGAATAGTCGGCCGCGGGTGCTCGCCTGCTCGCCTGCTCGCCTACGACCTGGCTCGCGGCCACCGACGAGACCCTCTACGTGAGCACCAACGGCGGAGCCGAATGGTTGAGCGTTCTTACCTCAACCCATCTCGGTGGCCATGCGGCTCAGGGGACACTCGACTTCGTCAACACCTTGGACGCGTGGGCCATTCTCTCCGGGCGACTCTGGCACGCAGCCAAGGGGGGCCACATGCGGGAACTCGAACTTCTCCCCGAGTGAAGACGATGAGCAACGTCTCAGTGAGACGCTCCGGTGCCGCGCTGCCACTCCATGAAGACCGCCCGAAGGAGATCAGGTTGCGTCACCACGCCGACCACTTCACCCTTGGGACCGACGACGGGCAAATGGTGGATCCGTCCCGAGAGCATGGTGCCGAGGGCTCGGATCAAGCCCGCGTCACGGTCGACGGTCCGGACCGGTCTTGTCATCACCGACTCCACGGGGGCCGCGAAGTGATCTCGCGCCACTGCAACCAAATCGCTGAACGCTCGGAAGCTACCTGCCTCGTTGAGCTCGGCCGTCGTCGGGAGCACCGCCTTGAGCAGGTCCCGTTCGGTGACGATTCCGAGCAGGTCCCGTTCACTGACGATTCCGAGCAGCTCTTCCCCCTCGACAACGAGCGCGCACTGCGCACCGTGAAAGATGAGGGTTCGAGCCACGTCGGCGACCGTCTCCCCCGGCTCGACACGGCACAAGTCTGTGTGCATTACGTCCTTCACGCAGAGCATGGCCTCCCCTTCCAGGCCAGGAAGTCTAGTCGCGCGCGCAGCGGTGAGGACCAGGTCCGGAGCTCCCGTGTGGGCGGTGCCCACCAGCGGGAGCACCGCCATTACCACAACGACCATTCCCGACTACCGGCTCAGCCCCGCAAGACCTCGCTCAGCCACCCGATCACCCGTCTGCAGCGCGCCGTCGCTCCTATGGGTGCCGGACGGCCTCCGAATGGTCTCTTGCCTCGGGGAAGGGCCTACATCGGCGAATACACAAGCCCAGCGAAAGCGGCGTCGGGGCCTACCGAGTCACGCCCTGAGCAGTGCCCGAGGATGGAAGTGCCCAGGCATCGAGGCGTAAATGGACGAGTCCACGCCGAACCGATCGGTTAGCGGCCACGCCGCCAACCTTTTCGACGTGCTCAGCGCCGCAGCCGAGACATTCCTCGCGAACCATCCTGCCGTGGTGGCCGCTCGGACCGCGACCGGCGCTCACGCTCCTACAGTTCTGCCTGCGGCAACCGGGCCGCTCGCTCGGACCTGGGATCAGTTAGCCCCTCGAACGGGGGCTGCTTCGGCGTTGCCACATCCCCCTCCGCAGGTCTCCTGCCTCATTCTCCCTGGCGCCCCGCCTTTCGGCTCCTCGTCGCCTGCGGTTGCCCCTTCGGCTGGGATACGCTGGACATGCCCGATGTCGTCCTCTGTCCGAAACACGGCAACACACGAGTCGCCTCGGGTTCGTCGTCCGAGGCCTGGAGCGGAGGACTGCTGCCACTGGCGGTCCCTGTCATCCCGGAGCTTTCCGATACCCGGTAAAGCAGTTCTGACAGCGGCCCCGGTCCTCCACGGCGTAAGAGGCCGCGCCCTGTTCGTCCGTGTATGCCCTTGGCGTCACCTCTGGGCCGGGGTTCCACCACAAGCCAGCCCGGGCGCCAGGTGGTCGAACGTGGGGGCCGATGCGCGCCGGCTAGCTCACCACCAACGATCGCACTGTCGCCCCCGCTGAAACTCGGAGAACCACTTAAGGTTCAGCAGTCCTGAGTCGATACGAGAAGAGGAGACAGAGGCGCGCCTCGAACCTTTGTCGGCAGGAGAGCCGGCATCTTGCGGTGTGGCCCGAGAAGGGAGGCCCAGGTGCAAGGGGATCTAGAGATCGAGGCCGCCGAGCTGCGGAACGGGATTGCCGCAGGTCAAATGGTTGTTTACTACCAGCCCAAAGTCGGACTGTTCACCGGGCAGGCGCTCGGCGTCGAAGCTCTCGTTCGTTGGCAGCATCCCGAGCGTGGCCTCATCTTCCCCGACGACTTCATCCCCGCCGCCGAGCGCAACGGCCTCATGACCGAGCTGACCGACTTCGTCCTCGACCAGGCAGCCGACCAGTACGCCCAATGGCAGACGAATCGCATCGATCTGCCAGTGGCGGTGAACCTATCGGCGAGTTCCTTGATTGATGCCTCCCTGCCGGACAAGATCACCGCCGTATGCGATCGGCACGGAATCAGCCACCGTGGCCTCGATCTGGAGATAACTGAGACGTCGGTCATGGCCGATCCGAAGGCAGCCATCGCCGTACTCACCGCCCTGGCGGAGCGAGGCTTCGTCATGGCCATTGACGACTTCGGCACCGGGTTTTCGTCTCTGGCCTATCTCGCGAAGCTACCGGTGTCGGTGGTCAAGATCGACAAGTCCTTCGTCCTCGATGTAGTCGACAACAATGCCGACGCCCATATCGTCCATGGAATCATCGAGCTCGTCCATGGGCTGGGTAAACACGTTGTGGCCGAAGGGGTCGAGTCCCAGGACGCCTTGAACCTGCTTCTCCTCATGGGGTGTGACCAGGGTCAGGGATACCACTGGAGCCGACCGGTTCCGGCCGAGGAGCTGACTGCGTGGGTGACCAAACATCAACATGCCGTCACCGTTGCCGGTCGCGAAACCGGAATGTCCACAAGAGCGCCCATCCCCGCGAACGAAGCCAAGCGCTTGGCGGTCTTGCAGCGCTATCGAATCCTCGATACCGCCTACGAGGCCCTCTTCGACGAGATCGCGGCCGTCGCCGCCAAGGTGTGCGGGACTCCCATGTCGGCGGTCAGCCTGGTCGACGCCGAGCGCCAGTGGTTCAAGGCTCGGGTTGGGCTAAAGGTGGCGGAAACGACGAGGGACCTTGCCTTCTGTGCCCACGCCATCATGGACCCGGCTCACTTGCTAGTTGTGAACGACGCCACGACTGACGAACGCTTCGCCGCTAATCCACTCGTGACTGGAGACCCCAACATTCGCTTCTACGCGGGTGCTCCTCTAGTTGCCCCCGATGGCTCTGCTGTCGGCACCTTGTGCGTGATCGACTCGAAGCCGCGTCAGCTCAGCGTCGGTCAACTCGACGTCTTACGCCAGCTCGCCGCGCATGTGATCGCCATCTTTGAAACCAAACAGCAACTTACCGAGCTAGCGGAACGACGGGAGATCCTCAGTCAGCGGGATCTTCGTCTAGCCAGCTGAGAGAGTTTGCGACTCCTCACCACCGTGCAGGCTGGCCGTGGTCATCTACAGAGCTGTCGCCGCGCCGCGAGAGGCCCTCAGACCCCACTCGTTTCCGAGGTGCCACTAACTCCCTA
>PLIM01000095.1 GCA_003139355.1 Acidimicrobiaceae bacterium | reverse complement strand
GTGGTCTCGGCAGCGTCGGTGGCCTCGGCAGCGTCGGTGGCCTCGGCCGTGTCGGTGACCTCGGCAGCGTCGGTGGTCTCGGCCGTGTCGGTGGTCTCGGCCGTGTCGGTGGCCTCGGCCGTGTCGGTGACCTCGGCCGTCTCGGTGGCCTCGGCCGTGTCCGTCGCGCCGCCTAGCTTGGAGATCAACGCAGACAGCCCGTAAGCGAGGCCTCGTGGCAGCGCCTGCAGCAATCCGGCGAACTGCCGCATCGGAGCAGCTATCGCGCCGGCGAGCTGGGCGAGCAGCACCTCACGAGAGGGAAGGTCCGCAAGGGCGCTTGCGCCTTCGGCATCGAGCAGCTGGGTACCGAGGAGCCCGCCCTTTACGATGAGCTGTGGGTGAACTCGGCCGAAATCTCGGAGCACCTTCGCGACTGGCCCGACATCCTCGCGAACGAAGACGATGGCCGTCGGCCCATGCAGGAAAACGCTGAGAGCGGCCTGGTCGCTGTCCGCAGTCGCGCGGCGCACCAGGGTGTTCTTGAAGATCTTGTACTCGGCACCCGCGGTGCGCAGCTGTCGGCGCAAAGTTGCCAGGTCGCCCACCTTGAGGCCGCGGTACTCGGTGAGGATCGCCGCGCCGGAGCTGCCGAGATGCTCGCGCACCTCCTCCACGACGGCGACCTTCTCAGGTCTCGGACCTGCCATGAGCGCTCCTTTGATCGCATGCCCCGGGCCGAGCCCGAAGACACGACTCCGGAGGGACCACGACGCGCAGGACGTGGGAAGCGCTTGGCACTTCGCCTCGTCGGGCGGGACGGAAACCCTTTCAGCGCCTTTCGGCGCACCGGAGATCTACGGCGAGTTATTCAATTGTGAGCTGAATGGTAGCCGACCTCCGCCGACGGGCAGATCAGCAAACGACGGACGGGCTGCTCAAGCCGACGCTGCCAGCTCCTCATCGGTGAGCCGCGCCTTGGCCGGGTCAATCTTCACGCCCGGGCCCATCGTCGAGCTCACGGTCACCGACCGCAGGTAGCGACCCTTGGCGGCCGCGGGCTTGGCTCGGATGAGCTCGTCGATCACGGCCCGGTAGTTGTCAACCAGTTGCGCGCGCTCGAAGGACGCCTTGCCGATGGGGATGTGCACGTTGCCGACCCGATCGGTCCGGTATTCCACGCGCCCGGCCTTGAACTCGGCAACCGCCTTCGCGATGTCCGTGGTCACGGTCCCGGCCTTGGGATTTGGCATCAGGCCGCGGGGCCCGAGCACGCGCCCGAGCCGTCCGACCTGGGCCATTAGATCCGGCGTGGCGACGGCGACGTCAAATGCCAGAAAGCCCTCTTTCTCGATTCGGAGCACGAGATCATCTGCTCCTACAACGTCAGCGCCTGCAGCACGTGCCTCGGCAGCCTGCTCGCCGGCGGCAAAGACAGCGACGCGTACAGCCCGCCCCGTGCCCGCCGGCAGTGAGAGTGAGCCGCGGACGATCTGGTCCGCGCGCCGTGGATCGACGCCGAGGCGCGTGGCCAGCTCGACGGTCTCGTCGAAACGGGCCTTTGCGAGGCTCTTGACCAAATCCACCGCCTCGACGGGCGAGTAGAGGTGATCACGGTCGTAGCCCTTCACCGCTTCGGCATACCGCTTTCCCTTGTTCACTTGGAGAGCTCCCTTCGATGTGGCGTGCCGCCCGACTGCGAGGCGGTCGTCACTTGCTGACTGCGACGCCCATGGAGCGAGCGGTGCCCGCCACCTGGCGCTTGGCGGCTTCGAGATCGTTGGCATTGAGGTCCGGCATCTTCTTCAAGGCAATCTCCGCGACCTGGTCATCAGTGATCGAGCCGGCGGACTCGCGCCCGGCAAGCTGGCTCCCCTTCTCGAGACCGGCCGCCTCCCGGATGAGGAACGTCGTCGGAGGTGTCTTCAGCACGAAGGTGAACGAGCGATCCTCATAGATCGTTATCTCGACGGGGATGATCGTGCCGCGCTGGTTCTCGGTTGCGGCGTTGTACTGCTTGCAGAACTCCATCGTCTGCACACCATGCGGGCCGAGGGCCGTCCCGACCGGCGGTGCAGGCGTGGCTGCTCCCGCGGGCAGCTGGATCTTTACGATGGCGGCGACGCGACGACGTGCCATGGAGATTCTTCCTCTTTCTTTCCCTGCCAGGCGCTCAGAGCTTGGCGACCTGGCTGAATTCGAGTTCGACCGGAGTCTCGCGGCCGAAGATGTTCACGAGCACCTTGAGCTTCAGTTGGTCCTCGTTGATTTCCGCAATCTGACCAGAGAAGTCGGCGAACGGACCTTCCTTGACCCGTACCGTGTCGCCGACCTGATGCTCGAGGCGTGGCTTGGTACGGTGCTTCTGGCCCTCGGTCCCCTCCGGACGAACCTGGAGGATCGCCTCGACCTCCGCGCGTGGCAACGGTGTCGGCTTGGTGCCCGGTCCCACGAAGCCCGTGACTCCGGGCGTCTGGCGGATGACCGACCAGGAGTCGTCGTCGAGGTTGCACCGGCACAGGAGGTAGCCCGGGAAGACCTTCCGCTGCACGAATACCCTCTTGCCAGCCTTGATCTCGGCGACCTCCTCCATCGGGATCACGACCTCGAAGATCCGGTCCTCCATGTTCATCGATGAGATTCGGCTCTCGAGATTCGACTTCACCTTGTTCTCGTAACCGGCGTAGGTGTGCACGACATACCAGAGGCCCGGCCGGTCGTAAGGGCTGGGCTCGCGCATTGCGACTTCGTCGTCGCCTTCCTGCGACGGCAGCTCGTACTCGAGCAGGTCGAAGCCGCTCACTTTCGGCCCAGCCTCGACAGGCTCCTCGGGCGAGGCGTCCTCGGCCGTTGCGACAGGCTCTTCGGGCGAGGTGTCCTCGGCCTTCACTTCTGGATGGAGCGCACTCACGTCGTCGTCACCGGGGTTGTCTCCGTCACTCACGTGCCGAAGAGGAGGAGCACGCTCTTGGCGAACCCGTAGTCGAGGCCGAAAACGAGGCTGGTCATGAACACGAGGGTCACGAACACGACGAGGGTGTACTTGACAACCTCTGGACGGTTCGGCCAGGCAACCTTCGCGAGCTCGTTGCGGACCTCGCGCGCGAACCCGATGACGCGCTCAGGAAGCCCGGGTCGATCGGGGGTGGGTGGTCGCCGCTGCGCGCTGGGAGGTGGCCGACGACTACCGCCGGTCGGCGTGCCTTCTTGGTCAATTTGCCCCTGTCGCTGCAGGAGACGCTTCGTCTGTCGGTTCACGCAACAATCCTCGGCTCGAAAGAGCGGTGGGCAGGGCAGGAGGGACTCGAACCCCCAACCGCCGGTTTTGGAGACCGGTGCTCTACCAATTGAGCTACTGCCCTCCGGGCCGGGGTCGTGGCCCGCCACTGACTGAGCACCGGTCGCCCCGGGTCGGCATCACGATAGCACCACAGGCCGTACCCTCCGCGGGCGAGCGTGATGCGCGACGGTCACAGCGATGATCGCCGCGGCAGGAACGGCGAAGGCCCCGACGTAGACGAGCCGGCGCCCGGCGAGAACAGAGCGGATGACGTGCCGGTGGGCCGCCTCTTCGAGCGCTCCGAGCACGTCCGCCACGGCTCCAGGCGGCGGCTCGACCCTGTAGGCCCGCAGCTGGTTGAGCAGTCGTAGCAGCCTACGATACCTGGCAAGCTCGGACTGGCAACGGAGACAGACCCCGACGTGCTCGACGACGACCTCGTCAGCCGAAGCGCCTCCGTCGAGGATCGACGGCAGAACGAGAGCGACTTCGGCGCACGACATGTTGGCGCGGGCGAGCCGGGCCCGGATGTCCCGGGCGCGGGTGAGTCGGGCGCGGGTGAGTCGGGCGCGGGTGAGTCGGGCGCGGGTGAGTCGGGCGCGGGAAGCCTCCAAGGCCGAACCTCCTGCGAAAGAGACCTGCTCAAACCGCGGCTGCATGGCTGCCCGCCTCTTCAGCTTGGAGCTCGGCGTCAATCCCCATCTCAGCCCGAAAGCCAACCTCGGCACGAGCCCTTGCGACCTCAGCCTCAACTCCAGCGAGGGCCCGCGGGCGCTGCGTCGAGCGGGACAGCCCACCAGCCGTGCCGGCCGGTGCGAACAGCTGCTCACGCAGGCGGCGCCGAGCCCGGTGGAGACGCACCTTGGCCGCGGTCTGGCTGATGCCGAGCTCACGAGCAATCTCCTCGTGCGGCAGGTCGTAAACATCCCTGAGCACGACCACCATCCGCATCTGGTCAGGAAGATCCGCGAGTGCTTCCACGAGACGCTCCCGATCGTCGGCTGTCCCAGCCGCCGTCTCCGGGTCTCGCTCGGAGCGCGTCTCCAGAACCTCGAGATTGTCGTCGAGCTCGACGTGGGAGGTCCGCCGGCGCTTGGCCACCAGCGTGGCCGAGCAGTTCGCGGTGATGCGATGCAGCCATGTCCCGAAGCCGGAATCACCCCGGAACTTACCTAGGGAGCGGAAGGCACGAAGATACGTCTCCTGCAACACGTCGCGCGCGTCGTGCTCATTGCCCACGAGACGGAACGCCAAGGCGTAGCAGTCAGTCGAGGTGGCGCGCACCAGGTGCTCGAAGGCCGCCCTGTCCCCTTGTCGGGCGAGCTCGACGAGAGCAGCGAGGTCGTCGACCTCGCGGTTCAGCGCGTCTCCTTGTGTACCGTGTGCTGCCGGTCGAACTGGCAGTACTTCTTCATCTCGATCCGCTCGCGGTCGTTCTGCTTGTTCTTCGTCGTGATGTAGTTCCGCCGTTTGCACACCTCGCAGGCGAGGGTCACCTTGACTCGTTTCTCGTTCTTGGCCACGCTCTTGCTCCTCTGCTCCAACTCCCGGTAGCGGCGGCCGGACTCGAACCGGCGACCCCACGATTATGAGCCGTGTGCTCTTACCAACTGAGCTACGCCGCCGCGGAGCCCCCTGTCGGAATCGAACCGACGACACCAGCCTTACCATGGCTGTGCTCTGCCGACTGAGCTAAGGGGGCGGTGCCAGCCACCATCAGTTGGCATTGCCGCGCCGCCCGATCATATCCGCGACGGGCCGTGGAACCCAGCGGGCACGCCATTACGATGCACCGGTGGACATTCGCCGAGCGAACATGGCCGACGCCGGGGCCATCCGGCAGATCTACAACGTCGAAGTGACAGGTTCGACCGCCACACTCGATCTCGTCCCGCGTACCTCTGAAGAGCAGGCAGGCTGGATGATCGCTCATTCGGGCGTCTACCCGGTGATCGTCGCCGACGACGGCGATGAGGTGGTCGGTTTCGCGTCGCTTTCCCCCTACCGGCCGCGCCCGGGCTATGCGACAGCCGTCGAGGACTCGATCTATGTCGCGGCACAACATCGCGGGAAGGGAATCGGGCGCGCGCTGCTCAGCGAAGCCGTCGTCATTGCGCGGACCCACGGCTTTCATTCCGTTGTCGCCCGCGTCGCGGCTACCCAGGAAGCCTCGGTGGCGATGCATCAAGCCTGCGGCTTCGACCTCATCGGCATCGAGCGCGAGATCGGCCGCAAGTTCGGCCGCTGGGTGGACGTGGCTCTCCTGCAGCGCCTCCTCTGATCAAGTCCTCTGATCAACCAGCCGGCAACCGGGGCACGGGCACCGCGGCGGTCCCCCTCAACCCCGCGGGACCGCCGGCACGCGGTTCTCCTCGGTTTCGTGCAGCGCCCTCCGGAATCTCATCACGAGAGGGATGGTGAGCAGGATGACGATCGCGATCGAGGCGAGGACGATGAGGATCGGATTGGCCTCGCCGAACTGGAGAACAAGCGAGTTCGCTCCAGGAAGGCCGAGGAAGCAGGCGACGCACGAGAGCGCGATCACCAGGACTCTGAGCTGGTGCTCTGCGATCGTCGCCAGGAAGACCATCGACCACGCGATATACCACGGCTGCACTGCCGGTCCGAGGAAGACAACCGCGAGGAGCGTCAAGCCCATTGCCCGCATGGCCGTGGCGTCCCTGGCCCGCCATAACAGACGAAGCGCGACGGCGGCCGCGAGCAGCATCCCCAGGTCTTTCGTCCCGCTCAGGATCACCGGCTGGTGGTTCCCGAGCCCGAGCAGCTCCAACACCTTTGCCAAGAGCGAGCCCACGACCGTCGGAGGGTCGCTCCAGGACCTGACCGTTGCGGAATTGCCGAGCGCTGTCGTCCAACCCCACCCGAGCCCGACGATCTGTGACACCGCCGCCATGATGACAAGAGCGAGGCCCGTCGCCATGACCGTCGGCCTGAGCCGGGACCTCCACGAAACCTCGTCGCCCAACCAGAACCAGCCGATGTAGACGACACCGATGAAGGCCGGGATCTTGATCATCGCCCCGATCGTGCACAGCAACAGCCCGAGAACCGGCCGTCCCTCACGTGCGAGCCAGAGCCCGGCCACGAGGCAGCCGAGCATCAGCGCGTCATTGTGTGCGCCCGCCACCAGGTGCAGCAGCACGAGGGGGTTCAGCACCGCGAGCACGAACGCGACGGAGGGATCCCGGCCGTACGAGCGCGCCAGCCGTGGCACGAAGATCGCGATCATCACAACGCCAGCGAGCGCCAACAGGCGGAAGCCGACGACCGCCAACAGCTCGTTGTGGTCGACCACGGTCGCGTTCACCCCTGCCATCCAGAGGAACACGGGCCCGTACGGCGAGGTCACGTTGGCCCACAGCTTGTCGACCAGCCCGGAGAACGCGTTCACCCCGAGCATCGCCGGCCCGAACAGGTACGGGCTGATCCCGCGGCTCATCATCTCGCCCTGGGCCGCGTAGCTGTAGGAGTCGCGGCTGAACAATGGCGCGACGACAAGAAGCGGGGCCGTCCACGCGGCGAACACAACCGCAAAGCAGCGAACGGGCAAGTCCCGGTGGCGGCGCGCGAGGCGGATCAGGGCAATCCAGGCCTGCAACATGAGCACCATGCCCCCGTAGACGGCGACGAGGCCGATGAACAGGGTCTTGTCCGCGGGCAAGGGCGCGCCGGCCACCACCGGCGGTGGGGGGATGCCGAAGAACCACGGGTGACACACGGTGACCGAGCCCGACACGATTCCTGTGCAGGACTTCCAGGTGAACGGCGAGCTCGGCAACGAAGCGCCCCAGGTGATGGCGATGGCGCTGACAAACCCGACGATCGCCGGCGCCGCCAGCAACCGCTTGACCGGTGTCTCGCCCAGCACATACGGCTGCACATCGCCGAGCGGCTTGCGCATACGGGCGAGAAACCCGATCCCGCGGTCCATCCGCCCGCGGGCCCCATCGATCAGCCCGCTCAGCCGAGCGGAGAAAGGCCAGGCGTGCTCAGGCCCGGGATTTCCCGCCTTCGGGTCGTTCTCCAAGGTCCTCCGGCGCCGTCATGGCGCGTCCTCTCGGTCTGCCTATCCGGAGCGATCCTATCCAAGGGCCCCCGATGCGGGACGGCGCCACGAGGCTGCATGACACAGGTGGGCGGGCGGGAATTGGCTACGGTCGGATGGTGCTCGGAGTGGCGGCCATGGTGGCGAGGAACTCGCCACGCCGAAACCTGCCTGCTCCACCATGACCCAGGCTCGGATGCCTCGCATGTTCCATAGGCGGGACGCCCTCGCCATGGGGGTACTGCTCGGCATCCCGGTTGTCGCGCTCTCCATCGCCGCACTCGCGGGCTATCCGCTGCTCACCGGCGACGACCTGACGCAGAACTACCCGCTCTCGGTGCTGTCAGGCCAGTTCATCGCCCATGGCCGGCTTCCTGTCTACGACCCGTACCTCTGGTCTGGAACTCCTCTGCTCGCGGGGGCGAGCGCCCACGCACTGCTCCCGACCACGTTGCTGTTCGCATTCCTGCCGCACCTTGCCGCTTGGGTCCTGGCGGAGGCGTTCACGCTGGGAGCCGGAGCCATCGGCGGTTTCGTGCTCCTTCGGCGCAATGAGTGCCGGACGTTGGCCGCCGCGCTCGGCGGGGCCACTTTCGGGCTCGGCGGCTTCGTGTCGTCACAGATCGTCCACATCGATTTCGTGGCGGCCTCGGCGTCGCTCATCTGGTGCCTGGTCGCCTTGGACGGGATCGTCCGCGACGATCCCCGTCGCCGAGCGCCCTGGACCTTGGTCCTGGCAGCTGCCACCGGCTGCATGGGCCTCTCAGGCAGCCCTGACATCGTGATCGACGCGCTCGTGGCGATAGTCGTCTACCTCGGCCATCTCCTGATCGCCGAGCATGGTCGTCGCCTGGCGTGCCTCGGCTGGGCCGTTGCCGGCGGCGTCGCCGGGTTGCTGGTCAGTGCCATCCAGTGGCTCCCGACCGCTGTGTTCCTCACAGTCTCCGAGCGCGCCCACGCAGGTTACGCATTCGCGTCCTCGGGCTCGCTCTCCCCGGCCGAGCTGCTCGTCTCGCTCGTGCCGCACCTGCTAGGTGGCGGCCCGATCGGGCTCGAGACCTACGCCGGGCCCTACAACCTTGCCGAGCTGGACGCTTACTGCGGCATCCTTTCCCTCGTCGCGATCGTGGCGCTTCTGCCCAGATGGCGTTCCGAGCACGCGAACCGGTGGCGCGTCTGGTACCTGGTCGGCGCCATCGGCCTGCTGTTGGCCCTCGGCGCGAACACTCCCCTCGAGCACCTCCTCGTCCACCTGCCGATCGTGGGTGAGCAGCGGCTCCCCAGCCGTGCGCTCATTCTCTTCTCGATCGCGTCGTCGATGCTGCTCGGCCACTGGATCGAGGACCAGCTGGCGACACAGCCCGGCGACGTGAGCCCGGCGACGGTCGTGGGCGGGTCGGTCGCGCCCGTCGTCGTGCTCGGCCTCGTCGCCGCCACGGTCTTGTCCGCCAAGGCCTACGGGGGACTCCTCGACCCGCTCCCCGGGTCGGGCTGGTCGCTGCGGGCCATCGCCCCCTACCTCGTTGTCACCGCCGTCATCGCGCTGGCCGCCGCCGCAGTCGTGATCCTCGGTCCCTCCTGGCCGCGCCGGCGGGTTGCGTCAGCGATCGCGGCCCTCGTCATAGCGGACCTCCTCGTGTTCACGGCGAACCAGTCTGCGCTCGCGCCCGTCGAGGTTCGCGCGCTCGACGCCAACAACCCGCTGCAAACCCAGCTTGCCGCGCGGCTCGGCCCCGGCGGGCGTTACGTCATCGTCGACCCGGCGCGCTCGGCCGGCGTCGCTCTCGACCAGACAGGAGCATCCGATCTCAATGTGCTGTCCGGCCTCGCCAGCGCGCAGGGGTACGGTTCGCTCACTTGGGGGCCGTACGTGTCGGCAACCGGGACCCACACTCAAGATGACCTCGACCCGGCGGCGTTGGCGACGGGAGTCTTCGACTCCCTCGACGTCCGGGTTCTGCTCACGGTTCCCGACGAGCTGTCGGTTGCCCGAGCGCGCGGCGAGGTGTTCCGACCCGCCACCAACCCGCTGCCGGGCCTCCCCGCGCCCGCGACCGCCGGTGTCGGGCCCGTCCCCTCACCGGTCGACCTCCGAGCCGGTCAGGCCACGACCCGATGGTTCGGCCGCACACTTGCGGTGCGAACGGTCACCCTCGAGCTTTCGCGGCCCCCACAGTCACGCAAGGCCTTGGCCGCTCTCGGACGCGATGTCCACCTGGTGACGGTGGCCGGAGGCAGCGAGATCCCCGACGCAGTGCGAGTCTCGGTCGGCAAGCGGGGCTCACGAGAGGTCTTCGCCAGCTTCGGGGCGTCGCCCTCCTCGGTCGGCCTCGTGACCGCGAACCCCCTCGATGCCTCTGTCCACATCGCCTCGATCGCGGTCGAGGCCCGCTCCGGCACGTCCTACGGCCTGGATGGGCCGCTCGCCGCCTACCTGACGGCTCCGCACTGGGTGGCTGCGGGCACAATCGGCCCGTTCACGGTGTTCTCGGACCAGCGGGCCCGCGGTGCCTTCTCGCTCTCGGGACGCTCCGGCGACCTGGGAGGTGACCTTCAAGTCCGCGTCGTCCTGTCGTCACCTTGGACGCCGACCGAGACCGTGGCCGTCACCTCGCCGGCACCGGCCACGGTCGTGAGGTCCGTCGCGGACATCCCCGGCTGGAGCGCGACCGGCGACAGCGAAGGCCGGACCCGAGCGATCGCCCTGCGCCGCGACGGCCTCGTGCAGTCCTTCGCCGTGCCCAAAGGCACGACGGTCGTGACCTTCACCTACAAAGCCCCCGGGCTGCGGGCCGGTCTCACGGCGTCCGCCTTGGGCATCGCGGCGATGCTCCTCCTCGGCTTGGATTCGCTCGCCGGTCCGCTCTGGAGGCGCAGACGGCGCGATGGCCCAGCCACAGGCGCGAACTGACCTCTCTAGTCGGCGATCTTGGCGGTGGGCCGGGAAGGATTCGAACCTTCGAAGGCGTTGCCAGCAGATTTACAGTCTGCTCCCGTTGGCCACTTGGGTACCGACCCGTCGGCGGACACGATAGTGGCCGGAACCGGCGCGCTCCACAAGGCCAAGGCGCGACCAGGCTTGCTAGCGTAGGTGCGTGCCGAGCTTCGATGTCACCTCCGAGGTCGACATGCAAGAAGTGCGCAATGCAGTCGACCAGACGAGCCGCGAGGTCGCCACCCGTTTCGACTTCAAGGACACCGGCGCGAGCGTCGAGCTGAAGGGGAACGAGATCCTGTTGAACGCGCCGACCGAGGACCGCCGGCGGGCCCTGGTCCAGGTCCTGGAGGAGAAGCTGGTCCGCCGGCACGTGTCGCTGAAGGCCGTCTCCTACGGCAAGATCGAGGAAGCGTCCAAGGGCGCCCTGCGCCAGAGCGCCGCGCTGAACGCCGGCATCTCCTCGGACCACGCCAAGAGGATCAACAAGATCATCAAGGACCTCGCCCTGAAGGGCATCCAGTCCCAGACCCAGGGTGATCAAGTCCGCGTCACGGGCAAGAAGCGTGACGACCTACAGGCTGTGATCGCAGCCCTCAAGGAACAGGACCTCGACATTCCCCTGCAGTTCGGGAACTTCCGCGACTGAAGGCCCTCAGCCGTAGTAGCCCGAGTGGACGTACAGGCATGGGACGCCCTCGGACTCGAACATCTCGAGGCTGGCGGGATCGTCCTCCACGGCCAGGCGTAGTTCGAAACCGTACGTCCTCAGCCCCAGTATTTCGGCTCGTTTCAAGTCGCGCGCCGGCCGGCGGTCTCCGGTCTCGCGCATGATGAGCAGGTCGTAGCCCAGACCGTGGGACGCGAGCCACTCCAGGGTCTGTGCACGCACGCGTGCCGGGCGGGCGGTGAGCAGGATCACCACGAGCTCAGGCGAAACAAGCTCGAGCAGCCGGGCGACCTGCGGGATGATCGGGTCCTCGCCACATTCGGCGAAGAACGCGTCCCAATCGCGCCGTAGGCCGGCCAGGTGGTGCTGACGGCCCGACGCGTCCGCGAGCACTCCGTCGATGTCGAAGACGACGGCGGGACCGGATGCTTTGGCAGCCGCGCGCCAGGTCCAGGTCCGCGGATAGTCCGCTCCGGCGCTCATTCCTCGCCGGAGCCTGTCCTGGCGCGGCGACGGAGCTCGGCCACGATGGCGGGATCAGCCAGGGTGGTCGTGTCGCCGACGTCTCGGCCCTCGGCCACGTCCCTCAGAAGCCGCCGCATGATCTTGCCCGAGCGTGTCTTCGGCAGATCGTCGGTGAAGATGATGACCCGCGGCCGGGCAAGGGCCCCGATCTTCTCGACGACGTGCGCGCGTAGGACCTCCCCGTGCTCGCTGCCCACCTCCACGCCGAGCCTCAAGGTGACGAACGCGACGATGGCCTGCCCGGTCGTGGCGTCGTTGGCACCGATGACCGCCGCCTCTGCCACGCTCGGGTGGTCGACGAGCGCGGACTCGACCTCGGTCGTGGAAACGCGGTGGCCCGACACGTTCATGACGTCGTCGACACGCCCGAGGAGCCACAGGTATCCGTCGTCGTCGACCTTGGCCCCGTCGCCTGCGAAGTAGCGGCCTTCGAAGCGGCTCCAGTACGTCTGCCGGTAGCGTTCCGGGTCGCCGTAGATGCCCCGCAACATGGCCGGCCAGGGGCGAGTGAGGGTGAGGTAGCCGCCACCGTGCACCACGGTCTTGCCGGCGTCGTCGACCACCTCGGCGCCGGTGCCCGGCAACGGGAACGTCGCGCTTCCGGGCTTCAAGGTCGTGACCCCCGGCAGCGGCGAGATCATGATGGCACCGGTCTCGGTCTGCCACCACGTGTCGACGACAGGGCAGCGGCCACCGCCGATCTGCTCCCAGTACCAGATCCAGGCCTCGGGGTTGATCGGCTCACCTACCGAGCCGAGCAGTCGCAGGCTCGACAGGTCGTGTGCCGCGGGGTGGGCCGCCCCCCACTTCATGAAGGTGCGAATCGCCGTGGGCGCCGTGTAGAGCGTCGTGACCCCGTAGCGCTCGATGATCGACCACCAGCGGTCCCGCTCGGGAAAATCCGGTGTCCCCTCGTAAAGGACGCTCGTGGCCCCGTTCGCGAGCGGCCCGTAGACGATGTAGCTGTGGCCGGTGACCCAGCCGATGTCGGCGGCGCACCAGTAGACATCGGTCTCGGGCTTCAGATCGAAGACTGTCCGGTGAGTGAAGGCGACTTGGGTGAGGTAACCCCCAGTGGTGTGCATGATCCCTTTCGGGCGGGCCGTCGTCCCCGAGGTGTAGAGCAGGAAGAGCAGGTCCTCGGCATCCATCGCCTCCGCCGGGCTGTGCGGGTCCTGGCTGGACACCAGCTCGTGCCACCAGTGGTCTCGTCCCGCTTGCATGACGAGATTCCTCGCGGCATCGCCGAGCCGGCGCACGACGAGCACGCTCTCGATGGACTGGGCGCCCTTCGAGAGCGCGTGGTCGGCGTTCGGCTTCAGTTCGACGGCCTGCCCGCGACGCCAACCCCCGTCGGCGGTGATGAGCAACCTGGCGCTCGCGTCCTCGATCCGATCGCGCAAGGCCTCGGCGGAGAAGCCGCCGAACACGACGGAGTGCGCGGCCCCGATCCGTGCGCACGCCAGCATCGCGACCGGAAGCTCCGGGATCATGGGCATGTAGATGGCCACGCGGTCACCTCGCTCGATGCCGAGGGCGCGCATCGCGTTGGCGCACCTGCCTACCTCGTCGAGGAGCTCCGCATAGGTGATCGTGCGACGGTCTCCGGGCTCGCCTTCGAAGAGGAACGCCACCCGGTCGCCGATGCCGGCTTCGACGTGACGGTCAAGGCAGTTGAAGGCGATGTTCAACCGGCCACCGACGAACCATTTCGCGAACGGCAGCTGCCAGTCGAGAACCTGCTCCCAAGGCTCGAACCAGGTCAAGGCCCTGGCCTGCTCGGCCCAGAACTCCGCAGGGTCGGCCGCCGCTCGCTCGTACATGGTCCGGTCGCGCACAACCGCCGAGCGAGCGAACTCCTCCGGTGGCGGGAAGGTCCGTAGCTCTGCAAGGTAGTCCTCGATCACGGCGCCTCGCAGTTGGCCTCCGTCTCCGGTCGCGTCGCTCATCGTCCCCTCCGTCATGGCTGCGCTCGCTCACGCCGGTCCGTCCGGTACCGGCCGCACGCCGGCTCCACCTGGACCGGTGGCCCACGCTAACGATCGGCCGCCTGGCTGACTGCAACAATGGAGGGCCGATGCCCGAGTACTCCAGCGTCGCCTGCTTGGCTGTCCCCGCCGGCTGGCGCGTGATCGTCGTGAGCGACCTCTTCCTGGGCGCGAAGCGGACGGAGGTATCCGGGCACACATCGGTGGAGCTCGCCCGCGCGCTCGAGCTGGCCGAGGGCCCAGGCGCCCTTGTCATCGCCGGCAACGCGTTCGACTTTCTCGCCCCCAACGAGGGTGACCCGACTGCGGCTCTCGGGGCGCACCAGGAGCTGCGCCAGGCGCTCGCCGCCTATCTGGCTGCGGACTGCGGTCGCCGGGCCATACTCCTGCCTGGCACCCGCGACCGGGCGGTCCTCTACGACCCGGTGGCGAATGCCGCTGTCGTCGCCGCCGGTCTTGAGGTCGCGCTCACCGCACAGCTGCAGGTGGCGACGGCCTCCGGGCCCAAGCAGGTCTGCATCGAGCCCGGCTGGCGATTCGACGAGCGCAACGCCTTCGCCGACCCGGCCGATCGACGCGACACGCCGCTCGGCCACCATGCCTTGACGGAGATCCTGCCCACTCTGGCCGGGTCGACCTCGACGTGGCTCGGCGGCATCGACCGGCTGGCGGATCCCTCGGGCTTTCCCCGTTTCGTCGCCTCGCGCTTCGCCTATCGCCGCGTCGTGCGATGGCTGTGGTGGCTCTTGCTTCCCATCGCGGTCGCCCTGTTCACGAGGCTCCCCGACTACTGGTTGTTCGGCATGCCGAAGAAGCTCGAGCCCTTCTCGTCCCGGCTCCTCGGGTTGGGGCTCACCCTCGCGGCCGAGGTGATCGTGGCGGGGATCGTGCTCGCCGTGTTCAATCACAGGGTCTGGCATTCGGCTGGGCGTTCGCTGCTGGGCCCCTCCGCCCAGCGGGCCAACGACGGCGCCCGTGAGGCGGCCCGCCCGATCCTGGCTGCCGGTGGTGTTGGCCTGGTCACCGGCCACACCCTCCAACCCGAGCTCGCCAGGGTCGGCACCGGCTTTTACGCAAACGCCGGCTCATGCGGCGAAGTCGTCGAGGAACGAGCTTCCCGGCTCGGCCTGCCTCCGGTCTTCGTCCATCTCCAACAGATCTCCTGGATCGAGATCGAGGCGGGCGCACAGGTGCACGCAAGGCTGCTTCTCGCCCGTAGCTACGTGCGTCCGGTGACAGTGTTGGAGCGCTTCGCGGCCGGACGCCTGCCGCACGGCGGCGGTGCACCTGCGGTCGTCGCCTCCTTCCCCGGGGGCCTCGTCTGGCCACCGGTCGCCGATCCGGCCCGCAGCCTTCGCCGGGTGCGGAGGCTCGCCGCGGCCGGCATCGCGATCCTGGGCCTCACCGACCTCGTCTCGGCCGTCGTGCCACCGCAGGTCCGCGGACGACTGCATCCCTTGCTCGGCTACATCCCTCTCGGGGTGAGCGAGGCCGCCGGTGCTCTCGTTGCGCTCGCGGGCGTCGGCCTGCTCGCAGTCGCCCGCGGCGTCCGGCGTGGCCAACGCTCGGCTTGGCTCGTCTCGATCCTGCTGCTCGCCGGCACGGTTGCACTGCACCTGATCCGACATGGCGACGTGGTCCAGTCGATCGCCGCCCTCGTCTTCGTGGCCGTGCTGTGGTGGGCGCGCAAGTCCTTCCGGGCGCGCTTCGACCTGCCTTCGCTACGGGCCGGCCTCGCGACGCTCCTCGGCGGTGTCCTGGGTGTCACCTTCATCGGGGCAACGGTCCTCTGGGACGTGATCCCGACCCATCGCGGCGGTCGCCCGATCTCCTGGGCGGAGGCCTGGTGGGCCACCGCCGGGCGGCTCGTCGGCATCCGGACCGTGGCTCTCAATCCTCGAGTGGACTCCTTCTTGTACCCCGCCCTGCTCGCCATCGGGCTCGGGCTGGCGTCTGTTGCTCTCGTGCTCGTGTTCCGGCCCGTCGTCGAGCGGCGCCGTTCGAGTGGGCGCACGGACACGACCGAGCGCGCTGCCGACGTAGTCCGCCGGCGAAGCATGGGCACGCTCGACTACTTCGCGCTGCGGAGCGACAAGCAGGCCTTCCTCGAACGCGACGGCCTCGTGGCGTACGCGATCTACGGCGGCATCTGCCTGGTCTCCCCCGACCCGATCTGCGCGCCCGAGGAGCGCGACGAGCTCTGGTCGGCGTTTCGCCGCTACGCGGACGACCGTGGCTGGTCGGTGGCCGTGCTCGGGGCCGGTGAGGAGTGGCTGGGTGCCTACCGGCGAGCCGGCATGCACGAGCGCTACATCGGCGACGAGGGCGTCGTGGACGTACGGACCTTCTCGCTGGAAGGCGGTGCGCGCAAGGGCCTGCGCCAGGCGGTCAACCGGATCGCGAACCACGGCTACACGATCTCCTTCCACGACCCGGCCCGGATGGATCCAGCCCTCGAGGACGCTGTGCGGGCCGTGATGGTCAAGAGACGCCGGGGCGAGGTCGAACGCGGTTTCTCGATGACGCTCGGGCGCATCTTCGACCCTCGCGACCAGGGCCTCCTGCTCGCGGTCG
Organism: Acidimicrobiaceae bacterium; assembly: GCA_003139355.1. Classification (GTDB taxonomy): domain Bacteria; phylum Actinomycetota; class Acidimicrobiia; order Acidimicrobiales; family Bog-793; genus Fen-455. Next base: position 22,926 of record PLIM01000095.1, on the reverse strand, counting down.
CGCACGGGCCCGACGGCGGCCCAGTGGCGTTCTGCCAGTTCGTCCCTGCACCCGGCATTCACGGCTACTCGCTCGACCTCATGCGCCGTGACGACGGCGATCATCCCAACGGTCTGCTCGACTTCATCCTCGTCCGCACGATCGAGCGGCTGTGCACCGCCGGAGACGAGCACCTCGGGCTCAACTTCGCGACCATGCGGGCCATCCTCGCCGGCGAGGACGGAAGCAGCATCCAGCGCTGGCTTCTGAGGCGGATGTCGGACTCGATGCAGATCGAGTCTCTCTGGCGCTTCAACGCGAAGTTCGGGCCGGAGTGGCTGCCGCGCTACGTGGTGTGGGACACAGCCGGCAACACGCTGCCGACGGCGCTCGCCATCGCCCGGGCCGAGTCTTTCTGGGAGCTGCCTCTGATCGGGAGGTTCTTCCAACCTCCTGGCACCGACGACGGCACCGAGAACCGGGGCGCGTCCTTGCCCGGCGCGACGGGATCAACAAGGCAACTCTCGGGCCACCGCTCGGCTTGACGCGGCGGCTACAGGGCCCCGGGCGAGCCCGACGGGCTCAGAACAGCAAGCCTGCGGCCCTCACGAAGTCGACAAGCGGGCCCGGCCAGATCCCGAACACGATCGTGACCGCGACGGTGACCAGGATCGCAAGCGCCGTCGGGCCCGGCACACTGACGGGTCCGAGGTTCGCCCTGCGTGGCGCCGCCTGAGCGGGCTCCAAAGCGTCGGGCTCGTCTCCGGTGATCGACAACGACAGCGAGCCCGCGTCGCTCCCCGTCCCGAACGGCAGCCGGACGCCGTACATGAGGAAGACGAGGCGCAGGTAGAACGCGGCGGCGATGGTCGCCGACAGCATGGCGACGATGGCAAGCGCGTACGAATGGGCACGCACCGCGGCCGATATAACGTACAGCTTGGCCAGAAAGCCCGTCGTGAACGGGACCCCGGTCTGGCCGAGGAGCAGCAAGGTGAACGCGAGGGCCAGTGCCGGCTGGCGACGACCGAGGCCGCGATAGGCATCGAGGTCGTGCTCGAGGTCTCCCCGGCCGCCGACAACCGTGATCACCGCGAAGCTCCCGAGGACCAGAAACGCGTACACGAAGACGTAATAGACGCTTCCGGAGATCCCCTGGGCGGTTGCGGCCGCCAGGCCGACGAGGATGAACCCGGCATGGTTGATCGAGGAGTACGCGAGCATCCGCTTCACATCGTGTTGGACGAGGCCTCCGATCGCACCGAGGAGAAGCGTGACGATGGCAATCACCCACAACAGCGGCTGCCAATCGGTGCGAAGCGTGCCGAAGGTGGAGAAGAAGACTCGTAGCAGAGCGGCAAAGCCGCCGGCCTTGGCGATGGCGATCATGAACCCGGTCACGGGCGTCGGGGCGCCCTGGTAAACGTCCGGCGTCCACATGTGGAACGGCACTGCCGACACCTTGAAGCCGAAGCCGACGAGCAACAGGCCAAGCCCGGCGAGCAGGACGCCATTGGACATGACGAAGTTGGAGCTCAGGTAGGACGCGATCTGCGGCAGGTTGACCGACCCTGTCGCTCCGTAGACCAGAGCGATCCCATACACGAAGATCGCCGAGGAGAATGCCCCGAGAACGAAGTACTTCATGGCGGCCTCGCCCGACTCGCGACGCTTCAGATCCATCCCGGCGAGGACGTAAAGCGGGATCGACATGATCTCGAGGGCCACAAAGATGAGGATGAGATCGTTGGCTGAGGCCATGAGCATGGCGCCTGAGCCCGCCAGCAGCGCCAGCACGTGGTACTCGGGTCCGCTGGTTCCCTCACGGATCAGGAAGTCGTTGGCGATGACCGAGCCGAGGATCAAGATGCACGACACGAGCACCAAGAACACGATCGCGAAACCGTCGACAGCCACGGAGTCCGCGATCGCCGTGAACGGCCCTCGAGCCTGCACGTCGTGCCACAGCACGAGCGAAGCGGCGAGCGCCGCCGCAGCGACCGCGCCAGAGCCGACCGAGTAGAAAGCCGTCGGCACCTTCGCGAAGACGAGCTGGCCGGAGACGAGCAGCACGAGCGCTCCGCCGATGAGGATCAGCTCGGGAAGAATCGCCACGTAGTTCACGTGAGGAGTGACGAAGGTCACCGAGGCAACCAGGCTGGACAGAATCGGCACGCCGGCGACCAGGCTCATCGTTGCGCTCCCCCAACTTGCCGCACTGCCACGCCAGGCGCTCCGACTTGCGGCGGACGCTGATGCGCCACGACCTCCACATGAGTGACGACCCGGGTGACCGAAGGGCCGATGCGATTCAGCAGCGGCCCCGGGAAGATGCCCAACAGCACGATCAGGACGACGAGCGGGGCCAAAGTGAGACCCTCACGCCAGGAGAGGTCACGGATCGCGCCCGGCTCGACGGTGGGCTTGCCCTGGAAGGCCTGCTGGTAGGCCCACAAGAGATAGACGGCGGCAAGGACGACACCCGCAGTCGCCACGACGGCCCACCACCGGTGGGTGAGGAACGTCCCGGCAAGGATCAGGAACTCCCCGACGAAGCCGTTCAACCCCGGGACACCGATCGAAGCGAGCATCACGACCGTGAACACCCCCGCCAGGATCGGCACGCGGCGCTGCAGGCCGCGCATGTCGCGGACCGAGAAGCTGCCGAGCCGCCGGTAGATCACGGCAATGAGGATGAACAGCGCCGCTGTGTAGAGGCCGTGGTTGACCATCTGCAGGACCGCGCCGGTCAACGCCTCGCGGCTGAGGGCGAACGCGCCGATCACGATGAAGCCGAGGTGCGCCAGCGACGAGTACGCGACGAGGCGCTTCAAGTCACGCTCCACCGCCGCCACGACGGCGCCGTAAATGATGCCGATCGTCCCGAGAGTGATCAGGAGGGGCGCCAAGGTGACAACTGCCCTCGGGAACAAGGCAAGGTCGAAACGGATGATGCCGTAGGCGCCGAGCTTGGCCATGACCCCGGCGAGAAGCAGCGAGCCCGCCGCGGGCGCCTCGCGGTAGGCATCCGGCGACCAGGTATGGAACGGGAAGAGGGGCATCTTCACCGCGAAGGCCGCGGTGAAGGCGAGGAACAGGAGGACACCGGCGGTCCCCGACAGGTGGGTGTCGGCCAGCGCCCTCACGTCGAAGGTCGTCACTCCGGTCTGCGAGGCGTGAATTGCGGCGAGCGCAAGGATGCCGACGAACAAGAAGGCGGAAGCACCGAGGGTGTACAGGAAGAACTTCCCGGCCGCGTACCCACGCCGTTCGTGTCCCCACCCGGCGATCAAGAAGTACACGGGCACGAGAGTGAGCTCGAAGAAGACGAAGAAGAGCAGCAGGTCGAGGGCGAGGAAGCCCCCGAGGCACCCCGCTTCGAGCACGAGGATCCAAGCGACGAACGACTTGTCGCCTGCCCTGTCGCCGGAAGCCGCGAGAGCGATCGGGAACAGCAGCGCGGTCATCAAGACGAGGAAGAGCGAGATGCCGTCCATCCCGAGGCTCCAGGAGATCCCGAAGGCGGCGATCCACTGGTGGCTGGAGACGAACTGGTAACCGCCATAGCCGGCGGTGAAGGCCACGGTCGCCGCCGAGGCAAAGCCGAGAACCGCGAGCGAGGCGACGAAGCCGACCACTTGCACCGCCCGGCGCTGAGCACTCGGGACAAGGGCTACAACGACTGCCGCCCCGGCCGGTACGAGGATGAGTGTCGTGAGGTAGGGGAACGAGCTTGTCATGACGCCCTCGTCAACACGTAGGCGAGGACCAGCACGAGGCCTGCAGTCAGACCCAGCGCGTAGTTGCGAACATAACCGGTCTGAACCTTGCGGAGCTGGCGACCGGTGGCGCGCACGAGCCAGGCGAACCCGTTCACGGCGCCGTCGATCCCCTTCGCCTCGACGACCGACGAAGTCTCGACAGCGACCTCGCTCGACGTGCGTGCGATGAACCGGTCGTAGGCCCAGTCGATGTACCAGGCGCGCCGGAGGAAGACCGGCTCGAATGCGGGGCGCTCGGACGTGCGGCCCCATACGGCGACCGCGAGGCCGACTCCCAGTACCGCGAGGACGGCGTCAACCAACGCGAAGGTCCACACGCCTCCGATACCCCAGTGGTGCTGGAGCAGACGTGAGGCGAACACGGGGCTCAGCCACCGGTCGAGGAAGTCGAGGTCCGGATGGATCGGCAGATTGATGAGGCCCCCAAGCGCCGACAGTGCTCCGAGCACTACCAGGGGCAGCGACATGACCCAGGACGGGTCGTGCGGGTTGCGCCCGGCCGCGTCGCCGGTCTCCCTGCCCTCGACCCACCGCTGCTGGCCTCGGAACACCAGCAGGTAGGCGCGCCCGAGGTAGTAAGCCGTGAGCACGGCCGTCAGCGCACCAACGACCCACAGCGCCGGGCTGAACGCGTACCCGTTCAGGAGCACGTCGCCCTTGGACCAGAAGCCCGAGAGCACAGGGACGCCGCCGATCGAGAGCCACCCGATGAGGAACGTCACCGCGGTGATCGGCATCAGCCGCGCGAGGGCTCCCATGCTCTTCACGTCCTGATCGTCGTTCATCGCGTGTATGACCGAGCCGGCTCCCAAGAACAAGAGAGCCTTGTAGAACGCGTGCGTGAGCATGAGGAAGATCGCGGCGTCGTACGCGCCGATGCCTGCGGCGAGGAACATGTATCCGAGCTGGGAGATCGTCGAGTAAGCGAGGATCTTCTTGATGTCGTTCTGCGCGCAGGCGATCGTCGCCCCGAGCAGTGCCGTCGCGGCTCCGACGATCGCGACGACGTGCGCCGCGTCCGGCGCCCGGTAGAGGATCGGATTGATGCGGCACATGAGATAGACGCCCGCAGTCACCATCGTCGCTGCGTGGATGAGCGCCGAGACCGGTGTCGGGCCCTCCATCGCGTCGGCCAGCCACGGATAGAGCGGGATCTGGGCCGACTTTCCGACCGCGCCGGCGAACAACAGGAGCCCGATCGCCACGAGCGAGGGCTCCCCGACACTGCCGAGGCGGGCGAAGACCGCGTGGTACTCGAGGCTGCCGGTGCGCTCGTAGATGAGGAACAGCGCGACAAGGAAGGCGGAGTCCCCGATCCGGTTGAAGATCATCGCCTTCTTGGCCGCGCTTGACGCGCTGTCGCGTTCGAACCAGAAGCCGATGAGGAAGTACGAGCAGACTCCGACGCCTTCCCATCCGAGGAAGAGCAGCAAGAAGTTGTCCGCCAACACGAGCAGCAACATCGCAGCCACGAACAGGTTCATGTACAGGAAGAACTTCGGGAAGTCCTCGTCGTGCTCCATGTAGCCGATCGAGTACAGGTGGATGAGAGCTCCCACCCCGGTCACGAACGCCGCCATGGTCATCGACAGCGGGTCGACGAGAAGGCCCATGTCGACATGCAGGTGCCCAGCAGAGATCCAGGTGAACCAGGTCTGGGTGTACGACCGGCCGGTCGCCGGCAACTGGAACAAGCCGATGAACACCACGACCGTGACGACGAACGACCCAGCGACCGTCAAGGTCGCGAGCCAGCCTGCCAGCGGGTTACCGAGCCTGCGGCCGGAGAACACTAGGGTCACGAAGCCCGCGAGCGGGAGCAACGGCACGAGGAATGCGACGCGGAGCACGGGAGCCTCAGCCCTTCAGCCCGTGGATGTCATCCGCGGTCGCCCCGGGCCGTCGGCGGTAGATCGACACGATGATCCCGAGGCCGACGACCACTTCGGCGGCCGCCACGACGAGCACGAAGAAGACCGCCGTCTGGCCGGCGATGTCGTTCAGCCTCCGAGCGAAGGTCACAAACGTGAGGTTCGCGGCGTTCAGCATCAGCTCGACGCACATGAACATCACGAGCACGTTTCGGCGAATCAGCAAACCGACCGCGCCGATGGTGAACAGAACCGCAGCGAGTGTCAGGTACCAGGAGGCTTCGACAGTCATGGCCCTGTGACCTCCGAATGGGCGAGCTCGCCGTCGCCCGCCTCGCCAGCGCCCGCCGCGCCAGCGCCAGCCTCGGCTCCGCCCGCCTCGGCATCAGAGGACCCCGCATCTGTGGCATCCGGGCCGGTGACCATCGGGTCCGTGGCCTCCGGGTCCGTAGCCTCCGGGTCCGCGGCCTCCGGGCCGTCGAGGTCCTCGTCGTGCTCGGCGATGGCTCCGAGCGGCGCATCGTCGTCGCCTGGCGCGTGACGGGGCCGGCGCGCGAGCACGACCGCGCCGACCACGGCGACGACGAGCAGGGCGGAGGTCACCTCGAAGGCCAGCAGATAAGTCGTGAAGACCGACCGACCGATCAGTTGCACGTTGTTGGCCGGGCTGCCGAGCGCTCCGCTCACCGATCGTGCGCCGGTAGGCCACCGTCCTCGCGCCAGGAGGAGCACCTCTGCGAGCCCGAGGATCCCGAGGCAGATGGCGATGGGCCGCTGGGCTGGGAGCGGATCTCGTTCAATGGCCTCCCTCTGGTCGACACCAAGCAGCATGATGACGAACAGGAACAGCACGACGATCGCACCGGCGTAGACGATGACCTGCACCGCGGCGAGGAACTGCGCGTCTTCCTCGACAAAGAGCACCGCCACGCCGAACAGGGTCATGACGAGCATGAGAGCCGAGTGGACCGGGTTGCGCGCCAGCACCACGCCGAGGGCGCCCACGACGCAGATGACCGCGGCGAACACGAAGGTGACCGCATCGGGGATGGTGGCAGCCGCAAGCACGTTGGTCATGTGCCGCGCACCCTGCCGCCGAAACGCCGCGAGATCTTGTCCCGTTCGACCGCCCTGATCGAGATGTTCCCCGTGGCCACGTCGTTGCGCTTGCCACTCTGGCCGCCCTCCGGCGCACGGACGCCATAGCCCAGCTCAGCTGACCACTGCTCTGTGCCCTCGTATTCGACGGCGCCTGACGGCGATGTCGCCCTCATCCAGCCGGACGTGTGCTCGTCTTCACCCGGTCGCCAGTCCTCCCACGGGAGGTGACGGGGGAGGCCGTCGTCGTCGACCACCAGCTCTTGCTTGGTGTAGATGGCGTCGGAGCGGTTCGTGAAGGAGAACTCGAACATCTTCGTCTCGGTGATCGCTTCGGTCGGGCACGCCTCCACGCACAGGTCGCAGTGGATGCAACGCAAATAGTTGATCTCGTAGACGAAGCCGTATCGCTCGCCTGGCGACACCGGCGCGTCGGGCGGGTTGTCGAGACCGCGCACGTAGATGCAGTCCGCCGGGCAAACAGCGGCACACAGCTCGCATCCGATGCACTTCTCCATCCCGTCCTCGTAACGGTTGAGGACGTGACGACCATGAAGCCGGGGCGGCTTGGCCACTTTCTCGGCCGGGTAAGGCGTCGTGACCCTCGGTTCGGCGACCTGCTTCAGGGTCACGGCAAAGCCACCGAAGAACCCGAGCGACCTCTTCTTGGGCGGCTTTCCAGCCATCACCCGCCTCCGTCAGGTTCAGGGACAGCCCGCAGGTGCGCATCAGCCGCCGTCTGCGCTCGCCAGCCGACCGAGCCTTCCTCCAGCGCCTCGCGGCGCGCTTGCCCGACGCGGATGGCCTGCCAGAGACCGCCGGCGGCGATGGCTGAACCGGCAAAGACCGCAAGGCCCCAGATCGTGCCGGCCCGGAACGCCGCCACGACCAGCAGCCATCCGAGCGAGAACGGGATGAGGACCTTCCAGCCAAGGCCCATGAGCTGGTCGTAGCGGAGCCGAGGCAGGGCGGCGCGGATCCAGACGTAGACGTACAGGAACACGACGGTCTTGCCGGCGAACCACACGATCGGCCACAGCCAGCGGAGGAAGTGGAATCCGGGGCCGTCCGGGCCACCGAAGAACAGCGTCACCATCACGGCCGACATCGTGATCGTGTTCATGAACTCGGCCATGTAGAACAGGGCGAAACGCAGCGACGAGTACTCGGTATGGAACCCTCCGACAAGCTCCTGCTCGCCCTCGGCCAAGTCGAAGGGCGGGCGGTTGAGCTCCGCGGTCACGGCCACGAGGAACAGCGGGAACGGCAGGATCCCGAGGCGGAAGATGTTCCAGTGGAGGAAGCTGGCCGCCTGGGAGTCAACGATCGCCCGTGTCGACAGCGAGTGCGTGACGATGATCACCATGGCGACGATCAGGCCCATGGCGGCCTCGTACGAGATCATCTGCGCCGAAGCTCGGATCGATCCGAGGAGCGGGTACTTCGAGCCGGAGGACCAGCCCGCCAGCATCGTCCCGTAGACCGACACCGACGACAACGCGAGCAGGAACAAGATGCCGATCGGTGGATCGGCCACCTGCAGCTCGACCACGTGGTGGGCGATGGTCACCACGCCGCCGACCGGGACGATCGTGAAGATCAAAAGGGCCGGCAGCAACGCCAGGTACGGCGCCAACTTGAACACGAAGCGGTCCGCCTGATCGGGCAGCAGGTCTTCCTTGAAGAACAGCTTGATGCCGTCAGCGAGCGTCTGGAGGACGCCGAAGGGGCCGGCTCGGTCCGGCCCGACCCGGTTCTGCATGTCGGAGATGACCTTGCGCTCGAACCAGATCATCATCATCACCGAGACGAGCAGCACTCCGAAGATGACGAGGACCTTGACCGCGACGATCACCACCACGCCGAGATCGACCCCGTGAGCAAAGAGCGGATCGGCCATCAGGTCACCGGTTCCACGTGGACGTCGATCGCCAGGGCCGAGGAGTCGATGAGCGCGGAGGCACTGGCCTCATGGACGGGGGTCGCATTGAACTGGAGAAGAGCCACCTTGCCAGGGACACCATCGTCGGCGACCGCCGCGACGGCGAGCTCGCCGCGGGACGAGCGCACCTTCACCTCGTCACCGGGCTCGATGCCGAGCTGCTCCATCTCCTGAGGACAAAGATGCAGCTCTTGGGGTCGAGCCAATGGCGCGAGCGACGCGGCTGACTGCACGAGCGTGCCGTGGTCGTACAGCCCACGCCGAACGACGAGGCGCCAGGAGTCCTGGTCGACAGGCGGAACCGGCGAGGGGGCCGTCCATGCGTCCGGGTCGAACCGCAGCAAGCTCGGGGGTCGACTGCCGTCGGGCACGCTCGTGGCGACAGGCGCGACCTCCTCGCGGAGACCCTCTTCGTCGCGGAGGCCCTCTTCGTCAGCACCGGGCTCGACGCCCGGTGACCTCGCCGCCCCCGCGGCCAGCGGCGCACCCTGCTCCTCTACCGACTCGATCCCGGGTGTCGCGATCGGGTCGAGCCTCCTCGGGTGGCGGGTGAGCTGCACCGATGCGACTTTGAGCGGGATGACGATGCCGTCGGCCGCATCAGGTTCAGCGAGCGCGGCGCCCGCGCAACCGGAATGTGCCGGGGCGACCCGCTCGATCTCGGCCCAGATCCCGTCCAAGGACTCGAAACCGAGATCGGCGCCGAGACGATCCGCGAGCTCGGTCGCGATCACCCAATCGGCGCGGGCCACGCCGGGAGGGACGACCTTTGCCGCGAGCCGCGAGACGCGACCTTCCATGTTCGTCGTGGTGCCTCCGCGCTCCGCGTACCCAGCTGCCGGCAACACGACGTCCGCGAGCATCGACGAGGCATCGAGCGTCGTGCCCACCGCCACGAGGAAGTCGACACGCTCGAGCGCCCTAGTGGCGAGCTCGCGATCGGGAAAATCCGACAGCGGGTCCGCGCCGAGGAGCACGAGTGTGTTGAGCTCACCGGACGCTGCAGCCTCGAGCATCCCGGCCGTGTCGAGCCCACGTTCTGCGGGCACCGAGCCCCACTGCTGGGTGAACAAGGCGCGGCCCTCCTCGAGGCCGACTCGTCCGGGGAGCAACCCGGGGGCGCACCCGAGGTCGATGGCGCCGTGCACGTTGCCCCGCCGGAGCGCCGGGAGGAAGCGGGCGTGTGGCCAGGCGGCGGCGAACACACCTGCCGCGGCGGCGACCTGCTCTGCAGGCTCGGCGAGCGACGGCCGGCCGAGCACCACGACGACGCCGTCACCGGGCTCTGTGGCCACGAGAGAACGCGCGAGCTCAATTGCCCCGCCGGGCGTGCAGGGGAGCCAGGTGGCCACCGAGCGCAGCCCGGTTGCAACCGGCGAGCAGTCGAGGACGCGCAGCCCCTCGTTCGCTGCGGCCTCGCGCAGCCTCAGGTACAGCACCGGCAGCTCCTCACGCAGGTCGCCGGCGAGGACGATGACGGTGCTCGCTGCGATCGTCTCCTCGATCGTGGCGCGCGGCAGGCTCGCGACGAGCTCGGCGGGCAGGCCGTCCCCTAGCTGAGCGTCGAAATTGTCCGTGCCGATGACGCCTTTCGCGAGTCGGACCCAGGCGTACGCGTCCTCGTTCGCGAGCCTGGAGCCGCCGATCACGCCTACCGCCCGCGTCCCGGAGCTCGCGAGCGTCTCGAGGATGGCGTCCGCGACGGCACTCAGCGCCTCGTGCCATGTGGCGGGGACGAGGTCCGCCTCACGCCTGACTAGCGGCTGGCTGAGACGCCCGGACGCCTCCACGGCCTCGAAACCGAAGCGACCCCGGTCGCACAGCCAGCTCTGGTTCACCGGTTCGGAGTCGACGCCGAGGTACCGGACGAGCGCGCCCGCCGATGACTGAGCGACCATGCGGCAGCCGACCGCGCACGTAGTGCAGGTCGTCTCGACCTGCTCGAGGTCCCACGGCCGGGACTTGAAGCGGTACGGCGTCGCAGTGAGCGCGCCGACCGGGCAGATCTGGACCGTGTTGCCACCGAAGTAGGACGTGAAGGGTTCACCGGGATAGATCGCGACCTCGATGCGGTCGCCGCGTTCCGCGAAGTCGATGAACGGCTCACCCGCCAACTCTTTCGCAAAACGGGTGCAGCGCGCGCATTGGATGCACCGCTCCCGATCGAGCAGCACAAGTGGGCCGATCTCGATGGGCTTGGCCCAGTGCCGTTTCTCTTCGACGAATCGACTCTCTCCCGGTCCGTGGGACACCGACTGGTCCTGGAGGGGGCATTCGCCTCCCTTGTCGCAGACCGGACAGTCCAGCGGGTGGTTGAGGAGGAGGAACTCGAGCACGCCTTCCTGGGCCTTGCGGGCCGCCTCTGACTGCGTGAAGACCTCCTGGCCGTCGGCCACCTCGACGAAGCACGCCGGCTGGAGGCTGGCGCCCCGAGGACCGGAGACCTCGACCAGGCACATCCGGCACATGCCGACCGACTTCATCCGCGGGTGGTAGCAAAAGCGCGGGATGAAGATCCCGGCCCGCTCTGCCGCCGAGATGATGAACTCGCCCTCTTGCGCCTCCAGTACGCGCCCGTCCACGGTGATGGATATGCCCACCTGGCCCTCGACGGCGTCAGCCACGGCGCACCGCGTCCGGAGGGAACGGGCAACCGCCGTCTTTCACATGCACAAGCATCTCGTCGCGGAACATCCTGGCCACCGAGACGATCGCGGAGGGAATGGACGGGCCGAACACGCAGATCGTCGTCTGCTTCGGCGGCCATGAAAGTCCGGGCGAGATGTTGTCGCACGCGTCGAGCACGAGGTCGATGTCCTGCTCGCGGCCGAGGCCCTGCTCGAGGCGGTGCATGATCTTCTCGATCCAGCCGCTCCCCTCCCTGCACGGCGTGCACTGACCGCACGACTCGCGATGGAAGAACCGGGCGATGCGCCACGCTGCCCGAACCGGGCACGTGTCGGAGTCCATCACGACGACCGACCCCGACCCGAGCATCGAGCCGGCCTGCCCTACCGCATCCTGGTTCAGCTTCAGATCGAGCTGGTCCGGGCCGAACCACGGTGCCGAGACGCCGCCGGGAATGAACGCCCGCAACGGGTTGCCGCCCCGTATGCCACCGCCTAGCGACGGGTCGTAGATGAGGTCCCTGAATGTCGTCTTCGACATCTCGATCTCGAACCACCCAGGGTGTTCGACGCGCCCGGAAAGGGCGAAGAGCCGGGTCCCGGCCGAGGACCCCTCGCCGAGGGCTGCGAACGCATCGCCTCCGTGGGTGATGATCCAAGGCAGGTTGGAGATGGTCTCGACGTTGTTGACGACCGTCGGCTCCCCGTACAGGCCCACGGCAGCGGGAAAGAACGGCGGCTTGATCCGCGGGAAACCGCGCTTGCCCTCGAGGCTCTCCAGGAGCGCCGTCTCCTCGCCGCATATGTAGGCGCCGGCACCGGGATGGATCACGACATCCAGCGCGTAGCCGGTACCGAGGACGTCGGCACCGAGCGCTCCGTAGGCGTAGGCCTCGTTGCACGCCTGCTGCAGGCGTTCCAAGCCGAGGGCGAACTCTCCCCGGCAGTAGATGAACGCCTGCTCCACGCCGGTCGCGTAGGCCGCGATCGCGGTCCCCTCGATGATCTGGTGCGGGTCGCGCTCGATGAGCATGTGATCCTTGAAGGTCGCCGGCTCGCTCTCGTCACCGTTCACCACGAGGTAGCGCGTCTGGGCCTGGCGCAGCATCGACCACTTTCGGCCTGCGGGGAAGCCGGCTCCACCGCGTCCCAGCAGGCTCGCCTTGTTGACTTCGGCGGCGACGTCCGGAGGTGGCATCGACAACGCCTTGCGGAGGCCTTCATAGCCACCGGTGGCCAGGTGGCGCTCGAGCGTGAAGCAGTCTGCAAGCTCCACCCGCGACGTGACGATCCGAGGCGCTTGGGTGATCACTCGGGTCCTGCTCCCGTTTCTGGGCCGGCCGCTGAGCCCGACCCCTGGCCGGCCGCTGAGCCCGCCGCCCGGGCCCCGGTCCCCGATCTGGCCGCCTTGCCGGGAAGACCGACACTGCGATCGACTCGGCTCAAGATCCCGTGCGCGGGCACCTTGTCGGCGAGGCGGCCCGAGCGCAGGTCCTCTGCGAGAGCGTCGAACCCGTCGGGGTCGAGCGGGCCGAAGAAACGGTGGTTCACCTGCACACACGGGGCGTTGTCGCAGCCCGCGAGGCACTCGGCTTCTTCGAGGGTGAATTCGCCGTCGGCCGTCGTCTCGCCCACAGAGATCCCAAGCGCGGCCGCTGCGTGATCGAGGACCTCGTAGGCTCCGGCGAGCATGCAGGCGATGTTCGTGCAGACGGTGACGACGTGTCGGCCGACCGGCTCAGTGTGCAGCATGTCGTAGAAGCTCGCAGTGCCTCGCACCTCGGCAGGCGTGCACCCCACCAACTCGGCGATCTCCTCCATCGCCGCGGGGGTGAGCCAGCCGTCCTGAGCTTGTGCCAGATGGCACAAGGGGATGAGCGCGGAGCGTCGCTGCGGATAGCAGGCCACGATCGCCTCGGCCTTGGCGCGGTTGTCGCAGGACAAGTGTGGCATCAGCGGTCCACTTCGCCCATGACCGGGTCCACCGAGGAGATGACCGCAACTGCGTCCGCGATCAGCCCGCCACGCAACAGCAGCGGCAATGTCTGCAGGTTCACGAAACTCGGCGCCCTGATGTGCATCCTGTACGGCTTGTTCGACCCGTCCGCCACGAGGTAGCAGCCGAGCTCGCCGCGGGGTGACTCGATCGCCGTGTACACCTCGCCGGGAGGGACCTCGAAGCCGCTCGTGAAGATCTTGAAGTGGTGGATGAGCGCTTCCATCGACTCGTCGATCCGCGCCCGTGGCGGCGGTGTCACCTTCTTGTCCTGGGCCCGGTAGTCGCCGGGCGGCATCATCTCGACGCATTGGCGGACGATCTTGCACGACTCCCGGATCTCGTTCAGTCGCACGGCGTAGCGGTCGTAGGTGTCGCCGACCGTGCCGACGATGACGTCGAAGTCGACCTCGTCGTAGGCGAGATAGGGCATCGCGCGGCGAAGGTCCCAGGCCACGCCAGAGCCCCGCAGGATCGGCCCGGTGGCCGACATCGCTATGGCGAGCTCGGGCGAGATGATCCCGACGCCTTCGGTGCGATGTTTGAAGATGGGCTGGCCGGTCAGCATCTCGTCGTACTCGTCGGTGCGCCCGGGGATGGTCTCGACGATCGCCATGACGTCGTCCTCCCACCCGTCGGGCAGGTCCGCCGCGACACCGCCGGGACGGATGTAGTCATGGTTCATGCGAAGACCCGTCGCCTTCTCGAAGAACGACAGGATCATCTCGCGGTCACGGAAGCCATAGATCATCATCGACGTCGAAGCGAGGTCCATCCCATTGGTGGCCATCCACATCACGTGCGAGGAGATGCGGTTGAGCTCGGTCATGAGCATCCGGATCCAAGTCGCCCTCGGTGGGATCTCGATACCGAGCAACGCCTCGGCGGCCAGCGAGAAGACGAGCTCGTTGTGCAGGGGCGCAACGTAGTCCATGCGCGTGACGTTCGTCGCGCCCTGGACGTAGGTGAGCTCCTCACCGGTCTTCTCCATGCCGGTGTGCAGGTAGCCGATGACGGGCTTGGAACGCAGCACGGTCTCGCCCTCGAGCTCCATCATGATGCGGAGCACGCCATGGGTCGACGGGTGCTGCGGGCCCATGTTGATGATCATCGTCTCGTCGGAGCCGAACTCGACGTCGATGTCGCCCGGGTCGAGCAACGGTCCTTCTGGCAGGCGGAGCGAGCCCTCTTCGATCGCGAGCGCGACCGGGCTGGTCTCGTCTCGGTCCCGAAGTTCCTGCGGACCTTCGGAGGTCTCCGCTCTGAGCTCCTCGCCGGTCAACGTGGGCCCGGCGCTTGCTTGAACTGCACCGGCACGCGCCCGACTGAGTAGTCCTTGCGCAGTGGGTGCCCTTCCCAGTCCTCCGGCATGAGAATCCGCGTGTGGTCCGGATGCCCCTCGAAACGCACCCCGTACAGGTCGAACGCCTCCCGCTCCATGTTCTCGGTGCCGGGGTAGAGGTTGAACAGCGTCGGGACCACCGGGTCGGTGTCGGGGACCTGCACCCGGAGGCGGACCCTTTGGTGACGCTCGAGGGAGAGCAGGTTGACGACGATCTCGAAGCGTTCGGGTGTCACCTCGTCGGGTAGCGGCCGGTGGAGGTGGCGCAGGTAGTCGACGGCACACAGGTCCGCGCACATCTCGAAACCACTCTCGCGAAGCGCCCCGGCCACTTCCAGGTACCGCTCGCGCGTGACGTGGAGGACCTCCTGGCCGCCCGCACGGGTCGAGGCGAGCACGTTCGCACCGGCCAGTTCGGCCGCGCTCGCGACCTCGGCCGCCATCAGCGGGGCGTCCCCAGACGAACGGCTCCTGACGGCGGTGCGACCCATCCGACCGGAACCGGCTGCGCCGCAAGGTCGATACCGGCCCCCGTCGCGCCCGGGCGCCGCTTGGTGAGCTCGCCGAGGCGGATCTTCTCGTGCAAGGTCAAGATGGCGTGGATGAGGGTCTGCGGGTTCGGCGGGCATCCCGGGGCGTAGACGTCGACCGGAACGATCTGGTCGACACCTTGGACGATGGCGTAGTTGTTGAACATCCCGCCCGTCGAGGCACAAACGCCCATCGAGATGACCCACTTCGGCTCCACCATCTGGTCATAGACCTGCCGTAGCACCGGCGCCATCTTCTGCGAGACGCGACCGGCGACGACCATGAGGTCCGCCTGGCGCGGCGAGCCGCGGAACACCTCCATCCCGAAGCGGGCCAGGTCGAAGTCGGCCGCACCGGTCGCCATCATCTCGATCGCGCAGCACGCAAGACCGAAGGTCGCCGGCCAGACGCTCGACCGGCGCGCCCACTTCACCAGCTCCTCGAGCGAGCCGGTGAGGAAGTTGTGGCTGAGATCTTCGAGGCCCACGATGGGTGACCCCTCGCCTTACGCGACCTCGTCGCCCGACGGCCCGACATGGCGGACTGTCGACGACGACGTGCGGCCGGACTCCGGCTCGACTGGGCGGACTCGCTTGATGGGGCCCCACTCGAGGGCGCCGTTTGCCATGAGGTACACCAGCGGCACGAATACCGAGGCGGCGAACACGAGGATCTCGACGAGACCGAACCGACCCAGGCTTTCGGAGTCCACGGCCCAGGGGAAGATGAAGATGATCTCGATGTCCACGATCACGAAGATCATCGCGATCAGGTAGAAGCGCACCGGGAAGCGCCGCGCCGGCTCGTGGGTCGGCACGATGCCGCACTCGTACGGCGCCTGTTTGGCGGACGTCGGCCGCTGGGGCGCGAGCAGCTTGGACGCGCCAAACGACAGGCTCGCGAACGCGATCCCAAGCACGGTCATGAAAAAAATGGGGAGATAGCTGTCCAGGCTGCCCATAGCTCAGAAAGGGGTTCTACCACGCACGTTGCGGGCGAGCATATCGGGGACGGTCGCCGGGCGCCCCCCTATCATGCTCGCATGACGCCACCGAATGGTTTTGCGGCGGAGCTGCAACCTCCCCGCCCAGACCGGTGGCAGTGCGACGTCCTTGTCGTGGGCGGTGGGCCGGCCGGCGCCTCGGCCGCGTACTGGCTCGCGAGCTCGGGCGTCGACGTGCTCGTCGTCGAGAAGAAGCACTACCCGCGGGAGAAGACGTGCGGCGACGGCCTGACTCCGCGCTCGGTCCACCAGCTCGAGCAGATGGGGCTCGCCGACGGTCTGGCGCCGCACCACCGCTACTGGGGCCTGCGCGCCCACGCCTACGGTCGCACGATCGCGATGAGTTGGCCCGACCATCCCGAGCTGGGATCGTACGGCTACGTCATCACCCGGGCCGACCTCGACGAACTCGTCGCCGCCCGCGCCGAGAAGGCGGGCGCGGTGCTCTGGCAGGGCGTCGAGGCCGTGGCGCCTTTGTCGGCGCCGGGCGCGTCCGCGACCGGGAGCGATCCTGACCCGGCGCATGGCGGCGCGACCTTGCGCCGGGCCGGCGGCGCCATCGTGAGCGACAGGGCACGCGCGACGGTGACCGAGGTCCGCGCCCGCTACGTCATCGTGGCCGACGGATCGTTGTCCCGGTTCGGTCGGGCACTCGGGACCCGGCGTAACCGGCACTGGCCGCAAGGTATGGGACTTCGCGGCTACTACCGTTCGCCGCGCAGCGCCGAGGCTTACATCGACTCGTTCCTCGACATCCGTGACGCCGGCGGCAAGGTCGTGCCCGGCTACGGCTGGATCTTCCCGCTCGGAGACGGCCGCGTGAACGTCGGGGTGGGCCTGCTGTCCACCCAGGGCCGATGGAAGGACGTCAATACCACCAAGCTCATGGAGGCTTTCGTCGCACAAGCGCCGTCGTCGTGGTGCCTCGACCCGCAGACACGCTGCGGCGCACCCACCGGTGGCCGCCTGCCCATGGGCCTGGCCGTCGGCCCACACGTGGGCCCGGACTGCATCCTCGCCGGCGACGCCGCGGGCGCCATCAACCCGTTCAACGGCGAGGGCATCGCATACGCGTACGAGACGGGGCGGCTGGCGGCCGCCGTGGTCTCGGGCGCGCTCGAAGCCCACGACCCGCGGCTGCTCATCACCTACGAGCAGTCCCTGCAGGACACCTACGGCCTGTACTACCGGGTAGCCCGGGCGTTCATCGGCGTCCTCTCACGGCCCGGCCTGATGCGGATCTGTGTCAACAGCGGGATGTACAGCCGCTCCATCATGGAGTGGCTCCTGCGGATCATGGGGAACTACCTGAGACCCGATGAGCTCGGGCCCGCCGAGGCGGTGTACAAGGCCGTTGCTGCGCTGGCTCGTCAGATCCCAGAGCGCTGAGCACACGAGCCCCCGGCGACTTCTCGCGCCGCATCGGCAGCGGCCTCGACCGTGCGGTCGATGTCCTCGGGCGAATGCGCCAACGACACGAAGGCGGTCTCATACGGGCTCGGGGCGAGCGCGATGCCCCGGGCGAGCATGGCCCGGAAGAACGGGGCGTAGAGCCCGGACTCAGCGGCCCGTGCCGCGCCGTTCAAGTCGCGCACCGGCTCGTCGGAGAAGAAGACCGAGAACAGGGTGCGGAAGACCGGGACCTCGATGGGCAGCCCGCTGCGGCCGATTGCCTCGGCGAGCCCATCGGCGAGCCGCCCGACGCTGGATGCCAACTCGGCGTACGCCTCCTCGTTCAGGCGCTCGAGCACCGCGAGGCCGGCCGCGGTCGCGAGCGGGTTGCCCGACAAGGTGCCCGCCTGGTAGACGGGCCCGAGCGGGGCCAGCTGCGACATGAGGTCGCGCCGGCCTCCGAGCGCGGCCAACGGCAGGCCACCTCCGATCACCTTCCCGAAGCACCACAGGTCCGGCTGCACGCCGAGCACCCCGGTGGCCCCGGCGCGCCCGACACGAAAGCCGGTGATCACTTCGTCGAAGATGAGCAGGGCCCCTGCCCGGTCGCAAGCGGCGCGGAGTCCTTCGAGATACCCCGCGACAGGAGCCACCAGCCCCATGTTCGCCGCCACCGGCTCGACGATGACGCACGCCACCGACTCGTCGATCTCGGGGACCTTGTTGTAGGGCGCGACGACCGTGGCCGACACGGCGCTGGCCGGCACCCCGGCCGAGCCCGGGAGCCCGAGGGTTGCCACACCGCTGCCGCCCCCGGCCAGGAGCGCGTCGCAGTGGCCGTGGTAGCAACCGGCGAACTTCACCACCCGGTCCCGGCCGGTCGCACCGCGGGCGAGGCGGATGACCGTCATGGCCGCCTCGGTTCCCGACGACACGAAACGGACCTGGTCGCAACCGGGCACCGCCTCGGTGATCACCTCGGCCAGACGGACCTCGCCTTCGGTCGGGGCACCGTAGGTCGTGCCGCGCGCCGCTGCCTCGGTGACGGCCGCGACCACGGCCGGATGGGCGTGGCCCAGGATGGACGCTCCCCAGGACTGGACGTAGTCGAGCAACCGCCGGCCGTCGACGTCCTCGACAAAGGCACCCTCGGCGCGGGCGACGAAGTACGGCGACCCGCCCACCGAGTCGAACGCCCGCACTGGCGAGTCGACGCCGCCGGGGATCACCCGGCAGGCCTCGGCGAACAGCTCTGAGCTGCGCCGGCCGGCGGTTGCCCGACTCCCGGGATGCGCCTCAACCACCGAGTGCCTCGGCCACCTCAGCGGCGAAATAGGTGAGGATCACATCGGCGCCGGCCCGCTTGATCGCTCCGAGATGCTCGAGCGCCACGGCCTGGCGGTCGAGCCACCCGCGCTCGGCCGCCGCAGCCACCATGGCGTACTCACCGCTCACGTGATAGGCGGCCACGGGAACATCGACGTTCGCGCGCACGGCGGCAATGACGTCGAGATAGGCGAGGGCCGGCTTGACCATGACCAGGTCCGCGCCTTCCGAGACATCGAGGCGCACCTCCTCGAGCGCCTCTCGCCGGTTCCTCGGATCCTGCTGGTAGCCCTTGCGGTCGCCGTCTCCCGCGATCCTCACGCCCACCGCGTCCCGGAACGGGCCGTAGAGCGCGGAGGCATATTTCGCCGCGTAGGCGAGGATCCCGACATCTTCGTGGCCGGAAGCATCCAGTGCGGCCCGGACGGCGCCGACCTGGCCGTCCATCATCCCGCTCGGGGCGACGAGATGGGCGCCGGCCCCGGCCTGAGCAACAGCGACCTCGCCGTAGCGCACGAGCGTGGCGTCGTTGTCGACCTCTCCACGCTCGTCCAGGACCCCGCAGTGCCCATGATCGGTGTACTCGTCGAGGCAGAGATCGGCTATGAGGACCATCTCGTCGCCGAGACTGTCGCGCAGCTCGTTGAGGGCGATCTGCACGATGCCGTCGCGATCTGAAGCGCCCGATCCGGCCGGGTCCGTCCGGGTGGGCACGCCGAAGAGCACAAGAGCTCCGATACCGAGCGAGGCGAGCTTCTTCGCCTCGAGCACCAGGGAGGCGACGGTGTGCTGTGAGATACCCGGCAGCGACGCGATCGGCACGGGGGCGTCGATCGATTCGCGGACGAACAGCGGTGCGACGAGGTCGTCGATCCCCAGGGACGACTCGGCCACGAGGCGTCGCATCGCGGGGAGCCGCCGCAACCGCCGCAATCTGCGAGCAGGAAAGCCCATTTCGTCGAGCCTACCGCCGGTTGCCTGGCACGCCTCGGTGCTCCGCCCATTCGACGAGCGCCTCCACGAGAGCGTCGAGGGTGTGAGGCGTCGCCACGACGTCGACGCCGAGGCCCGCCTGCATTGCCGTCCGCGCTGTGATGGGACCTATGCACGCCACAACCGGAGGCACGCGCTCGGGCCCCGCGAGCTCGAGGAAACCGGTCACTGTCGACGACGAGGTGAAGGTGATGGCATCGGCGTCGTCGAGGGCTTCGAAGCCGACTCCGTCGGGTGCCGCCGACACCGTCCGGTAGGCCTCGACCACCTCGACGTGCCAGCCTTTGGCTCGCAGTCCCACGGGCAGCACTTCGCGGGCCTGAGCCGCGCACGGCAACAGGACCGACGCCTCCCCGAGCCGTACCGGGCACGGGAACAGCTCGACGAGCGACTCGGCGACGAACCGGCCCGGAACGAGGTCGGCGATGACATTGTGCTCCGCGAGCGCAGCGGCGGTGCCGTCACCGATCGCGGCAACCTTCGCCCGGGCGAGTGGTCGGCCGTCACCGAGGTGTCGCCAGCAGCGCTCCACGGCATTCGCCGAGGTGAACACGACCCACTCGTAGTCCTCGATCCTCGACAGCGCCCGCTCGAGTGCAACGCCCCCGTCGATTGGGTCCACGATCTCGATCACGGGGACCTCCACCGGCCAGGCTCCCGCCTCGGCGAGCCGTTCCACCAGGCCGGATGACTGCGCACGGGCACGGGTCACGATCACGCGCCAGCCTGACAGGGGGCTGTTCGAGCGCGGACCTGTCGCCGGCGGGACGGTCACAGCACGCCTGAGGCGCCGGAGAGGATCTCCGCGCCCCCGCAGCCGTCGCGGATCTCAGCTGCCAGCGCCCGGCCCACCTCGAACGCATCGAGACCGCTCATGGCTCGCCGCAGCAGGACCGTCCCGTCCAGGCTCGCAATGAGGCCTTCCAGCTCAACTGCACCGTCTGAACCGACCACCGCGTAGGCGCCGACAGGCAGCTCGCAGCCGCCGCCCAGCTCGCCCAGGAAGGCCCGCTCGGCATCGAGGCAGCGATGCGAGGCCTCGTCGTCGATCGAGCGGGCCGCCTCGGCCGCCACCTCGTCACGCACCCGGCACTGGATCGCGAGCGCACCTTGGCCCACCTGTGGAAGCATCACCGAAGTCGTCAGGACCTCGGCAGCGAGCCTGGTGAGGCCTAGGCGCTCGAGCGCGGCGTAGGCCGTGACGACGGCCCCCGCCACCGGCACCTTGCCAAGGCGAGTGGAGATGTTGCCCCTCAACTCCTCAAAGCGCAGGTCCGGCCGCAGCCAGGCCAGCTGCGCCCGCCTTCTCGCCGCACCGGTGGCGACGTGTGCTCCCGGGCCGAGCTCGGCCAGCGCCCGGCCCACGAGCGCGTCTCTCGGATCGGCTCGTTTCGGCACGGACATGATCGCGAGCTCGTCCGAGCCGAAACTGGACGGGAGGTCCTTGGCGGAATGAACGGCAAGGTCCGCGCGACCATCGAGCAGCGCCTGCTCGAGCGCCGCCACGAAGGCACCCTGGCCGCCTATCGCATTGATGGGTCGGTCCCGGTGCAGGTCGCCGGCCGTCTCGACGACGACGAGCTCGGTCGCGACCAGGGCGGCTGCACTCGAATCGGCCAGAGCGAGTGCCTCGGCCACCAGCTCGGCCTGGCGGAGCGCGAGCGGGCTGCCGCGGGTCGCGACCCGGAGCGTCGGCACGTGTGCCTTACAGGTCGAACAGGCTGCGCAACGCCTCGGCGAGCCGTTCGCCGCGCCGCGAGCCGGCCGCGTCCTTTATTCGCACTGTCGGCTCGTGGAGGAGCTTGGCGACGGTGCGCAGGGTGACCGTTTCGACGATCTGACGAGCCTCGGGCCCGAGCGCGTCAAGCCGTGCCCGCTGACGCTCGAGCTCTGCGCGACGGATCGACTCGGCCCGAGCCCGCAACGCGGCTACGACCGGAGCCGCGGACCTGGCCGCCGACGAGACCCGGTAGCGCGCGAGCTCCTCGGCGAGAACCGCGCGGACGACGGGGATCTCACGGCGGCGCGTCGCCATCTGCGCCTCCGCAAATCGCCGCACGTCCTCCACGTCCAGCAACCTGACTCCCTCGAGGCCTGCCACGGCGGGGTCTACGTCTCGTGGAACAGCGACGTCGACCACCAACAGGGGCCGGTCGGGGCGCGACCGCATCATCCGGCCGATGCGGGCCACGTCGAGCACCACGTCCGCCGCCGCCGTCGAGGTCAGCACGATGTCAGCCCGCCCGAGCTCGTCGTCCAACTTCGAGAGGCTCACCGCCTCTGCGCCCGATTGCTCCGCGATCGCGGCTGCCCGCTTGGCGGAACGGTTCGCTATCACGACGCGGGCCAGGGCCGTCGGCTGCGCGAGCGCCCTGCAGAACCCCGCTCCCATCTCTCCTGCCCCGATGACCAGCACCGAGCGGCCCTCGAGACCGCCTTCGAGCTGATCGGCCGCGAGAGCGACGGCGGCGTGCGCGAGCGACGTCGTCCCCTGTGCGATCGCGGTCTCGGTACGCACGCGCTTTCCGGCCTCGACCGCATGACGGAACAACGGCCCTAGGACCCGGCCGGCCGCGTGCTCTCTCCGGGCCAGCTCGGCGGCACTTCGCACCTGGCGGAGGATCTCGCCCTCACCGAGCACCGGCGAGTCGATCCCGGCCGCCACGTCGAACAAGTGAGAGACCGCCGCGTCGTCGATCCAACAGGAGAGAAGCTCGGAGAGCGCAGGTGAGTCCGGCCCCACGGAGCTCGCGGAGGAGCGGAAGAAGCTCTCGATGTCGGCGAGGCCGTCGTGGAAGCGCTCGACGACGGCGTAGACCTCGGTGCGCAGGCACGTCGAGAGCACGACGGCTTCGGAGACGTGCTCGCTGTCGCAAAGCGCCTGGAGTGCCTTCGGCAGGTCGCGCTCTCGAATGGCGCTCCGCTCGAAGACCTCCAGCGATACGTCCTGCTCGTTGATCCCAACGGCAACGACCGCCACGGCGCGGTTACCCCATTTCTCTCGGGTAACAGCTTAGGGCTTGCCGAACGATAACCCGCGCAGA
>PLIM01000136.1 GCA_003139355.1 Acidimicrobiaceae bacterium | reverse complement strand
CGCGCGAATAATCGAGGCTAGCGCTCGGGAAATCGCAGAAACAGGAAAGCTGGTTCAACCTTGTCTGCCTCAAAGACTGCGCCGACGGGCCAAACGCACTTTCAGCCATGCCCTAGCATAAAAGGCCCACCGGGTAATTGGGGACTTGATCAGGGCAGAACGGACCAGCCCCTTCAATCTCGGCTCGGACGACTGTTTCCACGATGCCGCCCAGTGGTGGACGGCATACGCCTGGTCGAAGCGCTCGTAGCGTCGATACTTCTGATCCCACGAATAGGGGTAGAAGTAAGTGGACGGGAAGAGCGTGACGGGGGCCGCGCCGGTGAAGTCGAAGTCGGCGAGGCGGCGAGTCAAGTAACCCGGCCCTGTTGACACGACAGGACAAGCCGTGCCGTTCTCCTTAACAGATGCTGGCAGCGAGCTCACAAGATAGTCGACGAAGGGGTGGCCGGGAATCGCTCCCATGATCCCAGTGGCGACTTGAATGTCGTCTTCGAATGCGGCAAACGCCTCGACGCCGAGAAGAACCTGCTCGATACCGCGCAGGCATTCGAAGTCGCAGTCGAGGTACACCCCTCCAAAGAGAAGTAGCAGCTCGAACCGGACGATATCGGACTTCTCCGCGTAGCCCTCTGCTGCATCGTACAGATCCTGATTGCGAAGCGGCGGAAGATCAGACTCCCCCCAAAGTCTCATTTCCCAGCCCGGATTCTGTTCAAGCCACGTCTCACCAAACCTGACAAATTCCTGCGGCATCGTTCCACCGAACCAGACACGATGGAAGACTCGAGGAATCAGCAATTGTCGCTCCGGGCTACTGCCATTTCAAAGATCCTACCGACCCTCAATCGCTGCCGTCGACAGGGAAGACTGACCGGAAAGCCGACCACGACGACAAATGGCCACACTCACGCTCTTGTCGCGAACGGCGCCGAAAACTAACGATCACCGGCTGGAGCCAACGCTCCTCGCCACAATCAGACCATCATCAGCTGTACACCGTCGCACCCAGCACAACTCGCCTCCCCAGCCACGGCTGGCCCGTCAGATCAAGATCTTGGCGCCCTACAGCCCATCCCGAAGCGGCGCTCCCGTTGCCCGGTTCGGTCGCGTTGTACCGCGAGGTGCCTTCTCCCGGTACGTGGAGAGCTTAGGGACTTGCGCCGGAACGCCGTCCGCTCGAGAAACGGGACGACGAGCCTGGATGGGGTGAGAGCGAGTGCCACGAGCCACGAGGCCCTCTTCATCCTCGCAGACCACGCGAAGTACGGTTGGCTCATCACGGCAACGACACCGGAGAACGCGACGGTGCAAACACGGTCGTCCGCTAAGGGATGCCCCGGCCGGTCGAGCTTGAGCGACGCGAGACGGTAGCTCGCGAACGCCCAGTCCTTGGCTGCGGTTACCGCCTGCGGGATGCCACCGATCCCCTCGGCCCCGGCAACTCGCCGGAGGTTCTCGTGGCCAGTGACGATGTCGCTGATGTAGTCGCGATAGACCTTAAGGTAATCGCGGGATCCGGATTCGTTGGCACCATGCCAGCGGTAGCAGCTTCCAGGTCGAGACAGGCATAGGACAGGGCCGACCAGGACGGTAGTCTCAGCAAGGAACAAATCGATCCAACGAGTCGCGGGAACAGCGATCGGAAGGAGTAACTCGAGGACCCAGCGGGGGTACGCGTTGCCGCTCGTAGGCGGCCAAACGTATGTCCGCCGTTCCACGACGTACCTACGAAGGTCCCCGTCCGGCATCTCCCAATGCATCGGCGGGAACGTCGCACCGGTCGGGTTCCCATCCGTGTCGACGACCTGAAGGCGCCACTGCACGCGCGACGCGCGCGGCATCTCGGCGAACGCCTGAACCACGCGTTCAACTACGTCCGGGACAAGCAAGTCATCAGCGTCAAGGAAAATCACTATGTCTCCGGCCGACTCGCTAAAGGCGCGGCCATAGGTTTGCCACGCACCCTTGTGCGACTGGAAGATGACAGTGGCCACGTCGGCATACGAACTCAGCACCTCGCGAGAGCCATCGGTCGAGCCATCGTCGACGACTACGACCTCGACATGTGGGTAGCTCTGAGCCAGGCAACTCTCGATCGCCGCACCGACAAAATGCCCGTAGTTGAAGTTGGGCACGCAAACGGTAACGCGCGGGGAAGAGGTTACCCGGCGGTCAACTTGGTCACTCCGCAACAATGAACTCTCCTAAGACAAGCCTAACCCCGATCGTCCAGAGGCGTTTCTGCCATGCCACTCCCTCAACCTCCTGCTGGAGCGCTCATCAGACGTGAGGTCCGCGCATTTGATGAAGGCCAGGTGCCTGCTAGCCTACCTGTCTCACGCCGAGTTCGGACACGGTCGTTCGGGCGAGCCAGCGTCGCCGGAGTTCCCGAGGGTCGTGTAGCCCCAACCCTTCTCGCTGCCAGGGCGCGTGAGGTGAGGGATTTGCCAGCAGCTGCCTGACGGCGCCGGCGCCGGTCGCCGGCACGAAGATGGGCGTCTCAGGCGAACGCAGCACGCAGGCGAGCAAAGCCGAGGGCGAGGGCCTTTGCCCAGAACCACGAGCGATCGAGCCGCAGCTGCACCACTCGCCCGGAACGTGTGATTCGGGCGGCCATGTGCAAGATCTTGTATCTGAAGGCGGCGATCTCGCAGCGGGCCAGGTTGTCGTCGTCGGCGAAGCAGATGAGCTTCGACCAGCAGACGAGGTCGGCCGCCGCCAAGGCGCACTCGAGCCAAGCGTCGTTCTCCTCCGCCTCAGCACACGGCAGGTTCTTCAGCCCGGCCCCTTCCCTTGGCGGATGCGGTCCTCGACCCGGGCGTGCTGGCGGTGGCGGAGCTCCAAAACGGCCATGGGGCGGCGCTCTTTTTCTCGTGCGTCACGCGGGGCGCAGATGAAGGCTGTGTGGCGGAAGCCCTGGATCGTGTCGAAGAGGCTGAGTTGGGCGCCCGGGTGCGGGTGCTCCTTCCGCACGATCACCCGCGAGCCCTCCGGCCAGCGCCTCAGGTCGATCAGCTTGGTCACCTCGGCGACCAAGGCGCCCGGACGCCTCGTGCCGTCCTCCTCGATCGCCGCTCGCCAGCTCGAGGGGTGGAGCGAGGTGATGGCCTCGCGCATCTCGGGGTGACCCGCAAGCCGAAGCTGAAGGCGACGCCCATCTCCCGGCAGGCCTTGGCGAATTCATGGGTCGCCCCGGCCGAGTCGGAGCGAACGACATAGGAGGGCGAGCTCTTGTCACCCGGGCGGGGCCGGGCATGGCAGGGGAGGGAGTCGAGCGCCCGGCGAAGCACCGTCTTGTGGTCCGCCGCGGTATTCGAGCCGGCGTTGCTGGGCCGCAGCATGGCTGCGAGCGCCTCGCCGGAAGAGACCTCGGGGCGGTCGAGGAAGCAGGCGAGCGGGTGGAAGCCATAGGTGCGCTTCCAGGTCGGGGCGGCCAGCTCCTTGTCGAACCCGCACAGGTTCGAGC
>PLIM01000146.1 GCA_003139355.1 Acidimicrobiaceae bacterium | reverse complement strand
GCGCTGTGACCAACGGACGGGGAGACGAGGATCTCTCGGTCGTCTACGCCGAGGCTTGGGTGCGACCGTGAACACCTTCCTCGCCGACGTGCGCGAGACGCTCGTTCCGGAACGCAACGGCAGGCACGGCCCGCTGCCCCCGCTGCTCCTGGGCTTGACACTCCTCACCGGCCTGGTCGATGCCTTCAGCTATCTGGTGCTCGGGCACGTCTTCGTCGCCAACATGACGGGCAACGTCGTGTTCCTGGGCTTTGCCCTCGCCGGGGCGCCAGGTTTCTCGATCGCGGCATCGCTGGTGGCCCTGGCGTCGTTCTGGTCCGGCGCCCTCGTGGGCGGCAAAGTCGGCTCGCGCCTTGGAAAACACCGGGGTCGTCTGCTCCACGCCGCCGCCTTGATCCAGGCCGTATTCCTTGCGGCTTCGGTGATCCTCGCCGCACTGGCTGGTAACACGATGACCGAAGGGTTTCGCTACCCCTTGATCGTCGTCCTCGGGATCGCCATGGGGATCCAGAACGCAACCGCGCGCAAACTCGCAGTGCCCGACTTGACCACCACCGTGCTCACCTTGACCCTTACCGGCACCGCTGCCGACAGCGCGCTCGCGGGAGGCAAGGGATCGCTTTCGGGGCGCCGCCTGATCGCCGTGGCCGCAATGCTGGTCGGAGCCCTTATCGGGGCGGCGCTGGTCATTCACGTCCGCATCGTCCTTCCCCTGGTGATTGCCCTGATCGTGATCGTGGTCGTCGCGGCGACAACCCGGCTGCTCGGAAGGTCGGATCCCCCTTGGGCCCGTGCTTGACAGGCGAAGCCCTCTTGAGGGGCCGAGCGGGAGGCATCAAAGCGCTGGTGTCAAGGCCTGCCCATTGCCGTCCGCGTCGAGGATCGCCGCTTGGACAAGGCCTTCAAGCGACCTGGTCCCTCGTGGACCCACCGGCCGCGCACCGCACGGCCAGGACGATGGTCTGGTGCGGTGGTCGCCCGCAAGGCGGCGCGACGCTAGGGGCGGCGCGAGACCGCCCAGAGGTCGATTCCGCTGTCGGTCGCGTGGCGATCGATCGCGGCGAGCTCGTCGCTCGAAAAGTCCAGGTTGTCGACAGCTGCGAGGTTGTTCTCGAGCTGGGCGATGCTGCTCACGCCGATGAGCGCAGAGGTCACCCGGTCGTCGCGGAGCACCCACGCGATCGCCATCTGGGCGAGGGACTGCCCCCTCGCGAGCGCGATCTCGTCCAGCCCTCGCACTTTGGCAAGGTTCTCCTCGCTCATCGGCATGCGTCTGCCGCTCCTCGTCGGTCCGTCAAGCGCAGTCGCCGATTTCCTCTGGGTTTCACGGCTCACAAGCGACGAACAGCTACCTCGACATCCTCGGCTCGTTGATCCTCATCTCGCTCGGTGAAGGCCGGGCGTTTGTTCGTGCTCTTCACGCTGATAGCCGAGTCGGCATCCGGCGGGACCGATCGGTCATGCCCTTGAACGCGATTCGACAGCTCCGTGGCGCAGGCGTTAGAACTCGAGCACGAGACGTCCCCGGGTGCCGCCCGCCTCGAGGATGCGATGTGCCTCAGCGGCCAGCTCGGCAGGGATGATTCGAGCGACTCGGAGGGTCACCTGGCCCTCCTCCACTTGTTGACGGAGACGGTCGAGCTTGGCCTGCTCTCGGGCATAGCTGCGAACGAGCACCGGATGAAACGTGATGCCCCGTTTCTCCTCCCCCTTGAAGCCGCGAAGGGTGGCGATTCGACCGCCATCGCGTACCGCAGCGACGACCAGTTCGTTCAGCAGCGCGGCATCGACAAGCCCGTGAACCCCCTGAAGAACTGCCTCGCGGACCAAAGCTGAGAACTCCGGACCTCGTCGCACCACGACGTCAGCTCCGAGCTCCTTAACGAGCTGCTCATCGTTTTCTGAGGCGTCGGCGATGACCCGCAAGCCATCCGCCTTCCCGAGCTGGATCACGTAGCCACCGACCGCGCCGGCAGCGCCGGTGACAGCGACAGTCTGGCCAGGCTCGAGCTCGAGCAGGTCAAGGGCCAAGCGGGCCGTCAGGCCGTTCATTGGCAGGGTGGCCGCTTCCACATCCGTGGCACCGGCAGGCACCCGAGCGACGGACTCGGCTGGGACCACGACGCGTTCGGAGTAGGCGCCGTGGGAACCGTTGGGCACGACGATGGCCATAACGTGGTCGCCGATCCGTAGGTCGGTCGATACGGCCTCGCCGATCTGCTCGAGCACGCCGGCGGCGTCCATGCCTGGGACGTAGGGCGGCGGGATGTCTCTCAGCATCTCGGCCCAGCCGCCACTTCTCAGCCCAGTGTCGGTCGGATTGACCGCAGCCCCATGGACCCGGATGCACAACTGCCCCGGGCCGACTTGCGGATCTGGCAGGTCCACTATGTGCAGCACCTCCGGACCGCCGAACTTTGTCACTCCAACTGCCTTCATGAAAGGATCAACCGTCACGCGTTGCTCATATTCCCAGCTTCCGCGTGAAACGGAGAGAGCGAAGGTGACCCAGGGTGTCGTTGGCAAAGCCAATGCTCGCGTGAGTCAACTCCACGGATGGCTGGACGCAGCGTGAGCCGGAAAGAGACGTTGTCGTCACTACGTCAGTGACAAATTGCCCTGAAGGGTGCCACATCACCGTCGGCCGCTTGATTAGGACCGACACACCAGTCCACCGGCAGCGAGACTGGGCCGGTGACTGTCCGCCTTATCACGCTCTCCCTACGCCAGGTTCTCCGGCTCCTGCTCCTCACCTGCAGGTCGTCTCGCTCGAAGGACCTCGAGCTGCTTGTGCTGCGCCAAGAGCTCGCCGTGCTGCGTCGCCAGGTGCCCCATCCGAAGACGAAGCGCGAGGAGCGGCTCGTGCTCACTGTCCTACAGCGGCTCCGTCCTCTCCACGAGCGTCTCTCCAGCCTGTTCACTCCCGACACGCTCCGACGCTGGCACCGCGAACTCGTCCGCAGGAAGTGGGACGGGCCACACCGGATCAACAAGAGAAAGACGATCCCGCTCCGGACCCAGCTCATCGGACATGGGCGGCCGACCAGGG
>PLIM01000025.1 GCA_003139355.1 Acidimicrobiaceae bacterium | reverse complement strand
AGCCAGGAAGGTTCCGCTAGCCCGATCGCGTGTGCAACCCCGAGGACAGGTGGCACCTCTTGGCGGCGCGCCTTGCGCACCAACCAGGACGACGTCTCGGCGACGCCGCGCTCGGCAACATCGGTCCCCTCCAGCTGCTCGGTGCCACCTCCAGGTCGCCCGGAAGGATTGCAGCCAACTGCTCCACATCCGCCTCCGTGCACGGGCGGAGCACCAGTCGGGCGGTGTACTACCGCAGATCGAAGAGGGGCCAGTAGGGGCTGCTCACGCGGGAGATCATGCCTCAGCCGGAGGCGGGGAGCCTCTTCGTCAATCAGCTCCGAGACCAAGCCGCCTGAGATCCTGCTGCACGTCAGGCCAGATGTAGGAACCACCGAACTTCACCGGGGGCACCTGCAGCGCCGCCACGTAGTAGGCGAGCACGGCGTTGGTACGAAGCCCCCATGGCACCACGGTGACAGCGCCTACGCCATAGGTCTTGAGAAAGATCTGGATCGCCTTGGCAGTGGAAGCATCCATCGCCGGTGGAGAGCTCGGCTTGCCGTACAACCCCCACACGAGGACCTGCTCGGCCTCAAAGGGCGGCAACAACATGGCCGCACCTTGGATCGGGCGGCCCGTCGGTCCGGCGACCGCACCCCTGAAGGCGATCAACTTGAAGCGCATGCGGGCGGCGGACTGCCACAGCAGCGCTTGGTCGTTCGGGCCCGCGTACCCGTACGTGATGGGCAGCGGGTAGGAGAGCACGACGGTTCCCGACTTGAGCGGTGAGTTCGCCGCCGTGAACAGCAGCGGCACGTCGGACGGGGTCGATCGGTACGGAAGCGCCGGGAGGAGCGGGGCGAGGGCGACGACAGCGATCCCGAGGCACGCAACCGGCCGGTCGAGTTGTCGTCGCGACCATCGACGCGAAACCACGGGAGCGCGGGCTGCTTCGCCGGTCGGCGCCTCGGTCGGGCGCGACCTGACGAGCTTCGCAAAAATGCCTTCGCTTCGCATCCGGTCGAGTCCGATGGCGAGCACGACGGCGATCCCGAGATACATGAGAAACGAGTAGCGCAGGTCGAGGGCACCATTGAGGATTGGGATCCTCAAGATGAGGTCAAAGGGAAGCTTGATCCCGCGAACCTCCCGCCCGAGCGTGACCACCCAGCCACCGAGGGCGACGAGGACGAACAGCTGCACGTGGCCGACCCTCCGGCACCGGATCACGATGAAGGCCAGGAGCACGAGAAGGGGGATGCCAACGTAGGTCGTGTGCTCGACGGTATTGCTCTGGAGCAGCGCCGTTCCTTTGGCAAGCCAGCTGCCGAACCCGAAGCGCTGCAGACTCGTCGGGTAGATGAGCGAGGCCGGATAGGAATGGTACTGCACGAGAGCGGAAATCGGGTGGGGTGGACCGACCACGTGGTACGGCCCGCGGAAATATATCCAGATCGGGTAGGCGGCCAGGATCACCATCGTCGCCACGGCTACGGAAAAGCCGCGAAGGAGATCCCCGATCCGCTCACGGGCGGCCACCGCGTGACGGATCGTCATCACGATGAGAGCGCACGCGGTGGCGATCAGCGAAATGACCAGGATCTCGGGCGAGATCATCACCTGGGCAGCGACGACGACACCCAGGAGGATGCCGTTGCGGATGAGGTGGCGGCGGTGCACGACGAGCTCGTCGAAGAGGACCGTCATGATCGGAGGCAACGGTACGAAGGTCAGGAAAAGGTGGCTCTGCGACTGCCCGACCATGAACGGAGAGAACTCGTAGAGGAGCCCTCCGATGAACGCCGCCGGCCACCATGTGGTCCAACGCCGCAACGCGAGGCACATGGAGATGCCGGAGAGGGCCAATGCCAACCGCATCAGCAGGCTCAACGTCGACAGGGCGCCAAAGATGAGGGTCATCGGGGTGAAGAGGATTCCGAGCAGCGGGGAGGCCGTGTTGTTCATCAGGTTGACCCCGTGCGGGTAGTCGACCCAGCTCGAGTAGAAGGGGTTGAGGCCGTGCGAGAGGGCGTAGGCCGGCCACGCTAGGAACCAAACCTGGGACGAGATGTCACCACAAGCGCATGGCGGCAGAGTGGCGCTCGTCGCCGGCGGGTGCACGCCGTAGGCGAAGGCGGCGAGAACGCTGTAGACGAGGATGCACAGCACCGGCGGCCCGATGCGCCGGATCCGAGACCGCCCCGGCGGGCTTCCCGGTGGCGACGTGGCGGTGTCGGCTGCAGGAGAGGCGCTCCAACCGGGCTCGTCGTGCGAAGTCGGCAACCCGCCGGAAGGAGTTTGTGCGATCGGGCTGGTGACGTCGGGGGCTGCGTGTCCGTCGCCGCTGGGAGCCTCGGCACTCATTTTGGGGGACA
Organism: Acidimicrobiaceae bacterium; assembly: GCA_003139355.1. GTDB lineage: Bacteria > Actinomycetota > Acidimicrobiia > Acidimicrobiales > Bog-793 > Fen-455. The sequence continues at coordinate 3,433 of PLIM01000025.1, read as the reverse complement.
GTACCAGGCGATGCCGTGCCGATGTAAGTGCTGATCGAGAACAGGTGCACCTGCCAAGCGTTTCGCGCTGATCGAAGACAGGATTACCCGACCATCCCTGGGCGCGCTAACCCTGGCCCTCGGGCTTGTCGCCTGGAGCTGGGTAGGAAAACAGGAGAAGGGGTGCCCACCGACATGGAGATGTGGACTGAGATCCGCCGAAGGGTTCTCGTCGAGGACGTCTCGAAGCGCCAGACCAGGCGTGATCACGGGATCTCTTCGAAGACCCTGGACAAGGTCCTGGGTCACACCGAGCCCACTCGTGGGCGAGCGCTCTTCGGGGCGTCGGCCGGACCCAGCGACCCGTCAGAGCAACAGGGGAGGCTGCCCGTTCCACCGTCGCCAACAGGAACCGCCCTACGCTGACGCCGGGCCAGGGTCGAACGCGTGCGTGATGTCGATCTCGAAGTGGTTCCCAGAGGCCCCGCACCTACCAGGTAGCGTGACCGCAACGCTTCACGGCGCCGACGAGAGGAAGGACGCGGCCGGCTCCCGTGCGTACTTGCAAAGCGTCACTCCAGGCCGACTTCCAGAGGGAGTCCCGGTGGCGGGAGGCTACGCCGATTCGGTACGGACCACTCCGAGGTGCTGGACCAGTCGACGACCGGACGGGACGAGGTTTCGACTCTGGAGGCGGCTGTCTGTGGCTTCCGAGGGCTGACCCTGAGCATCTCTGAATATCGACGGTGCTCCTCTCACGTCTGCGCTGCTCATTGTGACCTCGCACACCACGGTCCGTGGAGCACCGTGTGACAACTGCCTCCCTCAGCGCCCGCACGGGTTGGTCTGCCGGATGACTGTGCCGAGTAGCGTTCCTGCATACAGGAGAGCCCGAGGGAAGGCTCAGCCAGTGCCGTGTGAGCATCCAGCACGGGCCCGTAGCTCAGTGGTCAGAGCAGGGGACTCATAATCCCTTGGTCGCAGGTTCGATCCCTGCCGGGCCCACCAAAACATGCAGGTGGGGGATAAGAGAGAGGGACGGTAGAAAGGGGACCACTAGCGGAGGTGGGACCCAGACCAGCCAGCCAGCCAGGACGCAGTCGGAGCCGGCCAGGACGGCGAACGGGGAGCCAGCCAGCCCGCCCGGCAGATCAGGCCGCTGGCCCAGTCGATGCGGACGTGGCTCGTGTCTAGGCCATCTGCGCCGCGCCGCTACGGCAGCAGCGGTACGTCGCTATCTGGCACGCCTGCAGCTGTCTCGTGGCGAGCCGGGGCTCGCGCTGCAGCCAGCTCGCTGGTCTCGTTCTGTACCTCGTCGAACATGGCTGGGGCTATCTGCTGGGCCGTGTCCGAGGGCGTCTCGCCGGGCAGTCTGACGACAGCCAAGTTCATCACCTCGCTCAGCTCGTTAACTATCCGCCAGCGCTCGCCCTCGTCCGGCTCTTCCGCGAGCCGGCCAAGCGTCCCTCTCCACCACGTTGTGAAGCGCCCGCCTTCAGGCCTCCAGCCGACGCGCCACTCGATGGCCCCAGGCCGGTTAGAAGTTGTCATGATTCCCAGGCTACCTGGCCGCGAACCGGAAGCACGGACACCACGAGCGCCCCGGAGGCCGTTCGTGGTGTCGTGTGTGGCGCTGCACTGTCAGCCGATGGCGACTTCGTACAGGTTGCCTCCCTCGTCGACCGTGGCGCACTCGTCGTCGCCGAGCGCTCGGTAGATCAGGTTGCTGGCCCAGTCGATGCGGACGCGGCTCGTGTCGAGGCGGTTGCTGCCGCGCCGGCCAGCCAGAACGTCAGCCAGCCAGCCAGGACCGCATCGGGAGCCAGGCCGAATGGTAGGGCAAAGAGGCGGCCGGCCAGCCCGGTGTTGTGGCGGACAAGGCAGATCCAGGTTGGCGCTCAGCGTTCTGACGTAACGGCTTCCCGCCGGAGACGATCCGATCGCCAGTCGCAGACACGGTTCTGGGACACAGCGAAGTAGTCGGCCGCCGCCTTCACGCCGTGCTCGTCCGAGTACTTCACGATGGAGAGCTGCTCGGCAGGGCTGATCACGCTCGCCTTCATCTTGAGTACGACCGGCGCAGCTCCGACGGCCATCCTCGTGCCTTGCGGTACGTCGACTGGTTCCCTGTCAGCGGACGACTGGAGGAAGGGAGTGCCGGACTCGCGACGAGCACGACCGGGCAACGATCTTCACTCTCCCAGTCCTTGGGTTGCTGCAAGCGGTTCTTACGGTGAGCCTGCCGCACCTCCCGCATGTGAAGGTGGCGACTTTTCCACCCGTAGTCCGAGAGCTTTATCTCCGTCCCATCGGTGATGATGATCCCGCGGTGGGCGGACCGCCAGTCCATGATTGTGACGCACTCGGGACAACGCGGGTCGGGCTTAATCAGCAAGTACGGGTACCACTCGGCGTTCTCGTCGCGGCTCTCGGCTCGCGTCACCGACTGGCTCGCACCTCCGCCGCAGAAGCACTCGTTGTCTGCCGTCTGCTGGCGCTACCGCCCGACCGCTTCCCGACGACCGCAAGCGAACCCATCGAGGGCACGACAGTGGACTCTTCCCCTGTCGACCACCTCACCCGCAAGAGCGACCCGGTCNNTACCGAATGGTGCCACGCCGCGGCGTGTCTGGCCAGCGCTTTTCCATACCTTTCGCCCGCAGCGGCGCTCAGGCGCGCGAACGGGGCAACGGGACGGCAACGCCTGAAGACAACATCAGGCGGTCGAACGGCGACTTTCGACGATAGGCACGCCGGTGTTAGATACTGCAGTATCCAACGACTCGGGCCACACCGGGCGGGAAGCAGGTAGCCACTATGTCAACCGCCGCAGGCAGGCGAACGATGCCGACACACTTCGCCGCCTTCGGTGGGGTAAGCGGGAAAGCGCACGGGCCACACAACAAGCATGCCCAGCAGGTGCTCGCTCGACGAGCGGCGATCGAACGTAAGCGGAAAACGAGCAAGGCACGCTTGGGTCGCAGCAGGCCGAGCAAAGCGGAGCCCGAATAGTGCCAGCCGACGGCTAGGTAACTGGGTAGTCACGGCGGCGGGCGGCTGCCTAAGGAGACCGTCAGCCGGAGCGTCGGGGGAAGTGAAAAAGTCGAAGCTGACCGGGGGAAGGGGGGCGACAGCGTTGTCGAAGTCGGGTCCCTGTCGCGGGTCCCGGTGAGGCTACATACCGCGTCAGGATTGTCGCTTCAAAAAGGCCCGAGTCCCTTGGCGACGGTCGCCGCGATGAAGCTCGCCAGTCCTCCTACGGTGTCGCCCTTCGGCAGCCTGTCCATGAGCCGCACCTTCTCGGTCGAAGTCGGGGACTCCGGGTCGGGCAACCCGAAGCACCAGTATTGAGGCTCGAGCCAGAACACGACAACGTCTCTAGGCGTATGCACGCGCAGAAGTATTTGGGTCATGTTGATGTCCCACTCGATACGAAGGCCCGTCAAAACGCTGA
>PLIM01000164.1:1265-4432 GCA_003139355.1 Acidimicrobiaceae bacterium | reverse complement strand
ACGCAAAGACGAGTGAACGCGCCCGCCCGGAGCTAGGACCATCGGCGGCCGTCTCCCCGCACGATCACAGCGGTGGCGAACCGAGACGGGATCGCGAACAGCCCTCGCGGCCTCGACCTCGACGCGGGGCCGGAGCCGCAGACGGCACAGGTCACCGGACGAGCCCCCGCTCTCGGCGAGCGCTCGCGGTGTTTCGGTTCCGACCCCGGACCAACCGGCGGAGGATCCGCCGACCACTGCGCGATGAGCTCTCTGCTTGTCGCTTGGCGGTGCCACGCCGGATGTCGCCGCCGGGGACCCCCCAGAATCTCCCCCGCCCTGCCAAGGCCGACCACGGGACTCATGACGCCGGCACCTCCGCCGCCTTGCGCAGGGCCTTTTCGGCCCGGTCCCGAGCTGAACGACGGCCGTAGAGGCAAGCACAGAGGGAAGTAAGGACCTCGGTCATGTCCCGAACGAGGTCGTCGTCGACCTCACCCTCCTTGAGCACCACAAGCCGGCGGCCGGCGGACTGAGGGCTGCCTCGACGAGCTCGATGTTCGTCCGGCCGGGTTGGTCGCGGTGTTCGACGACGACCGTGGTCACCTTCGCATCGGCGAACAGACGGCGGAGCCTTGCCCGAGCGCCGTTCATGCCCGAGCCGACCTCGGACTCCACCCGGCGACCGGCAGTGCGGTCCTGGCCACCCACTCGCACAAGCGGGCGACCCGCCGGTCGAGACCGGCCCGCTGGTCGTGGGAGGAGACTCGGGCGTAGAGACCGAGGCCCTCGGCGGGAGAGGCGAGGACCGAGTCCCGGCGCGATCGACACCGGGCGCCTGTTCACGCGCACCGCCGGCACGGGAAGCGTACCACTGCGAAACCAGCGACAGGCGGTCCGGGATGGATGCCTTGACGGCGTGCCCACTCGGTCAGGTTCACAGAGAACACCCTATCGAACAGGTGTTCGCTCACGATGGCTCAGAGATTCGTCAGCAGCTGACAACCCGTGCCGCAACCTCCGCATCGCTGAGACCGGCGGTGTCGACGACCGTACCCAAGCGTCGTATCAGCGGCAGCAGCGGCGAGAGCAGCGGATCGGTGAAATCGAAGACCCACGTCAGGTCGCACAGGTTCCGGGCGGCTTCGGCGATCTCGAACGGTGGGTTCGAGGAGCTGTGGTAGGCAACGACCAGCTTGGGGCGCACGGCGGTGGCCATGATGAGCGGACTCTACTACCGGGGAATCCTCCCGAAAGACCTGGTCATCCGCCCAGTTGAGGGTGCGCCACCCCACATGCGGCCGGCTGTTCCGAGCGAGCTCGGCCAGGCCGCAAGCTTGCGCGTGCCCAGCTCGAGCGGACCCTCTGACACGACATCGGTCTCCCGCCGCGATGCGCTGGCCCGCGGTCTCTCAGCCCGCGAGGGCCTCCAGCACCTTGGCGGCGTGACCATCCGCACGCACGTTGTACCAGGCGCGTTCGATCCTCCCGTCTCGACCGACGAGAAACGTCGACCGGATGACCCCCACGGTCTTGCGCCCGTAGAGCGTCTTGGGGCCGAAGGCGCCGTAGCGCGTCATCACCTCGTGCTCCGGATCGCTCAGCAAGGCGATCCGGAGCCCGTACTTCGCGCGGAACCTCTCGTGCTTGGACCCGCCATCGGGCGAAATGCCGAGCACCTCGACGCCCGAGGCCGCGTACTCCTCGGCGAGATCACTGAACTGACAGGCTTCCTTGGTACAGCCGGGCGTGTCGTCAGCGGGATAGAAGTAGACGACGACCCGGCGGTTCGCGTAGTCCCCGAGCCCGACGATCGCACCGTCTTGATCCGGCAGGGAGAACGACGGGGCCACGTCGCCTTTGGCCAGTGTTGTCATGCCGACATGATCGCGCCACGGCGATGAACCTGGCGCGCCGGACTCGCCAGTAGCCTTGTCGGGGACAGCGAGGAAGTGCATGACGACGGATACGGAGATCGGGACCACCTTTGCGGGTCTCGGTGTTGCGCCTGAACTGGTCGAGGCGCTGGAAAGTCAAGGCATCAGGAGTCCGTTTCCCGTTCAAGCACTCACGATCGAAGACGCGCTGGCGGGCCGCGACGTGTGCGGCAAGGCCAAGACCGGTTCGGGCAAGACGCTCGCATTCGGNNCGATGCTCATGCGAACTCCTCGTGCCGGGCCCGGCGCACCGAGGTCTCTCGTCCTCGTCCCGACGCGCGAGCTCGCCGTTCAAGTCGCCGAAGTGCTCGAGATCCTCGCAAAGACCGTCGACAGGCGGGTTCTCGCTGTCTACGGGGGCACTGACCTCGATCACCAGGCCCGCCAGCTCACCGCGGGCACCGACATCGTCGTCGCGACGCCGGGCCGGCTCATCGACCTCGCCGACCGCAAGGCGGTCCGGCTCAACAAGATCTCGACTCTCGTCGTCGACGAGGCAGACCGCATGGCAGACATGGGCTTCCTGCCACAGGTCGAGTGGTTGCTGCGGCTCATGCCCACTGAACGCCAGACCCTGCTCTTCTCGGCAACGCTGGACTCGGCAGTCGACCAGGTCGTCCGCCGGCACCTCCGAGACCCCGTCCTGCACGAGGTACAGGCCAAGCAGGTCACAGTCGACGAGATGGAGCACCGTTTCTTGAAGGTGCACCAGCTCGACAAGGCGAAGGTGTGCGCCGCCATCGTCGCAGGGGCGACCAAGGCATTGTGCTTCTGCCGCACCAAGCGTGGCGCCGACCGCCTCGTCGCCGACCTCCGCCGTGAGGGCGTGCGCGCTGCCGCGATCCACGGCGACCTCCGCCAGGCCGCGCGTGAGAAGGCGCTCGAGGACTTCGCCACCGGGAAGCTCCCAACGCTCGTCGCAACCGACGTCGCGGCCCGGGGCCTCGACATAGACGGGGTCGACGTCGTGGTTCACTACGACCCGCCCGAGGATCACAAGGCCTACCTGCACCGGTCAGGTCGCACGGCCCGAGCCGGTGAGGGCGGCGTGGCCGTGACGCTCGTTCTCTGGGACCAGGAACTCGCCATCGAGCGCCTCCAGAGGCGCATCGGCCTCCGGCTTCCCATCGTGGAGATATTCTCCAACGACCTGCGGCTCGCCAAACTGGCGGACTGGTCGCCCGAGCCGATCGAAGCGTGACCGGCGACCGCCTGTACTTCCGCCAGCTGCTGGCCGGCCGCGACTTCGCG
>PLIM01000164.1:0-1155 GCA_003139355.1 Acidimicrobiaceae bacterium | reverse complement strand
ACGACCGGGGTCGGGCGCCAGAGCCTCGTGGCCCACACGAGCGACGATGTTCTCCAGGTCGGCGAGATCGGGATCCGCCTCCTGCACACGCCCGGCCACACTCCGGGAAGCCAGTGCTTCCTCGTCGACGGCCGCCTCGTGGCAGGCGACACCCTCTTCCTCCAGGGCTGCGGACGGACAGACCTCCCCGGAAGCGACCCTGAGGCGATGTACGACAGCCTGGTCAACCGCCTCGCGAGGCTTCCCGACGACACCGTCGTCTATCCGGGGCATCTCTACTCGACCGATGGGTCCGCTTCCCTCGGCGAGACCAAACGCAAGAACCCCGTTCTCGCCCCCCGTAGTGCCGAGGAGTGGCTCGCGTTGTTCGGCGGGTAGCCGACCGCAGAGATGAGCCCGACCGAACCCAACGCAAGGGCCCGATCTACTGTTTCTAGCGACTTACTAGTACTCTGCGCGGATGGTCAACGGCGGTGCTGCGCGAAAGGTCGACCCCATGACGACTGTGACCTTCGACGCTACCGGCCTCGGCGACCGCAGCTACCTCATCAGCGACGGTGAGGTGGGCGTGGTGGTCGACCCGCAGAGGGACCCGTTTCCCTATCTGCAGGAGGCGCAGAACCTGGGCGTCAGCATCACCGCTGTGCTCGAGACCCACATTCACAACGACTACGTCAGCGGCGGCCTGGCACTTGCGCGAGCGACGGGCGCCACGTACGCGATCCCCGCAGGCGAGCCGGTGTCGTTCCCGGACGAGTTCCGCTTTCTCGACGACGGCGACATCGTCGTGGCCGGGCGGCTCGAGGTCACTGCCATCGCGACGGCGGGCCACACTGCCCACCACCTCGCCTACCTGGTCAACACCGCGAAGGATGGGGACGATGAGGAGGCTCGAGAGCACGTCGTCTGCACAGGCGGCTCACTTCTGGTCGATGCGACCGGCCGAACCGACCTCCTCGGCCTCGCCCTGGCTGAAGCGCTCGCCCATTCCCAGTGGCGTTCGGTCCGGCGGCTGTTGACAACGCTTCCCAAGCACGCCCGGATCCTTCCGACACACGGATTCGGCAGCTTCTGCTCCGCGACACCGACGAGTGGCGATGTCGCCGCGGTCACGACGATCGGTGAGGAGCTCGAGCAGAACCCGGCAGCGCTTCT
>PLIM01000126.1 GCA_003139355.1 Acidimicrobiaceae bacterium | reverse complement strand
CCAAAATCGTGCTCCTCTTCGAGGAGCGCTGCCTTGACAACAAGCGCTCCTTCAGGAATGACCGGGGGTCACGCCGGCGCACCTCTCCGGCAGGGGCTTGTCCGGTTGCATGGATGCCCCTTTCAACCAGATCTGGGGATGGTCCCTTGATGTCGGCCAGGGACGCTCAGAGCACGCACGCAGAACCTCGCGGGCTACGGAGCAGCTGCCCGCCCAGACGGTTATTTCGCCCAGTCACGCCCGGCTCGACCCGAGGCGCTTCACGCCGCAAGGCTCCGCGAGCTCAATCGAGTGGGGCGACACGTAGTTACATCATCGGTCCTGCCAGGTTTGACGTCTGCATGATCAGGCGTCCGGCTTGTCGAAATGCGCAGGAGTTCACTGTCATACCTGGCCTCGTCCCAGTTGGCTATGCGCCTCGTGCCACACGCGTGCCACACCGAGTGGCACGAAGGGCGAATTAAGGGTCACTAGTGAGTAATGTCGGTCAGACCTGAAATGGCTCGTGAGCTGCTGTTTCAGGTATATTTCGTGGTGGGCGCTGGCGGACTCGAACCGCCGACCTCAGCCGTGTGAAGGCTGCGCTCTAACCACCTGAGCCAAGCGCCCTACTAGCTACTGCTCCACATGCGAAGCTGTGAACAAGGCATCGCCACTGAGCGTCGCACTCCGCCCCACGAGCCTACCCATCCGAAACCACCACGAGACAGGGCAAGGCTCGCTCGCCCTGGTTGTCCCGCGCGAGCGCGCCCGAGCCGGTGCCGAACGCGACAGCTACCCTGGACACCATGGCGGACCCGGACAAGGTCAAGCCCGCTGCGCGGGCGCCTGATGAGACCGAGGCCGGCGCCGGCAGTGCATACGGGTGGAGCAAGCGGGTCCGCCGCAACTTCTCCGCCGGACGTTTCCTTCGGTCAGGTCCGTCGCGCCAGCGATCCGTTGCCGAGGCGGGCTCCGGAGGACCGACCGTGACCGCTAAAGCGAGGTCGCAGGCAGCTAGGGCAGCCGTCAACAACCTCAACCCGTTCGAGCTTCGGCTCGGGATCACGGCGGCGGTCTGTGAACTGCTCTTGACCCTGGTGGTCGTCGTCCCCTACCTGATGCACAACCACAACCGATCGGCGAGCGAGCTCAAGACCCTCAGCGCCGTGCACGTGTTCCTGGTCGAAGGGATCGTCCTCTTCGTATTCGTTCTGCTCGGGACGCTCGTGAAGCGCAGAGCTCTCCTCGGCTTCGCATCGGTGCTCGTCGGCCTCTGGCTGTTCGCGCTCCCGTCCCTCCGTCTGATCGGCCTTGTCTACATGGGTTTCGGCCTGTGGCTCATGTTGAAGGGCTTCAAGTCCACACAGAGGGAAGGTCGGGGTGCTGCGCGCGGCGCCGCCAAGCAGCCCACCCCTAGACGCTCTCGTACCAGCGACAAGTCGCCCGCGAGTCGTTCGGCGCCCAAGCCCAGCAAGCGCTACACACCGCCCAAGGCGCCCCGCCGGCCTGCCCCCAAGAAGCCGGCTCCGGTTCGCGCCGAGCCCCCGAAACACTGATTGCCGGCAGAGCCGAGGATGCTCCTGGCAACGCCTCCGCCGCCTCCCGCGCCATTTGCGCAGCTGAAGTGGTCAGGCTCTTTGACAGCCGGGTGCTAGAAACACACCCGTGATCACCGACGACCTCGCCGGCCGGCGAATCGCCGTGACCGGAGCGACGGGCTTCCTCGGAACAGCGCTCGTTGAGCGGTTGCTCCGAAGCGTGCCCGAATGCGAGATCATCGTGGTCGTCCGCCCCGGCCAACGCCAAGGGCCCGGCGAACGCACCCGGCGCGAGATCCTCCGCAATGACTGCTTCGACCGGCTCCGTGGCGAGCTCGGCGAGCGTTTTGACGACGTGATCGCCCGGCGTCTTCACACGATCGCCGGTGACGTGGGACGAGATGGGCTCGCGCTCGACGAGGCCGGGCGAGCATTGCTCGGGTCATGTGACATCGTGATCCACGCTGCGGCGTCGGTGACCTTCGACGCGCCCTTGGACGGTGCCGTCGAGGTGAATCTCCTCGGTCCGTCGCGCGTCGCCGACACCTTGAGGGAGCTCGCCGCTGAACGAGCCGCGAGGGAAGGTGTCGCTGAGTCCTTGCCCCATCTCATCGCGGTTTCGACGGCATACGTGAACAGCGGGCACAAGGGCGACGCTGCCGAGGAGCTCATCACCTCCTCCAAGTTCGTCTCCAAGATCGACTGGCGTGCCGAGGTGCGAGCTGCCAGGCGCGCCCGTGCCGACGAGGATGCGACCAGCCGGAGCCCCGAGCGATTGGCAGCGTTCCACCGCTCGGCGCGGTCCGAGCTCGGAGCGGCCGGCACCGCCCTCCTGGCGGAGAAGACCGAGCACCTGCGGGTCGACTGGGTCCATGACCGCATGGTGGAACTCGGCCGCGGCCGCGCCCGGGCCCTCGGGTGGCCGGATGCCTACGCCTTCACGAAATCGCTCGGCGAGAATGCGTTGCTCGACATCCGAGGCGAACTGCCAGTGACCTTCGTCCGACCCTCGATCGTCGAGTCTGCACTCTCACAACCGCGTCCCGGATGGATCCGGGGGTTCCGGATGGCGGAGCCTGTCATCATCTCCTACGCGAGGGGCCTGTTACGGCAATTCCCGGGGGTCCCCGAAGGCATTGTGGATGTCATACCCGTCGATCTGGTTGTAGCAGCTCTGATCGCGGTGGCGGCCATAGGACCCGACCCATCCGGGCCGACTGTTTACCAGGTCGCCTCGGGTGTCCGGAACCCCCTGCGCTACGGCCAGCTTGTCGACCTTGTCGAGCGCTGGTTCACCGAACGACCCCTTTACGACCACCGTGGTCAGCCGATCGTCGTCCCGAAATGGTCTTTCCCCGGCCGCGGTCGAGTCCAGGGCCAGCTGCGCCGGGCGACTCGGGCTCTCGGAGCCGCCGAGCGGCTCGTCAACTCGCTTCCCCTCCGTGGTGAGCGAGCCGAAGGTGGCGCCCGTCTCGAAGAGCGACGAGTTCAAGCGGAGCGAGCGCTCAGCTATGTCGAGCTCTACGGCGCCTACAGCGAGACCGAGGCACGCTTTCGCATGGACAGGACCGTGCGCTTGTTCGAGAGCCTCGACGCTGCTGATCGGGCCGCGTTCTGCTTCGACCCGGCCGTGATCGACTGGCGCCAGTACATCGAGGATGTCCATCTGCCGTCTGTCGTCGAGCACGCCAGGGTCCGCACCACGGCAAGTGGCAAGCGCACGATGGCAAGCCGGGAAGAGCGCTCGTTGAAAGCGATCTTGTCCGACCAGCCCCGCTGCGCAGCATTCGACCTCGAGAACACGCTCATCGCCTCTAATGTCGTCGAGAGCTACGCGTGGCTGGCGACCCGTCACCTCGAGCGCGTAGAGCGCGCCCGCCTGGTGGCCGGCCTGCTCGCAGAAGGACCAAAGCTGCTCAGGCTGGACCGCCGCGACCGGAGCGACTTCTTGCGAGCCTTTTACCGTCGCTACGACGGCGCTCCCGCCGACCAGCTCCGTCTCGACAGCTACGAGCTCTACAGCGATCTGCTTGGCCTGCGAGCGTTCCCGGAGGCGATCGCCCGAGTGCGCCGCCATCGAGCGCTCGGCCACCGAACTCTGCTGATCACGGGCGCGCTGGACTTCGTCGTCGAGCCCCTCCGACCGCTGTTCGACGAGATCGTCTGTGCGAGCATGGATGAGCGCGACGGCAAGTTCACCGGCGAGCTGACACAATCACCTCCGACCGGTGAGGCACGAGCCCTGCTGCTCGATGAGTTCGCACGCGCCCAGGGACTCAGCCTCTGCGACGCCGTGGCGTACGCGGACTCGACGAGCGATCTTCCCATGCTCGAGGCGGCAGGCTTCCCGGTGGTGGTGAATCCCGAAGCCAAGCTCGCGGCGATCGCCCGCCGCCGGGGTTGGTTCATTGAGCACTGGAAGCGCTCAGCGGGAGGTCCGAGACGCACACTTGCAATCGCCACCCGCCGTCCCGGCGTGCAGACGAGACCCCCCAGCTGGCTCACGAAGTCCTCTGCCGGAGAAGCCCGATGAGGGCCCTCCAGTTCGAGCGGAACGTGCCACGCTTCGCGGCCGCACGGGTGGCTTCGGTGCTCGCCGGGTCCGGCAAGGGAGTCCGTGTCGGCCCGCTCGAGCTCGTCGAGGTTGACCCTCTCGAGATTCCCGGTCCTGGCTGGGTGCGGGTCCGGCCCCGGCTCGCGGGAATCTGCGGCTCCGACCTCGCCACTTTGGATGGTCGCAGCTCTCGCTACTTCGAGCAGATCGTCAGCTTCCCCTTTATTCCGGGCCACGAGGTCGTCGGCGACGTCGAGGGCGGCGCGCTGGACGGCCGGCGGGCAGTGATCGAGCCTGTGCTCGGCTGCGAAGCTCGCGGGATCGACCCACCGTGCCCGGGATGCGCCGCCGGTCGCAAGGGCTCCTGCGAACGGATCGCCTTTGGTCACCTGAGTCCCGGGCTCCAGACCGGCTACTGCCGTGACACAGGCGGTGGCTGGTCGACAGGGTTTGTTGCGCACCAAAGCCAGCTTCACGCGGTCCCCGATGACTTCTCCGACGAAGCTGCCGTCATGGTCGAGCCCGCCGCTTGCGCGGTGCACGCGGTCTGTGCCTGCAAGATCGCCGGCGGAGAGCGGGTCCTCGTGCTAGGTGCCGGAACTATCGGGCTCTGCGTCATCGCGGCCCTGAGAGCACTTTGCCTGCCCGGCGTCCTCGTGGCTGTGGCCAAGCATCCCACCCAGCGAAGGCTCGCCCGCGACCTCGGCGCCGACCAGGTCGTCAGGCCTGGCGAGCACAAGCGAGCCGCTCGACGGCTATCGGGCTCGCTTGCTCTCGAATCGAGCGACGGGGGCATCGAGCGACTCACCGGTGGAGTCGATCTCGTCATGGACTGCGTAGGAAGCTCGGACTCCTTGCAGCAGTCTTTCGACGTGGTGCGCCCCGGAGGCAGGATCGTGCTTGTGGGCATGCCGGGCGTCGTGAAGGCGGACCTCGCGCCACTTTGGCAACGCGAGATCGAACTACGCGGCGCCTACGCTTATGGGAGTGAGGACCGACCAGAAGGGCCACGGTCGACTTTCCAGCTCGCTTTCGAGCTTGTGCGAGGTGCGCGCCTCGAGCGCCTCGTCTCGGCGCGCTACCCGCTCGAGCACTACGAGGACGCCGTCGCACATGCCGCCGCAGCCGGACGTCGGGGCGCGGTAAAGATCGTGTTCGACATGCGCAAGAGGGGATCCGGCCTGGACGCGTCCAGCACCGTCCGCCCCAGAAGGCCGGATTCGGCCGGGACAACCAAGGAGGCAAAGTGAGCCCGAGGCCAGGCTTCGTCCTCGAGGTCGACCGATCGACTCCGGCGACGTTGATCTGGCACGGTGAGGGCTTCCGGCTCGAACGGCTCCCCGTCGGGAGCCGGGTCGTCTACGGGCCCGAGCCTCTCGCGCCGCTCGCCAATTCGGACCAGGCCATCCGGCACGCCCTCGACAATCCACTCGGGGACTCCAAGCCGCTGCGCGCGCTGCTCTACCCGGGCATGCGGCTCACGATCGCGTTCGACGACATCTCGCTCCCCCTGCCTCCCATGCGCCCCCCCGATGTGCGTCAACGCGTGATCGAGGCGGTCCTGGACCTCGCGGCAGACTCCGGCGTCGACGATGTCGTGCTGATCGCAGCACTCGCTCTTCACCGCCGGATGACCGACCCCGAGCTCCGCCACGCTCTGGGCGACCGTGTGTTCGAGGCATTCGCACCGCATGGACTGCTGTTGCAGCACGACGCCGAGGATCCCCAGAACCTGATCCACCTCGGGTTCACCGACCACGGCGAGGATGTGGAGATCAACCGGAGGGCCGCCGAGAGCGACCTGTTGATCTACGTGAACATCAACCTCTCCGCGATGGATGGCGGGCATAAGTCCGTCGCGACCGGCCTCGCCTCCTACCGGAGCTTGAAGCACCACCACAACGTGCGCTCGATGATGAACAGCCACTCGTTCATGGACATGCACCATTCCGAACTGCACAGCTCGAATTGGCGCATGGGCAGGCTTATCGCCGAGTCCGGCGTGAAACTCTTCCAGATCGAGACGACACTCAACACCGACACGTTCCCCGAACAGCTCGGGTTCCTCCAAAAGCGCGAGTGGGAGTGGTCGCTGCGCGACCGGGCGAGCTTCCTTGCAACCTCCAGCGCCCTCGAGAGGATGCCCGGAGAGCTGAGCCGCAGGATCTTCCATGCCGTGCGGGCGCCGCACGATCTCACTTCGGTTCAAGCCGGGGCCGTCGAGGCCGTGCACGAGTCCACGCTCGCCAACCTCTACCGCCAGCAGTTGGTCGAGGTCTCGGGACAGACCGACGTGCTCACCATGGGGCTGCCGTACATCGGCCCTTACAACGTCAATTCGACGATGAACCCGATCCTCGTCGCCTGCCTGGGGCTCGGCTACTTCTTCAACCTCTATCGCGGCAAACCCCTCGTACGCGAGGGCGGCGTGGTCATCATCTCGCACCCGACCCCGTGGGAGTTCAACCCCGTCCATCACCCGAGCTACATCGACTTCTTCGAACAGGTCCTGGCCGAGACCACCGACATGTTCGAGATCGAGGCGAAGTACGAGGAGTCCTATGCCACCGATCCCTGGTATGTGCACCTCTACCGGACGAGCTACGCCTACCACGGTGTCCACCCGCTCTACATGTGGTACTGGTGTGCTCACGCCCTTCAGCACCTCGGTCGTGTGATCGTGGTCGGGGGCGACCGGGCGGCCGTGCACCGGCTCGGCTTCTCATCTGCCTCGACGTTCGCGGACGCCCTCGAGCTCGCCGAGGACGTCGTCGGCAGGGATCCGACCATCACGCACCTCCATGTGCCCAGCCTGTTGATGGCGGACGTCACGTGACACGGCATGTCGGCGGGGCGCCGGCAGCGGGTCGGGAGGGATTGCGTTTCGTGGCCGAGAACCCCACGCGTCCCGGTGGTGTCGTCGCGCCCTTGGCGCGGCACAAGCTCGGTGTCGACTACGACACCGCTTGGGCTCGCCGCTACCCGGTCCGCCTCGCCCGCGCCGTGGTCCTGGACGACTTCACCCGGCCGGTACTGCGCGTGGCGCTTTCGCCTCGTGTGATCGGCCTGGAACATCTCGCGCCTGTGCAAGGCCCGATGGTCCTCGCCGCGAACCACGCCAGCCACCTCGACACCGCGTTGCTGCTCTCGATGTTGCCGCCGCGGCTACGCCACCGCACGATCGTTGCGGCAGCCGCCGACTACTTCTTCGACCGCCAGTGGAAGGCTGTCGTCTGGTCTTTCGGACTCGGGGCGATCCCGATGGAGCGCTCCAAGGTCAATCGTCGTTCCGCGGATCTCGCTGCTCGTCTCATCAACGACGGCTGGAGCCTCATCATCTTCCCTGAGGGGGGCCGCACCACCGATGGTTGGGGAAGGGAGTTCAAGGGGGGCGCCTCGTACCTCGCGAAGCGATGCTGCGTCCCGGTGATCCCGGTCCACATACGGGGGACTCGAGCGGTTCTCGCAAAGAGCAGTTCACGTTTCCGGCTGGGATCGACCGAGATCCGCTTTGGCGACGCTCTCACGCCTGACCAAGGCGAGGACGCACGCAAGTTCGTCGCTCGCATCGAGCTGGCCGTCGCCGCTCTCGCCGACGAGGCCGAGTCGGACTGGTGGTCCGCCCGGCGCCGGGCCGCTGCCGGGACGACGCCGCCGTTTCGAGGTCCGGAGGCCTCCGCGTGGCGCCGGGAATGGGCATTGCCAGATTCAGCGCGTAAGGACCAGCACGTGGTCCGCGAACGCGGGAAGCACAAGCCATGGACCCGGGATGACTGACTCACCACCGCCCGGCTCCTGGCGCGGGCATGACTGTGCGTCCGTGGGCGTGCGCGTGGGCCTCGCCGGACTCTTGTTTCTCACGCTCGTCACCGCGCTGTCCGGCTGTGGGGCCAGTGCGGCACTCGGCGGCGCCGTGCTCGCTCCCCTCTCGGTGCTGTCGGACACTGATGTGATCCTGGAGACCAACCTGCAGAGCGCGGTCACTTCCGGCGTCACAACCCCCGGGGACAACGGCGGCGGCTTCATTACCAGCGGGCCGCCGACCTCGCCGGGCGTGGTCAGCGTCGCGAACACCACCGGCGTGACGGTGTACACCGCTTTCAACCCGGCTGACCGGCACTGCCTTGGGACCTTCGTCCTCACGCCAGGATCGGCGTTCACCGTGCTGGGCGAGAGCGCCCCCGGAACCTATGACTTCTGGTTCGGGCCGACGACGGCGGTGGACTGCTCGGCCAGCGGGTTCACCTCCGAGGCGACGGTGCCCTCGGGATGGGCCCACGGTGATCCCTCTTCCTCAGGATGGCCGGGCATCTGAGAAAGCTTGCGCGCTCTGAGCGGCCAAGTCAGCCGCGCGACGCCGGCGGCAACATGCCCCAGGTCGCGCCGAGCACGTAACCCCTGCCACGAACCAGGCTCCGGCGCCACTCAACCGGGCGTCCGGCGGCATACGCGATGCGCTCGACCTCGAAGACACCTTCGCCGCGGCCGGGCCGCAGCAGCCTGCGCTCGGCCTGGTTGCACGTCACGGCTCGCAGTTGCTCACTGCCTCCAGTGATCCGCACACCACAGAGCGCCTCGAGCAGTCCGTAGAGCGATCCCTGCGTGAGATCCCCGCGAAGGAAGGCCCTTCGTTGCGCGGCATCAAGCGCGAGCGCGGAGCGGTCCAGCGCGAGTGGCTCACCGTCCGCGTACCGGACGCGCTCGACCCACTGGACCGTCTTGTGGCTCTCGGTCCCGAGTGCCCGGGCCGCCGCCTCACCCGCCGGTCCCTCCTCGACGCGCAGCACCTTGCTCACTTCGACCAGTCCCGCTGCGGTGATCGCGTGCGCGAGCCCCGAGGTCCCGAGGATCGGGGCGTCGAGCTGGCGGTGGACGACGAAGGTCCCGCTGCCGCGGCGCGCTTCGAGCAACCCTTCGCTTCTGAGACGGCGAATGGCTTCTCGAACCGTCGCCCGGCTGACGCCAAAGTCCGCGGCGAGCTGCGCCTCGGTCGGGAACCGCTCGTCGAAGTCTCCTGAGGAAAGCCGTCGCCGGAGCTCACCGGCGAGCTGCGCCCAAAGCGGCATCGGGTCGCTCAAGTCGAGCGGCATCACAGCGCCCGGCTGTGCCGATGCGTGGGGATTGGCCTGCCGGGCTGTCGTCACGCCGTCAACCAACCGACCACGAACGACCCCAGGATGACCGAGAGCACCGTTGCCGAGATCGCCGTGAAGAGCCAATCGCGTCTTCGCGCGAACGCCACGGCGCTTGTCACCAGCCCCGCGACCGGCGTCAGGATCAGCACCAGCACTCCCGCGACGATGATCGCCTCACCGCTACCGTGTCCTATCCCGTCCCATACAGCGAGCAACGAATGCGGGAAGCTCGCCCTTGCCGCGAGGTGAGCCTGTTCTGCAGAATGCGAGCCGAACGCTGCCGGCTCGGCGACGAGACCGACGAGGTATCCCGTCAACAGGATCGCCGCGCTCGCGAGCACGCCCGCGTGCAGCACCTTCCCCACCACCGCGCGTACCCCACGCGGAGAGGGCGGCGTGAGCGCGCCATAGGCGCGGGTCGCTGGCGGTATCAACCGATCCCCTTCCAGAGCATCTGCGCGGCGACCGTGCCGAGCACGACTACAAACAGCACCCGAAGACGGTCCGACCGCATGTTCCGGAGCATCTTGGACCCCTGCGTCGCGCCGAACAGGACGCCGATCGCTACAGGTCCCGCGATGAGCGGATCGATGTCACCCCGGGCAAAATAGACCACTGCGCTTGCTGACGCAGTCAGCCCGATCAGAAGGTTGCTCGTCGCGGTCGAGACCTTCATCGGAATGTGCATCGCCAAGTCCATCGCGGGCACCTTCAGCGCGCCCGAGCCGATGCCGAGCAATCCGCTCACCGTCCCGGCCAGGTACATGAGCGCGAGCCCGAGCCCGGTTTGAACCACGACATAGGGCACTTCCAGGCCTTCCGACTCGTCGTAGTAGGCCGAGTGCAGCGCCAGCCGGTCGGCAAGATGACGGCCGCGAACCGCTCCCTCCGCAATGTTCCCCGACACTCTGACCCCCTGCATAGCCGGGACCGGGTCTTTGACCAGCGAGACCGGGACTTTGACCGCCGGCACCGGACGCGTGCGCAGCATCTGCACGCCTGAGACTGCGAGAACGATCCCGAACAGAGCGAACAGGAAACGGGCATCGAACACGCCGGCCAGCAGTGCGCCCGTCACCGCCCCGAGTGTCGTCGCCAGCGCAAGGAAGGTGGCCACTCGCAGATTGGTGATGCTCTCGCTCACGTTCCTTGCGGCGCCGGCCGAAGACGTGGCCGCCACCGCGACGATCGAGGTTCCGATCGCCAGCCGGATGTCGAGGTGAAAGACCAAGGTGAGAACGGGCACGATGACGAAGCCACCCCCGAGACCGAGCAACGCGCCGAGCACGCCTGCCGCGATCGAGATCGCGAACAACACGAGGGACAGCTCGACGCTGGTCACGCACTACACACTAACAGTTGTTCGGACAACCGTACTACTCATGAGCAGCCGTGTCGTTCCCGGTGCGCTCGTCCCACAGGTGCCGACGCGCTGGGCCAAGATGGGCTCGAGGTCGCGCCAAGACAACGACCCGCAGCTCGCCCTGCCCACCGACTTGGTCGCCGCGGCTTGCTAGCATGCGGCGAAACTCAGCTGCCTCCAAACGCGGAGAAAGGGCCGGTGGGGGGGATACCGGCCCCTTCTCAAGACTCTTCAGTCGCTGGAGGGGGGATTCCGCTACTGAGGTCTACGTACATAGTGCACGATTTCACAGCATCGGTCAAACAGTTCTTACCGATAGCGGCTATCGTTGATTGCGATGGAACTCCGCCAGCTGAGCGCAATAGTGGGGATCGCCGATCATGGCTCGTTCTCCGCTGCCGCTGATGCCCTCCAAACCGTGCAGTCGAACATCTCGGCGCACGTCAAGAAGCTCGAGCGCGAACTCGGCTGCGAGCTGGTCGACCGTGCGACCGGTCAGCTGACCGAGGCAGGCGAGGTCGTCGTCGCCCGCGCGAGGCGAGTGGAGGCAGAGCTCGACGCGCTGCTGTCGGACGTGGTCGCGCTTACCCACGAAGTCGCCGGAACCGTCCGGATCGGGATCATCGGCACGACCGCCCGATGGCTCGTGCCTGAGTTGCTGCGCACCGCTCCCCAGCGGTATCCACACCTCCGCCTCGTCTTCGTCGAGCTGACAACCACCAGGCTCGATGCCCAACTCGCAACCGGGCAGGTCGACCTCGCCGTGCTCAATCTTCCGGCGGCGGGAGCCGATTTCGCGCCGACCCCACTTTTCGAGGAGGACCTCGTACTGGTCGTACCCATCGATCACCCTCTCGCGACCTCGCGTGAGATCAGCCTCCGCGCGCTGAAGGGGATCCCCCTGTTGCTGCCAGTCGCCGGCACGGCATTTCGGGCCGACCTCGACGCCGCGATCAACTCGACCGGCGCCACGCTTCTCGCGCGGGCCGAGGTCGACGGCACTCGCCTCATCGCCTCGCTCACTTTCGAGGGCTGGGGGCCCTCGATCCTGCCAGCCACGGCCGTGCCGAGCTATCTACGCGACAACTTCGCGCTTGTGAAGCTCTCCGAGATGCCCCGCCGGCTGATCGGCGTCGTCCAACGGGCGACGGGCCTGCCCTCGGCGCCGGCACGAGCCGTGCTCGATCTGCTGACCGAGATTGTCTCTGATCCCTCCAGGACTCCGGAGGGCTTGACCCCGGTGCCTGCCTACAGCCCACGCTCGAGCGACGCCGACACCCGACGCTCAGGCGTCGTCCAACTCTGATCGCCGCCCGAGAGGTTCTCGCCACATGAGCCACAGCCGGACGGAGCCCTCAGGCAAGCTCAACTCACCGGTGACCTCGAACCCGTGGTGCCGGTAGAAGGCGACGTTTCTCTCCTTCGAGGATTCGAGATAGGCAGGCAGACCTTCGCGGTCGCAGATGTCGAGCACGGGGCCCAGCACGGCCGAGCCGAGACCTCTTCCTTGCCACTGCGGATCGGTGCCAAGCCCGCCGAGGTAGTAGTGGGGCGTCTTGGGATGACGGGACTCGACGAGTCGGACCAGCCGGAGTGCTGCCCCGGCGCGCCGCCCCAGGACCAAGAGCATCGGAAGCTGTGCAATCACGTCGCGCAAGCCGGGTGGGCCGGCTCGAGGGGGCATCCACAGCGCGGTCGACCGGCATTCCTCGGTCGTGTAGGCCAACCCTGTTCTCATGTAGGTCTGGCGGAGCTGGAGTGTGAAGAAACGGCGCAAGGCGCGTCCCCGAGTCCGCGGCTCAGGGAACATGTACACGAGCATCGGGTCGTCGTAGAACGCTCGCACGAGCGAGGCTGCGGCGGCCGGCACGTCAGCTGGACGCACGAGGTGAACCTGTGGCACCGCAGGCATGGTAGTGGTGGCGTCATCGTGCTCCCGTGTGCATCGGTCCCGGGGGAATCTCCGGGCGCCGCGCGGGGTTCTGCCTTCATGGCCGGAATTCCCTTCTCCGTCAACTGGGACTATCGCTGCCCCTTTGCCCGCAATGCCCATGAGCACCTCGTGGTCGCCCTCGAGGCCGGTGCTCCGTTCGAGGCCGCGTTCGTCCCGTTCTCACTCGACCAGGCCCACGCCGAGGACGCCGACACGCCGGTCTGGGAAGATCCCCGGCGAGAAGCCGACCTGCTCGCCGCTCAGGTCGGGATCGTCGTCCGCGACCGCTTTCCCGAACAGTTCCTCCGCGCGCACCTGGCGCTGTTCGCCCTCCGCCACGACGAGGGTGGCGACTTGCGCGATCAAGCGGCGCTGGCCTCGGTCCTGCAGCGCAAGGGCGTCGATGCCAGTCGGGTCTTCGAGGAGATCTCGAGCGGGTGGCCGCTCGAAGAGTTCCGCAGGTCTCACCAAGCGGCGGTAGCCGACCATGCCGTTTTCGGCGTGCCGACCTTCGTGGCCGGCGGGGAGGCGGCCTTCGTCCGGATCATGACACGGCCGGGCAACGATGCAGCGTTGGCGACCGCGACAATCGAGCGGATTCTCGACCTCCTTCTACATCACGTCGAGCTGAACGAGTTCAAGCACACCTCAATCCCCAACTAAACGATCGCAGCTCGTCGCTGCTAGCGTCGGCCGCATGCGGATCATTTCGGAGCGTGAGCTGGGGAACCTGCTCGGTTCATTGACCGAGTCAGTGCCGCGGGTCGTCGTGTCTGGCAACTGGGCCACGCCCATGAGGGCCCTCGAGATTGTCGACGCGAACCTCGAGAGCTACCGGCTGTTCATGTTGGGTTCACGACANNTGTTCGCGATCTCCCGCCAACCCGATGTCGTTCTCGTCCACACCTCAACCCCGAGAGCCGGCAAGGTCTCGCTCGGCATCGAGGTCAATGTCCTGCCTGCTGCCCTGGAGGTAGCACGTGCGCGCGGTGCGCTCGTCGTCGCTCAGATCAACCCGAAGATGCCGTACACCTTCGGCGAGGGCGAGATCGCGACAGACTTGATCGACATCGCCATCGAGGTCGACGAGGCGCTCGAGACCACCGAACAGCACGGGTCGGACGGACGAAAAGACCAGATCGGCGAATACATCGCGCATCTCGTGCCGGACGGTGCGACCTTGCAGCTCGGGATTGGCGCGATCCCCGACGCGACCCTCGGGCGGCTCGTGGAGCGCCGCGGCTTGCGGATCTGGTCGGAGATGATNNTGATCAGCGACGGCGTTCTCGCTCTGGAGCGGTCCGGGGCACTTGATCCGGAGCACCAGGTCGCCACATCGTTCATCGGCGGATCCGCGGAGCTCTACAAGTGGGCCGACTGCAATCCGAGGCTACGGATGTTCCGGACCGAGACGACCAACGACCCGGCGATGATCGCGCTCAACCCAATGATGATCTCGATCAATGCCGCCGTGCAGATCGACCTGTTCGCTCAGGCGAACGCGAGCTATGTGGGTGGCCGCATCTTCTCTGGCTTCGGCGGCCAGACCGACTTCATCGTCGGGGCCCTGCACTCGAGCGGCGGGCAGGCCGTGATTGGTTTGCCGTCGTGGCACGAGAAGTCGAAGACCTCCACAGTGGTCCCGCTCCTGGACACGCCGGCGACCTCGTTCCAGCATTCGGTCGTCGTCACCGATCGAGGCTGCGCCCACATCTTCGGACGCTGTCAGCACGACCAAGCACGCCTGCTCATCGAGAAGGCCGCTGATCCGCGGGCACGCGACGAGCTTTGGGAGGCTGCTCAGCGACTCGGCCTCGCCGACGACCGGGGCAAGAGCAAGCCTGCTGACGCTCTCTAGCTCCTCACCCAGAGCCGGCGCACAGGACTGGCGGCCGACGTCGAGCTGAGCCCGCGCACCGGGTGGGGAGAAGCCGGGTTGGGGACGCTCAGTCGAGCGAGATGGGCTCGTCGTCGTCGTCGAGCAAGCCTCCGGCTCCGATCGGCGTTTCTACCGCAAGGGCCGCCTTCTCGGCTACCAAGCTACGGATCCGCTGGTGGAGCTCGACCATGAGCTCGGGGCTCTCCCGCAAGAATTGCTTTGCGTTCTCACGGCCCTGGCCGAGCTGCTCGCCCTCGTAGGTGTACCAGGCGCCGGACTTCTTCGCGATCCCTAGATCGACGGCCACGTCGAGCACGGAGCCCTCTCGGCTGATACCCCTGCCGTAGACGATGTCGAACTCGGCCATGCGGAAGGGCGGGGCGCACTTGTTCTTCACGACCTTTACCCGAGTGCGGTTGCCGATGATCTCGGCCCCGTCCTTGATGGACTCCAGTCGACGAATATCGAGGCGGACCGAGGAATAGAACTTGAGGGCGCGCCCTCCGGGTGTGATCTCGGGCGATCCGTAGATCACGCCGACCTTCTCTCTCAGCTGGTTGATGAACAGCGCGATCGTCGACGACTTGCTGAGCGTGCCCGTGAGCTTGCGGAGCGCCTGGGACATCAAGCGAGCCTGCAGCCCGACGTGGGTATCGCCCATGTCACCCTCGAGCTCGGCACGTGGGACGAGCGCCGCCACCGAGTCGATGACGATCACGTCCATCGCCCCGGAGCGGATCAGCATGTCGGCGATCTCGAGCGCTTGCTCGCCCGTGTCGGGCTGGGAGATCAGCAATTCGTCGACGTCGACACCGATGGCTTTGGCATAGACGGGGTCGAGCGCGTGCTCCGCATCGATGTAGACGCAGATTCCACCATTGCGCTGGGCTTCTGCAACCACATGCAGTGCGAGGGTCGACTTACCGGAGGATTCGGGTCCGAACAGCTCGATTATCCGCCCCCTCGGGAGCCCACCGATCCCGAGTGCGAGGTCGAGGGCCATCGCGCCGGTCGAGATCACTTCGATCCCCATGCCCGTGTGCTCACCCATGCGCATGACTGAGCCCTTTCCGAACTGCTTCTCGATCTGGCTCAGTGCCGCCTCGAGTGCCTTGTCACGCTCCATCGTCGGTCCTCTCTCCTCTCGCGCTGCTTGTCGACGGTTCACTTCCAGGGCCGGATCTCTTTGCCGTGGTGTTGCCTCGTCCCGGCTCACCGGCGTCATCCCGGCAGACCGTAATTTACGAAGCGGGTGTGTCACTCCCGCCACGGGTCCCTGCTGCAAGCTCATGACATGATTGTAGTTCCAAACATATGTTCGTTGGTGGACCGCCGTGTGGACCGCGCTCGACGGGGCGCGGCTGCGAGACAAGCCTGACAACCTCTGACTGTCGGCTCCTAGCGGATCTGGCCGATTGCGAGAAGCCTGCATCTCAGGACGTTCAGGGCCGAGATCGTCGCAAGCTGCCGGACACGCTCGCGATCGCCCGGCAGGCGGAGCTCGACGCCATCAGGGATCGACCCCGGGACGGCGAGGCCGACGACGACCGTGCCGACTGGCCGACCCTCCTGTTCAGCCGGGCCCGCGACACCTGTCGTCGCGAGGCCCACGTCAGCACCTAGGACCTGGCGCGCGCCTTCAGCCATGGCCGCCGCCGCCTCGCGCGTCACGACCGGGCCATCCGCCACGCCGAGCACGGATCGCTTGACGGCAGCGTCGTAGGCGACCACCGCTCCTCGGAACCAGGCGCTGGCACCCGCCACGGCCACGACCCGGGCCGCGACGAGCCCGCCGGTCAGTGACTCGCCAACCCCGAGGCTCCAGCCGCGTTCGAGCAACAGCTGGCCGATGGCGCCTTCCATCGTCTCCTCGTCGACGGCGAACACCGATTCGCCGAGAAGTGCGCGCAACTCGGCTTCCTCGGCGTCGAGCACCTCCTTCGCGGTCTCGTCGTCGGCGGCCTTCACCGTGAGGCGAAGCTTGATCCCCTCGACGCCGCTGGCCAGAAAGGCAATCGTCGGCACGCCCACTCCGCCAGCCTCGAGCGCCTCGACGCGGCCTTCAACAAGCTCGGCGAGGCCGGACTCGGTGTAGCCCCAGGTCCTCAGCGTCCGGCTGCGGATGACGGCCGCTTGGCCGGATCGCCTCCGCAAGTCGGGTAGCACAGCTCGTTCCATCATGTCGTACAGCTCGTAGGGCACCCCGGGGAGCGCGTACATCACCTTGTTCCCCACGAGGCAGATGAGACCTGGAGCAGTGCCCATCGTCTGGGGGATCACCATGGCACCTTCGGGCACGTCGGCTTGTCGTTCGTTGCTCACCGGCATCTTGCGGCTCGGTCCACGAGGCACGAAACGGTCCCTGACGGCCGCCATGACGTCGGCATCCCGGTGGAGCGGCACGTTCATCACCTGCGCGATCGCCTCCCGAGTGAGATCGTCCTGAGTCGGCCCGAGGCCGCCACAGATGATCACCGCCTCGCTTCGCCCAAGTGCGACATGAAGTGCTGAAGCGATACGCGCGACGTTGTCTCCCACGCGGGTCTGGAAGTTGCAGTCGATCCCCAACAGGGCGAGCCGCTCGCCGATCCAGGCCGAGTTCGTATCGACAACCTGGCCCAGGAGGAGCTCGGTCCCCACCGCCACGACCTCCGCTCGCATGGGCTGTTGTCCGACTCGGCGCGCGTACTCAGGCAACGTGGCGACCGACGTCTCCCCGCGTCGGCGAGTCAGCACCTGCGAGCAGCTTGCGCGAGTCGCGCATGTACTCGAACCCGGTCCAAAGCGTGACCGCGACGACGAACCAGAGCACCCAGCCGATGACCCTCGCGTGATGCAGGCCCACCGGCGGCAGGAAGGCGAGCCCGATCACAACGTCCTGCAGCAGGGTCTTCACTTTTGCCGTCGTCCGGGCCGGCACCGACACTCCGCGCCGCGCTGCGTAACTGCGGAAAACGCTCATGGAGACTTCTCGAACCGCGATCAGGATCACCGGCAGCCAGCTCACCTCTCCGATTGCCGCCAGCGCCGCCAGCACGCCGAGAACCACGCACTTGTCGGCGAGCGGGTCGAGGAACGCTCCTGAGCGCGTTGTGCCGTAGCGCCTTGCGACGACGCCGTCGAGGCCGTCGGAGGACGAGCAGATGAACCAGAGAACCACAAGCAGCCAACTAGAAGGTCCGGTTGCGACGACAAGCGCGACCATGAGGGGCGACGCAAGCAATCTGGCGAGCGTGAGCGCGTTCGCTGGCGTCATCAATGCCGATGGCCCGAAGATCGTGTCGCGGCTGCTCATGGCACCGACCCACCCACGAGATCGAACGCAGGCACGGCCTCGAGATCGGGGCCGCTCGCGCCGATGAGGCGTACCGAGCCCAGCCAGCCCTCCGGAAGCGAGTGTGGCACGAGCACGACGCCGTCGATCTCCGGTGCTTCCCGGTAGGACCGGCCACGGCCGGGTCGATCGACGAGCACCTCGCACGTCGTCCCGACCAGCTTCCGGCGTCGACCAGCCGTGATCGCCTCTTGCAGCTCCGAGCACTCTCGGAGACGCTCGAGGGCGAGGGAGCTCGGAACCTGCTCGCCGAGACCGGCGGCCAGCGTCCCGTCTTCGCGCGAGAACCTGAAGAACCCTGCCCAGTCGAGGTCTGCCTCCTCGATGAACCTCAACAGCTCGTCGTGGTCCTCTTCGGTCTCGCCGGGATAACCGAGGATGAACGACGAACGAAACACAGCACCGGGCTCGAGCCGACGGATCCGTCCGATCCGCTCGAGGAACCGCTTGGCATCGCCCCAGCGGCGCATCTTGCGCAACAGGCGCCCGGAGGCATGCTGCAAGGAGAGGTCGAAGTACGCAACACCGGTCCCGGCTATGGCCTCGACGAGCCGATCATTGAGCGAGGACGGGTACAGATAGAGAAGGCGGACGCGCTCGACTCGTTGCGCCGCGGTACCGATCAGCTCGACGATGTCCGAACCGGCGCTCTTGTGCCGCCTTGCAGCTGCGGTCATGTCGTGGCCGTAAGAAGCGAGGTCCTGCGCCACCAGCACGATCTCGCGTGCCTTCAGCGCCTCGATCTCGGCCAGGATCGAGTCCAACGGCCTCGAGCGCTGCTTGCCCCGAAACGACGGGATCGCGCAGAACCCACACCGCCGGTCGCAGCCCTCGGCCACCTTCACATACGCCCATGGTGCGCTCGCGGGTGGCCGTGGCAGCTCCAACAGGTCAAAGCTGTGCGGCGACCGCTCAGCGGGCGAGGCGAGCGTCCCGGCCCGCACGACGCGCCGGGCCGTTCTCATCTCGACCGGCACGCCGAAGCCGGCGACGAGATCGATCTCGCTGAGAGCGGCCGCGAGCTCTTCGCCCGAGCGCTCGGCGAAGCACCCTGTGACGACCAGCCGAGAGCCAGGCTTTCGCAGGCCGTCAAGCTCGAGGATGGTCTCGATCGACTCCTCGCGAGCGGCATCAATGAAAGCGCAGGTGTTCACGACGACAAGATCGGCCTCGCCAGGATCCTGTGCCGGCTCGTAGCCGCCGGCAGCCAAGCGGCCGTTCAGCTTTTCGGAGTCGACTTCGTTCTTCGGGCAACCGAGCGTCGTGATCCAAAAGCGCTCGTCCACCTACAAAGCGTACCAATGCCACGGTGCCGCTCTCCTACTATCTTCAGAGTCGGTCCAGCAGCTCCCGGCGCTTGTGTTCGTACTCGGCATCGGTTATGACACCCTGCTTGTGAAGTTCCGCCAGCTGGCCAAGCTGCTGGGCGATGGTCGGTGTCGCCGCGGCGGGCGGCGTCGGTTCGATGACCGGTGGTGCCGGGACACGCGGCGTGGGATCGGTGATCGGTGGCGACTCGGCGACGCGCGGCGTCCCAACAGCTGGAGCAGCAGTTGCAGGCGCAGGGACGGCCGCAGGACCTTGCGCGGCGAGGAAACCACCTGCGGCCTGGGCCACGACGCGGTTGATCAGCGACTGCACCTCGGCCGGTCTGCTTATGTCGGGAAATGGATCCTGCCCCTGGCGACCGGCCGACTCGACGGTGAGACTGCCGGCCCGGACGATCCGCTCGACGACAGTCTGGTGGTAGGTCACGTCCTGCACCCGCCCGATCGGTATCTCTCTGCCGGTCCTCCTCACCGCACCGGTTCGGTACACGATCCGCTGAGAGGTGACGACAAAGGACTTGGTGCGCCAACCGATGTAGCGGGCCGCGAAGTACACGAGGGCGCACACGCCCAACGCGAGCAGGACCCACGCCATGAACGCGGGCGCGCTCGCCCACAGCACGAAGACGGCGACACAGCCGGCAAGGACGATAACGGTGAAGACCGACGGCCAGAACAGGTAGGACCAATTCGGCCTCGAGTCGAGGTAGATCTCCTCGCCAGGAGCCAACAACTTCCTCGGGAAGCTCATCGCAGCTGCCCGGGCGCCAAGCTGCTGGTCATCCGAGCTTGCTCGCGATGGACCCTGCAACTCGCAGGACCGATCCGTCCGAACCGGCCGACGAGTACGCGGACGCGGGTCGCGCGATCGCTTCGGTCAGCAGGTCGAGCAGCAGCGAAGTGAACGGCAAGCGCGGATTGATCCACAAGTAGTGCGAGAGCGACCCCGGGATCGTGTTGACCTCGTTCACGAACAGGTCTTCACCGTCGGACAGGAAATCCAGCCGCGCGACACCACGTAAGCCTACGAGCGAGGCGACTTCATGCGCCAGCATCCGAATACGCTGCTCGAGCTCGGGCTGGATCTGCGCAGGCAACTCGCGAGGGGCAGATGTCATCCCCTGCGACCCGACGTACTTGTCCTGGTAGCCAAGGATCTCTCCGTCGCCGCGGGTCCGAAGCGGCCGTTCGATAGCCGAAACCTGGAGCTCGGGCCAGCTGCGAGCGGCGATCTGCAAGTCGAACATCTCGTCGTGGTAGGACTCGAGAACGGCGCCTCGACGTAGGTGAGAATTAGCCTTGACACGGGCGCGAGCGGTATCGAAGTCGGCGACGATCTCGACGCCGATGGAAGAACCTCCAAAGCGCGGCTTCAAGATGTAGGGAGGCGCGAACCGCGGTTCTTCGCTCTGCTCGGTCAATGGCAGACGAGGCAAGACCGGCAAACCCGCATAGACCATGAGCGCGCCGAAAGCGAGCTTGTCCATGCCGAGCGCAGCTCCTATCGCTGTCGGGCCGGAATATGGAAGGCCCGTCAGGTCCAGGGCGCCCTGAAGCGTCCCGTCCTCCCCCGGTCCGCCGTGACAGCAGATCAGCACGGCGTCGAGCTCGAGGCGATCCTCTTTCACGCGTAGCCCGCTCCCGGGCCTGACAAACCCGCCACCTGGGCTACCGATCAGCCGTAGGCGCGCCGCGTTGGCGGGGACTCCGTCCACGAAGCCTGCCGCCTCGGTCGCGGCGTGAACCTCGTACCAGTCACCCGACTTGGACCAGTACAACGAACGCACGCTGCCGACTCCCTGAGCGCGGGCGAGAGCCTGAACGGCCTGTAGGCCGGTGAGGATCGAGACATCGTGCTCGGGCGAGGGACCGCCGTAGATCACCGCTACACGCGCTGGGCGCCCGCCCCCATCGTCCCCGGCCGCACTAGGCAGACCGAGCGCTCCCTGCTCGTCGAACCGCAAACGGCGCCACGCGCTCTCCCTCATCGTGTGGCCACTTTATGGCGTTGCCACGGTCCAAGGGGCGTCAACCGCGCTCGGCGCTTCACCGGCTTCGCGTTTGCCCTTCCAAGCGAGCGGTCATGTGCTCAGGGGAAATGGTCCGGGAGATCATTCTCGAACAGTACGGCGTCGCCCGGGCCGAGCTGCTCACGTGCCCACGCGACCGCCTCGTCTCGCGTGCCCACGATCTTCACCGACACGGGCCGCCCCGCCCGGCGGCAACCCTCGACGAGCGCAGCCCTGTTCGTCCTGCCAACAACGACGACATCGGTCACAACACTTGCCGCGCTCTCGGCAAAGGCCGCGTTCTCAGCTGGCTGTGTCCTGCCGAGCTCCACCATCCCGGGTGTCACGAGAGCTCGCCGACCTGCAGAGGCCTCGGACCTGAGCGCGTCGAGCGCATGACGGGCACCGGCCGGGTTTGCGTTGAACGTGTCGTCGAGCACGACATATCCGGCCTTGGCCTCGTAACGCTGCAACCGGTTCGGCACGACCGGCAGTGAGGTGAGGCGCTTCACCACCGCGTCCGGCGCGATGCCGAGCTCGAGCGCGACAGCAGCCGCACAGGCCGCATTCGATCGGATGGGCGCCGGGGACCCCGGCGCAAGGGTGACGACACCCGACGACTTTCCACAGAGTCGAAGCTCGAAGCCATCGGCGTGTGCCAGCACCGCAACGTCCGCACCGACATCGGTTCCCGAGACACGGACCACCTTCTGGGTCGCCCCGAGGCGTCGCCCGAGTCCCTCGAGGCGGTCGTCGTCGACGTTGAGCACGACCACGCGGGCTCCCGGGGTGATCTCCGCCTTGGCCGAGAGCGTCCTGTCGAGGGTGCCGAAGCGCTCCAGATGCGACGGTCCGATTGACGTGATCACCACCACTTGCGGCTTGAGCCAGCGGCAAAGTGCCGAGATCTCCCCCGTGCCATAAGCGCCCATCTCGGCCACGAGCACTTCGGTTCCAGGGACGAGGTGCTCGTTGACTGTCCGTGCAAGCCCGGCGCGATTGTTGAAGCTGCGCGGGCTCGCGACGACACTACGGTCACCAGCCACGAGGTGAGCGACGTAGTTCTTCGTCGTCGTCTTCCCGTACGACCCCGTGATCCCCACCACGAGGGGCTGAACCCGAGCAAGCAACTCCGACGCGCGTGCTACGTAGCGTTGCGCGAGCAGCTCCTCAACAGGCCGAAGGACGCTGAGCGCCACGTCGACGAAGAAGGGAACAGCGATCGCGCTGCAAACGGCCACGAGCACGGCGCCGAACAGACCGCTGTAGGCGACGGCCAACGCGATGGCGAGACCTTCGAGACCCGCGGTGGCAAGAGCGACCCGAGACATCCGGCGTGTCCACGCGAGACGCGACGTGCGACCTCGCAGACCAAGGCCAAGGGGCCCGATTGCCACGATGGCGGCGGTTGCAAGAGCCGCCCCGGGAACGACCGCCGCGACGCCGCAAGCAGCTACGGCCGCGACGGCCAGCCCGATGTTGAGCGGCGTGCCCGCCCACCAGCGCCATCCGAAACGCGCGGCCGTGCCCGGCAGATAGTGCTCGCGCTGGGCGACCCGAAGCCACCGCAGGTCAGCGCAGACCACGGACATGACGGCTGCGCCGAGACAGACGGCGCCGAGCGCGGTCACAACTTGGGCGTGCCCTCGGTCGACTGTCCGACGATCACGTCCTCAGCCGTCCGATCGCGGCACGTAGCTCGCCTGGAACTGTTAGAGGAGTGAGATGGCCCGCGCCGGGGCATACAACGAGATGCGCGTCGGACAGCTCACGTTGCACCTGTTCGGCCACCGCTAGCGGAGCAGCGGTGTCGTCGTCACCCCACACGAGCTCGACGGGACATTGCACAGCAGCGAGCGCCGCAGCGTAATCCTCGGCGAGCGTGCGCACGAGAATGTCCCGCATGACACCGGAGGCCGCACGGTAGTCGTCGGAGCCGTAGCGCTGTCGCAGCGTTTCAACCCTGTCCTGGCCGATCACCCCGCGCGCCGCGAGCCCGCGCGCCATCCTGAGACGCAGCCGCGGCTTGGGGCGAGCGCCACCGAGTCGATGAAGCGGTGCTCCGCTCAACACAAGCCCAGCAATCCGATCTGGACGGCTCGCGGCAAGATGCACCGCGACGAGACCTCCGAAGGAATGCCCGAGCACGACGACGCTTGCCTCCATCTCCTCGAGCACGGCGGCGACTGCTCCCGCATAGTCCGGAGTTCCCCAGACGGCGTCGGGCGGCGGGGCACTTCCGAAGCCGGGCAGGTCGAGCGCGATCGCATCCATGCCCGGGGGCGCGAGAACCGCGTCGAAGTCCCGGTGGTCTCGCCGCCATCCGTGCAGAGCCAGGACCCACGGCGTGCCCGTGCCATACGACTCCCCGAACAGGTGCGAGCCCGCGAATGACGTGAGCACTTCGCAAAAGCTAACGCGTCCTCCCGGTGGCGCACCTGACCTCTGCGCACGGCGGCCCTTCGTGTCGCTGAACGCTGAGGCACCCGACCACTACGGTCTGTTCATGGAGTGGACCGCGACACGCTCGAGCGACCTGGCCGGGCGGCTGCTCGCCGGATGTGACGCCGAGCAGCGGGAAGCGATCACGACTCAGGCGCGGCCCTTGTGTGTGCTGGCTGCGGCCGGTTCCGGCAAGACGCGAGTACTTACGCGTCGCATCGCCTGGCGGGTGAACGAAGGCACTGCCTCGGCACAGTACGTGCTCGCGCTGACCTTCACCCGCAAGGCCGCATCGGAGCTCCGGGGCCGCTTGTCGAGCCTGGGTCTCGCTGAGCCGGCGACGGCTGGAACTTTCCACGCAGTGGCACTCGGGGAGCTCCGACGCCTCGCAGCCGAACGTGACCGGCCGGCGCCAGTCGTCATCGCCTCCAAGGCTCGCCTCCTCGCCGCGGCCGCAGGTCAAGACGTCGGGCATGACCGCGCCATGCTCGCGGATCTCGCCTTCGAGATCGAGTGGGCCCAGGCTCAATGCCTCACGGCTCGTGACTACCCGCGTGCCGCGACCAGGTGCGGACGACCAAGCCAGTGTGACCCTCTCGTCGTTGCGAAGCTCTGGAAGCGCTACGAGCGGGAGAAGCAACGCCGGGGCGTCCTCGACTTCGACGACCTTCTTCTTCGCTGCGCGACCGAGCTCAACAACGACCCAGATTTCGCCGCCTCCGCCCGGTGGAGGTTCCGCCACCTCTTCGTGGACGAGTACCAGGACGTGAACCCGGCACAGCTACGGCTGCTCGATGCATGGCTCGGCGACAACGACGACCTCTGCGTGGTCGGCGATCCCGATCAGGCAATCTATGCGTGGAACGGGAGTGATCCGCGGGCCCTCATCGACTTTCCGCAACGCTATCCCGGTTCCCGTGTCGTCCGGCTCGCCGTGAACTACCGCTCGACAGATGTCGTGCTGGCGGTCGCGTCATCGGTCCTGAGAGGCGAAACGACCCTGGGCGCCGGCCCAACGGCCGGCGAAGGACCGAACGAGCCGAGTACGGAGCTCGACCTCGCGCTGCTCACAGGGCACCCGCGACCAGGCAGTCCCGCACGGCCGATAGTCGCTTACGAGACCGATGCCGACGAGGCGCTCGGCGTGGTCGCCGCTCTGAGGCGGGCCCGCAGCCCTGGCGCGCCGTGGTCAAGCCTGGCCATTCTGGCTCGTACGAACAGCCAGCTCGTCCTCTTCGAGCGCGAGCTCCAAGCCGCGGGCATTCCGTTCCGAAGCGGAGGCGGTCGCGCATTTCTCGCGCGCCCAACGGTTCGCCGAGCCTTGGACCGCTTGACGAGCCCGTCCGGCGCGCCCGGCTTTCGAGCCTGGCTCGAAGAGCTTGCCGGGTTGGGACCCGCCCCAGTTGTCCGCGTCCAGGACGAAGAACACGATCGTTTCGATCCCCTCGCCGCCGCTGGCGACTTCGCGGAGATCGCACCGATCGACGATGACCTCGCCGAGCTCGCCGCCCTTGGGCTGGAGTACCTCCGGTCTGACTCAAGCGCGAGTGCCGGCGGGTTCATCTCCTGGCTGGAGACGAGCCTGCGCTCCGATCCTCCTCGGCAGGTCGGCGACGGCGTCGACCTCCTGACCTTCCACCGCGCAAAGGGTCTCGAATGGCGAGTCGTCTTCGTGACCGGGCTCGAGGAAGGACTTGTCCCGATCGCCCATGCACGCAGTTGCGAGGCCGTCGCCGAAGAGCGCAGGCTCCTCTATGTAGCGTGCACGCGCGCGATGGACGACCTCCGTTGCTCTTGGGCGCGCGAACGGACTTTCGGAGGTCGTCGCTCGGTTCGCAAGCCCTCGCCGTATCTCGCGGCGATCGAGGCCACCCATCGTGACCTTGCACGTTTGTCCGAGGTCACCCACGAAGGCTTTCTCGCCTCCCAACGGGAGGTCCGAGCCCTGCTCGCAGGCCGGCAACGAGCACGCCGAGCACCATGACAGACGGCGCCGACCAGCTCGCGCCTTGCGGTCATCCAGGTCGTGCCCTGAGATGGCTCGTCCGAGTAGCATCGCGAGCGCTAGCATTTTCTGTTCACAAGGGTCCTACCGCCACGAGAGTCGTGGACGTAGCTACACAGAACGGCACGTAATGGGCGTTTCCGTGAGAAGACAAGATTCCGGGCGACTGCTCGGACGTTGGCCCGAGAGGAGGGTGGCTGATGCCTAGAGACGGCGACAGCGGCGTGTCGGACCTGGAAGCACGCAACCACTACCTGAGCATCATCGATGATGCCTGGGAGGTCTATCGAGAGGCCGTCGAGGGCGCGTGGGCAGACTACGAGCAAGCCCTCAAGCCGGTGCGGGACGTCTACGAACAGGCGCAAGGTGCCGCCGAAGAAGCCCACGGCATAGCGATCGACGAGGCTTGGGCCGACTACAAGCATTCAGTAGCCAACGCCCCTGCGACGATGCGCCGTGACGTCGTCGCTCAGGCGCGTGCCACCTACAACGAGCTGGCTGCGCAGGTCCGCAAGGCGTACAACGAGAGCATGTCCATGGCCCGGGACGCCTACCTGAAGTCGGTGGACAGCACAAGGTCGTCCTACCGACAAGCGGTGGATGGCGAGCTCGACGCTCACCGTGAAGCCGTCCGTGCAGCTTGGAGCAGCTACCTACAGGCGGTCGACTCCAGCCTGCTCGTCGAGGACTGAGTTCTCACAGATCACGGGCGACTCTTGTCGCTGATAGATTCCACCTGCTCAATCGATTTAGGGAATCGACTCATGGGTGGAATCGGCTTCCGACTACGGCGGTAGCCCTTAGGCGACGGGACGCGTGCATGCACATCTCAGCCAGAATTGAGTACGCGCTGCGGGCGCTGTGCACCTTGGCGGCCCAAGACGGAGAGCCACTCACCGCTGAGGAGCTCGCCCAGGCTCAAGGCCTTCCCGTTCGTTTTCTGCGCGCCATACTGAACGATCTTCGCCGGGTGGGGATCGTCACGAGCCAGCGCGGCAACGAAGGCGGCTACAAGCTCGCGCGGCCCGCGTCGGAGATCACCGTCGGTGAGGTGTTCCGCCGGCTCGAGGGCCCCCTGGCAGAAGTGCGCGGCATGCGCCCCGAGTCGGCCAGCTACGAAGCTGCCGCGATACACCTGCAAAAGGTCTGGGTTGCGGTCCGAGCATGTCTGCGAGGCGTGCTCGACGAGGTCACACTGGAGCAGGTCGTGTCCGGCAAGCTTCCCAACCCGGTCGTCCGGCTCGTGTCGCGCCCTGGTGCATGGGAACCGCACTGACGCGCGGTCAGACCGGCTGGTTCCGCTATCGGCGTGGCCGTGTTCGCAAGGAGCTCGGCACTTCAGCCGGCACCTCGAGAGCCTGTCACGATCCAACGGCCGTCAACCGCGTAGGGCTCGATCGGGAACCCCAGGGCCAACAGCACCGGTCCGAGCGCTTCGTTGAGAATCTCCACGGACTCGATCCCACCCAGAGGTCCTGTCCCGCCGGGAACAGCCGGGTCTCGTAAGAGCCAACTCACCACGACGCCCCCGTGGCCATGACGGTCCACGGGCACGATTGACAGGCAGCACCCAGCCTCAGGCGAGCCGGTGTGCTCCGGATCGGTCGTCCCCAGACCAAGTTCCTCGATGGCCGCGAGAAGGTCGTTCCGCACTTCGTCGAACTCGGACACTCCCACACCATCGGTCTCAGGCTCAGAGAGCTCAGACTCAAGGGCCTCGAACCTCCGGTACTCCATCTCGTCGCTCATCGGTCCCTGACCATTCGGTCCCCTCGGGTTTGTCACCTCGTGTGTAGCACGCCAGCACCTGTGCCGGCGTCTGGCGCCTGTCCCAGGGCAGGCTCCGCAACCGATCCTACGTGGCCCGGCCGCGTCGCAAGTGGATCAATTGTCTGCGGTCGCCATCAGGCGACCGCGATGGCGAAGCTCCCGACCACTTGATCGCCCTGGCCGTCAGAAACCACGAGGCGGAAACTGTACGACCCGGCCCTCGTCGGCGTTCCGGAGATGGCGCCCTTGCTCAGGATCAGCCCAGGAGGAAGGCTGCTGCCAAACAGCGCCCAGTCATGGTGCAGCACAGGCGGGCCGGTCCAGTCATTGGTCGGCACGCCGCCGGTGGCGTGCAAGGCCACGTCGTAGGTGTGGCCGACCTTCGCCTCGGGCAGCCTGGGAGCCGTGGTAATCCGAAGGCCGGCGACGATGGCGAGGTCCGTGTAGACGTCCTCTCCAGTGGCACCGTGAGCCGATGACAGCGTCAGGCGGTAGTCGAACCTCTGTGGGTACGCGCTCGAAGCAGCCTCGATCGGAAGCTCGAGAACCGCCCCGCCGTAGTGGTTGATGATCGTGGCGGAAGCGACCCGACACGTCGCCAGGTTGGTTCCGGGGCCTTTGTAACCACGCGTATCGGTGAACCTGCAGAAGTAGTCGATGTCGACACCCGAGAGGATCCGCGTCTGGCGCTCCGGCGGCGGATAGTGGACGCCACTGGGGCTGAGGGCCGCCGTGAAGCTCACGCCCGGCGCCACATGGCAGAAGCTCTCCGTCGAACACATGAACCCGACCTGCTCGGTCTGGGCGGCCTCGCCGGAGGCGAACGCCACGGCGGTGGGGTTCATGAAGACCCAGATCGGATTCGGAGCCGGACGCGTCAAGATGAGCTGGCTGTCGTTGTCGGTCTTGTTTCCTGGATCGACGTCTGTCGGGCTGTCGCTCCAGCTGTCGCTGGCGAGCGGCTCACCCGGCTTGGCCGGCGTGAAGGCCGTGTAAGTGATCCTGTCCCTCGTCCCCACCCATCCGCGAACAGGGACCCTGATCGAATTGCTCGACGAATGACAGCTGATGTCGCCAGAAGGTGACCGGTCCATCGTGCACGACCCGACAACGGCCCCACCGGAGGTCACGAGCGGCTCGCTGGTGGCCGAGGTGCCCGCGAAGTGGATCGTGCGGCCGTAGGAATCCCTCGGCCCCAGCGCCAGCCCGCTGTCCGCCGTGCACCCGGCCACGGAGAAGCACTCGAGCCGCAGGTTCATCGTCAGCCGTGCTTTGGACGGCGTGATCGTCATGAACAGAGGTGAGAAACCCCAATCCCCCGTCGCACGCACCGCCGCGCGACCTGTCCCGCTCGCGGTCGCGCCGTTCGCAGCTCCGAGCGAATAGCAGGCAAGACCAACTCCGACAAGAACCGGCATCGTCGCCAGCCGCCAACTCCGCCCTCGCACCGTGCCGCCCTCCTTGAGATCTGCCAAGCGGGTCTCAGCGACGACCCGACCGGACCTGGGCCGGGTTCTCGCTCCACCGTCCTCGCATGCCACGATACGCGCCCTCGCGTCAGTGCGAGCAAGGAGGCGGCCGCATAGGCTCAGCTACTCGGGACCGCCACCGAAGACCCACGCCAGACGGGAGATCATCCTGACCGGGACTCCGAACCTCTACAGATCGGCAGCTTGAGATGTCACCGACAGGGCCGCCGGGTCGAGGCTCACGCCCCACGACAAGCCTGCCGCCGGTTCGAAGGTCGAACCGCTCGGGCCATCCACACCTACGAGCGGTTGCGGATCTCGGGCCGTCCCTGCGACCATTCGAGTGATGAGCGCCGCCGCCGACCCTTCCACGGCGGGCAAGCGACAGCCGTCGTCGAACCGGCGAATCTGAGAACGAGGTGTCGGGCGCTCCTGGCGAGGTCCTCGCGATCGTCCTGCTCGGCGCCACGCTGGTTGTCGCGGTAGTCCGGCCGTGGGGTCTCCCCGAAGCGGTGGTTTCAGTGCCAGCCGCTGCCCTGGTGCTGGCGCTCGCCATCCTGCCCCTGCACGTGGCAGCCGAGGAGGCGCGCAGCCTCGGGCCGACGCTGGGGTTCCTCGCGGCGGTGTTAGTGCTCGCCGGGATGGCGGAACGCGATGGGCTCTTTGCCGCTGCCGGAACGTGGATGGCAGCCGCCTCGCGCGGCCGACCGGTCGCACTGCTCGCGGTTGTGTTCCTCGTGGGATCGGCCGTGACCGCGGTCCTCAGCCTCGATGCAACGGTGGTCTTGCTCACGCCGATGGTCTTCGTCACTGCGACCCAACTTCGGCTCCGAGCGCGACCTCACGTCTACGCCTGCACGCACCTGGCAAACTCGGCCTCGCTGCTGTTGCCGGTGTCGAACCTGACCAACCTCCTGGCGTACCGGGCCAGCGGGCTGTCATTCGCGCGCTTCGGGGCGATCATGGCCCTGCCGTGGCTGGCCGCGATCGCAGTCGAATGGCTGGTACTGAGGAGGTTCTTCGCCAGCGACCTGGTCGGTCGGGGCGTGAGCGATCGGGGGCGCCGCGCCGTGCTGCCCACCTACCCGGTGGTGGTGATCGGCCTCACCCTGCTCGGCTTCTTCGTCACCTCGATCGTCCACATCAGTCCTGTCTTCGCGGCCACAGCTGGGGCGGTCGCGCTCGTGCTCCCGGCTGTAGGTAGCAGGAAGGCGTCGCTCAAGGACGTGGCGGTGATGGTGGACGTACCGTTTCTCGCCTTCGTGCTCGCGCTCGGGCTCATCGTGGCCGCCGTCTCGTACCGCGGTCTGGGGAGCGCGGTGGAGCAGCTGGTCCCCCACGGCTCCTCGCTGTGGTCGCTCCTCGCGCTGGCGGCCCTCGCCGCCGTGCTCGCCAACGCGATCAACAACCTCCCCGCGGTCTTGCTACTGCTCCCCGCCGTCGCTGCCGGCGGCGCCGGTCCGGTGTTGGCAGTGCTGATCGGCGTCAACACCGGGCCTAATCTCACCTACGTGGGGTCCTTGGCGACGCTGCTGTGGCGACGAACGTTGCGCCGGCACCAGGCCGAGCCGCCTACGTCGGAGTTCCTGCGGTTGGGGGCACTCACCGTGCCGCCTGTGCTCCTGGCTTCGACGGTCGCTCTATGGCTGTCGCTCCGAGTGGTGGGATGATCCCGTCGTGCAGGTGATCGTATGGCTGGCCGAAGGAACCTGGGAGGGTTGCGTTGTGGCCGCCGCGCCGCTCATCCCCGCCGACGCCCGGGTGTCGCTGTTGTACGTCGTGGCCGAGGACGTGTCCCACGCAGCCGGCGCTGCGCCTGAGGGGTTGATGGGACGGTGGCGACCCCGGCCCGGCCTGACCGAGAAGATGGCGGCCGAAGCGGCGGCTTCGGGGGAAGCTCTCCTCGCGGCTGCCGCCGGGCTGCTCGGACGAGCCGGGGTCGTCCAGGTGATCCGCCGAGGACGCGTCGAGCGGGAGGTCGTGGCTGCCGCAGAGGCGGCTGACCTGCTGGTGGCGGCCCGTGACGGCGACCGCTCCCGCCTGGGACCGCACAGCTTGGGCCCGGCGACGCGCTTTGTCGTGGACCACGCGCCCTGCGCCGTTCTGCTCGTGTGGCCTGACGAAGTGCCCGGCGTCGGCTCGATCCCGCCACCTCCCGAGGGCGGACGTCGCGATCACTCGGCTCCACCACGCAGCCAGCATCCCCCGCGTCCCGCCCACGGCGAGGCGCGGGGGCGTCGCTGAGCCGCTCCGGCACGAGCCTCTTGATGTCATCACGCTCCATCTCCCACTTGGCGGTGTCGAGCGCCGGTTCGAACAACACCAGGGAAGATGGTTCGACGAGCGGGCTGGCCGGACTTGAACCGGCAACCTCTTAACTCCCAGGTCGTTCCAGGTCATTGGGTTGCGTGTGGTCTGGCGCCGTATGAGCTGGTCCGAGCATATGTCGAGCCTACGGGCTCGAGATTTCAGCCTTCGGGAAGTCCAGTCTCAGCACATCCACCACGCGACCCTGTTGACGCGCGGCCAACGTGACGGACGCAGGACACAGGGCTTCAAGCACCAAGACGATGGGCAAGCGGTCGGCAGCCCAGACGGCCCTGATCACCCGAAGCACACCGACAGATGTGATCGTGACCTTGCTGCCGTGGTCGCAACTTTCGGCCACCTGGACGAACACGCCGCCCCCGGGCGTCGGTGCAGTGACGATCAAGCCTCGCTTGAAGCCCGCGGCGGTGATGTCGTAGAGCGTCACCCCGCTAGCCGCTCGGCTCAGAGTGACCCCGCACACAACGGTCGGTGGAGCAGCCGTCGACACGCGGACCGGTGAAAGCGCGCCGTTGCCAGTCGCGACAAGCACCCCGACACCGATCCCGATAACGACAAGCACGGCGCCGGTGAACATGGTTATGGAGTGACGGACCGTGCCTGCCTTCGTCTCTTCTCGCCCTCCGGCCACGATGGCGTGGCGCGAAAGCCCTGTCCCACGGGCATCGGAGCAGCATCCCGTTCGGAAGACGCGGGTGCCCGTCGGCTCCTCGAAACGACCATGATCAGGCCACTGGCAATGAGCACCACACCTGCCACCATGGCGATGTCGAGGCCCAGGCCCCTTCTGGCATATTGGCCACCGCCAAAGGCTATTACGGTCTTGGGGGCCGCGACGACGAACAGCAGGTTGCCAAGGAGTTCCGTGATTCCGGCTGCCACGGTGACCCCCGCCAGGGCCCGACTGTCGAGATGCTTGCCGAGGGATGTCCTCCTAGCAACAACGAGCTTCGCCACCAGGGGGAGAGCCAGCAACCCCCCGGCGAAGCTCAGCCATCCCCAGCCAGAGAAGCCGTCGGATTGCGCCGAGAAGGTGCTCATTGGCCTCGAAGCAATCCAAAACTTTAACGTCCACCAGGGCAGGCAGCGGGCAACGACCAGCAGCACCGCCGCCATCACCAAGAGGGCATTGCCTGCCCGCTCGGCGGTCACGACGTACTCCGATGCCCACCGTAGGAGGCTTCGAAGATGCCCTGTGCGCATCATGCCGCCCGCAAGGAGTACAGGATCGTCCGTGCGACCATGCCGTTCCCGGCCAACCCGATGGAGACGAAGACGGGCTTGTCGCGCCCTGGCACGTTTACCCTGAGAACGAGGATGGAGTAGGCAGGCGAAATAGCAGGGATTGCGGTCAAGCCGTGCAGGTCCAGACAGTGAGCCGAAAAGGAGAGCGTCACCGTCGGCTCGGTACGTAACCCCGAATCGACCTGGGCCCCGTTTTCCGGTTGCTGGGGAGTCGGCAGAGTGTACGCACAAGGGGGAAGGAGCAAGGGCCGGGCATCGGTGCTCAGAATCACTCTCGTGCCGAGAAACGCCATGCCCTGTGTCCGACAGATGGCTCCTAGACCGGGAGTCACCTCGGTCCGACTGATGGGCCAGTTCGTTGGAACCGAGAAGCGCAGCCCGGCGAAGCTCGCCGAATGCCACGACAACGGGACTACCGGTGCAGGGCCTGAAACCAGCACAACCGCTCGCGGCGAGACCGCCAGCGTGTCGATCACCCGAGCACCCGGCCCATCGCTTGCCCCGACCTCAACGTGCAGGGTTCTCCTGGGGTTCCTGTGG
>PLIM01000171.1 GCA_003139355.1 Acidimicrobiaceae bacterium | reverse complement strand
CGCCCAATCGTAGGAGCCGTCCCTCCGGCAGCCGGAGCGAACTCTCGCACGCCCATCACGAACGAAAGGGACGCTCTTGACGGCAGCCACCCCAAGCGCCCGACCCACAGGAGGGCTCGGAACAGAATGTCCGGTCTACGCCCGCGACGCTGAGAAGACGCGGCTCCCGAAGCGACGGACAATTCGCCAAGTTCCGCGCGCGTGAGTAAAGCGCCGTACAGCGGTTCTGTGGCTGGTCTGCCGGCGGGTGTTCCACTGCCCCACCTGTCCTGGCCCGTTGTGGGCCGTCCTGACAGGCGCTGCTGAACAGGAGCCTGGATCGTGGCAGGTGGCACATTTGAACAGTTGGAGGACTCCGACCTGATGGCTGCCACCGAACTGAGCGGTGCCAACCTGTACACAACCGACCTGACAGACGCTTGGTCAAACATCGGCTGCCCCAACGGCACTAACAGCGACAACGAAGGGGATGTGTGCTCGGCGTTCGGGGCAAGCGGCTCGGCGCGACTCGTCGGCGGTCATCCTTTTCGCCCACCTGTACGCTCACGCCCGACCAGGCCCGAATGGTCACGATCGACTGCCACGCCCCTACCGAGACCACCCGGGCGGCTAGCTTCGACGGTATGCGTTTCGGGATCGACGTCGCCCAGCAGCGGATGGCCTTCGACGAGGTCGTCGATCGCGTGCGATTCGGGGAAGAGCTCGGCTTCGACGGCGCGTGGGGGTTTGATCACTACGTGCCGATGTACGGCGAAGGTCCGGGTGAGTGCTTCGAAGGCATGACCACACTCGCCGCGCTGGCCACCGCGACAAGCAGGATACGTCTCGGGCTGCTCGTCACCGGTGTGACCTACCGGCACCCCTCTGTCCTGGCCGCGCAGGCCATCACGGTTGATCACGCCAGCCACGGACGATTGGAGCTAGCTCTGGGCGCCGCGTGGTTCGAGGCCGAGCACCGCCAGCTCGGGATCGAGTTCCCGCCTATCGCCGAGCGCTTCGACCGCCTAGAGGACACCCTCGAGATCATCGTTCGCCTCTCGACGGGCAATGTCGTCTCTTACAAAGGGCACCATTTCACCCTTACCGAGGCGAGCCTGCGGCCAATCCCCGTCCAGCGCCCTCACCCACCAATCTGGATCGGCGGCTCGGGGCTACGGCGTACCCTCCCGCTCGCGGCACGCTACGCCGACGTCTGGCACACCTATGGCAGTCCGGAGAAGTTGGCCGAGTTATCGGCTCGCCTCGACCAGCTGGCAGATAAGGCCGGTAGGGATCCCGCCGCGATCGGCAGGGCCTCGTCGCTCTCGCTGTCGGAGCCAGACGCCGACGTGCGCGCCAACATCGAACGATTGGCGGATGCGGGATTCGGCTACCTCGTATGTGGCTGGCCGAGCGAAGGCAGGAACCGCGTCGAGGCTTTCGCCGGCACGGTGATGGTCGACTACCCGGACTGAGCCGGAGTTACTCTCGGCCGGGCCAAGTCGCCTCGGAGCAATTTGACGACACTTCCATTGGCCGACGTGCCAACGATCTCGCGAGGATGAGGCGCTCGAGACTCCGAGGCAGTCGCACGGGCCTGTGTGGCTCTTCTGTCGGACTGGTTCCCGCGAACGACCGGGGAGATCATCCACGTTGACGGCGGGTTCCACGCCGCTGGGGCCTGAGCGTCCCTACCAACCGCCGACCAGCTCAAGGAAGGACGAGCGTTTCGGCCGCCTCGGCTCAGATCTCGCTGGCGTTCTCGTGCCCGGTGTCGGCGCGACGGGTCGCACGGCCACTGGGCACACGAGGTCTCCCAGATCCTCGCCAGATCAAGTCACCGGGCTGCGCCAGGATTCACCAGCCGCCGCCGGACGATCCCGATACTGCCACCGGCGTAGCCGCCGCTGTCGTAGCTGACGAATGCAGCAGGTACCAGTAGACACCGGTGGCGAACTCGATGCCCTCGCCGTTGGACTGCCTGGGTCCCGTGTCACCGGAGAAGGTGTAGACGGGGAAGCTGTTGTAGGTCAGCTGATACTTGGTGTCCGTCTTGCTCAACTTCCGGGCGACGCTGCCCAACTTCCCCTTCACGCCCGCGCCGACCGACGGGTGGCTCCCCTTTGCCACATACAGCGGAAACCACGACTGCAGGCACTTGCCCACGCAGTGAAGCTTCCCGCCGGCCTCGTCGTGGAGAAGGTAGAGGGAGTACTTCTTCGAGTTCCCGAGCACACCGGGATAGCTGGCGGTATTGATGGAAAGCAGCACCGGTGCGGACGCACGAGGCGCGG
Organism: Acidimicrobiaceae bacterium; assembly: GCA_003139355.1. GTDB lineage: Bacteria > Actinomycetota > Acidimicrobiia > Acidimicrobiales > Bog-793 > Fen-455. The sequence goes on along the minus strand of PLIM01000171.1, from coordinate 1,393 downwards.
CCGACGCTGGCGCATCCAGCGACGGCAAGATGCCGGCCACTACTCCGGCACTCAGTGCGACCGCACCGACAAGCGCCGCGTGACGACGCAAGTGGGCCTTGGCAACAAACCGCATGGTGATCCTCCTCAGGGTCCGTGTGGACGCCGGTACTGCGTTCCGGCTCAGAGGGTCATACGGACCAGGCGCTCGAAAGGATTGCGGGAAGGCCTTCACGACGGCCCGCCGCACGAGCCGCCCGGCGTAGCCTTCACCGAACACAGTCCTGTTCGGCCACGAAATCCCCGAGACACACAGGGTCTTGGACGACTTGCGCGATCACTTCTCGACCGATGGCCACGTCGCGCTCTGCATGCCGGGCCTTGGCTGCCTTGTGCCGGAGGGTTAGGAGCCGGCCACGGAGAGCTACGCCGATTGGCTGGTCAACGTGCTCGAATGTCACGACAAGCCAGTCCACCTCGTCGGCCACGACTGGGGTGGCATCCTCGTGGTACGTGCCGCCATCCTTTGGCCGGATCTCGTCACGAGTTGGGTGACGGACGCGGCGGGTGCCGTGGATGCTCGTTTCATCCGGCATCCCCTGGCAAGGATCTGGCAGACGGCGAGCGAGGGTGAACAGTGGATGGACGCGCAACTCTCCCTCAGCACTGCCGAGCGAGCCACCGCCCTCGTTCCGCTCGGCGTACCGGAAGCGGACGCTCTCATCATGGCCGACGCCCTCGACCGCACGATGGCAGACGCGATCCTCGCCCCGTATCGGTCCGCGATCCTGGTTCACCAGGACTGGGACGCGGATTTCTCCGATGTCCCGGCGCCCGGGCTCGCGTTGGCGCCCCTGGCTGATCCCGTCGCTATGGCCCGCGGAGCTAAGCGCGCTGCCCAGCGGTCCGCCGAACGGTCCCGCGCCAGGCTTTGTCCGCCCGAGGGTGCGGGCCACTGGTGGATGCTCACGCACCCAGAGGCGATGGCGGCCCTCCTCGAGGAGCTCTCGGCTCCTGCAGACAGGCACCCGCAGACAGCGCGGTAGTGTTGGGCGGCTTACCAGGACGTCGGTCGGCTTCAGACCGTCGGTCCTCGAAGTGAGGATGCTTGACCGGGCGGCGTGGCCGAGTGGTTTAGGCAAGGGCCTGCAAAGCCCTNNGATTCTGGGCGCCGCCTCCAGCGTTTAGGCTGTTCAGAGGCTATTTCTCGGATCAATGCCGTGAGTTAGCCCGCATCCATCGCGCGTGGATCGCGCGGCAGTTTCACTACCTTTGCCCGCGGTGTCCGTTCCGTCGAAGCAATCAGTGCGTCGAGCTGGTCAGCTACCGCGCGGTCGCGCTCCTCGGTGGCGTGCTGGTAGATGAGGGCTGCACGTGGACTGGAGTGACCGATCCGGACCATGAGTTCACGAGT
>PLIM01000153.1 GCA_003139355.1 Acidimicrobiaceae bacterium | reverse complement strand
ATCACGCTGCGCAAGGCTCTAGAGGACTTCGACGCTTTCTTCGCCAAGAATCAAGTCCAGTACGAAGTGGCAGACTTCAGCCCGTCCGAGTCTCTGTCGGCCGCGTCGCGAGGAGCCTGGCTTGTGCGTCAGCTGAGCAAGCTCCGCTTGTGGTGACTTCGTAATCGGCACCTATGCGTGATGAGTCGCTAACGCGACCGAGTGCGGCCGCTATGCGGGTCGGGTGCGTGCTCTGTATCTCACACAGCACCTGCGAAGTGCATCCGATGTAGCGGCCTCGTCATGTCGAGGCGGTCAGGCGGCTGGAGTGTCGCCACCGACGGCGTGCTGTTTCTAGACGAGCTCGGTGAGTTCCCTTCCCCGCTGCTCGATTTGCTTCGTCAGCCGCTCGAGGAGGGAGTCATCCGAGTCGCTCGTGCGAGGGAGACTGTCAGTTTCCCGGCCCGGTTTCTCCTCGTTGCGGCGATGAACCCCTGCCCGTGCGGCGAACGAGTGGGGGTTGGCAGCTGCGTCTGCTCGCCTGCTCAGCTCGCCCGCTACTCGAGGAGGCTCTCGTGAGCGCTGTTGGACCGGTTCGATCTGCACGTCGCGGTCGGCAGGCCGAGTGTCTGTGAGCTCCTCGACTCGACTCCAGCCGAGTCGAGCGCCTCTGTGGCCCAGCGTGTCGCCAAGTTGCGCGCTCTCGCGCGCCGGCGGGGCGTGCTGGCGAACGCGGCCTTGCCCTCGGCGAGCCTCGAGCTGCAGGCCCCCCTCACCAAAGCCGCACGCGATCTGCTCGAGCGCCAGTTGTGGTCGGGCGCGCTCTCGGCCAGCGGTCTCGATCGCGTACGGCGGGTTGCTTTGACCCTTGCGGACCTCGATGCCCCGAAGATGACCCTTGACGAAATTCACGTCGCGATGGCGCTCGAGCTCCGGGCCGGGTGAATTGCCCTGCTGAGCGGACCGGGGGAAGCACGAACAGCTCCGGGTGTCCCATGCAGCACGGAGACAACTTGCCGGATGCGGCGTACGCGGCGACCTTGGCCGGGCTCGTCTCGATGACTCCGCAGCGGCTTCAGCGCCTGCTGCGCGGCCGATCGGCGCAGGAGGTGTCCGCTGACTTGCGCGCCCCCAGGGCGCGTCTCACGTCGCGCCTGATGGGTGCCGAGCAGGTTCCGACCCGCGGTGGCCTGCGCACCGCCCAGATCGTGGACGGCTGGCGACGGGCAGCAATCGAGGCAGACCCCGCCCTCGTCTGGGAGCACTTGGTGGCAACGGGGACGACGGTATGCCACCGAGGGTTGTCCGGATATCCGGCTCGCCTCGTCGATGACCGGGCTGCGCCAGAGATCCTGTTCACGCGTGGGTCGATCGCTCAGCTCGACGGGCCATGTGTGGCGCTCGTGGGCACCAGATCAGCGACGTACTGCGGGTCGAGCGTCGCGGCCGAGCTTGGAGCGAACCTGTCAGTTGCCGGTGTGGTCGTAGTTTCCGGCCTGGCCGCTGGCATCGACGCGGCGGCTCACGAGGGGGCACTCGCGCCCGAGAGCCCGACACCGCCCGTCGCCGTCGTCGGTGGGGGAGTCGACGTCGTCTACCCCGCGAGCAGCAATCGGCTCTGGGCTCGCCTCGAGGCCGCCGGGGGCATCCTCTCCGAAGCGGCACCCGGAACGGCACCGGAAAGGTGGCGCTTTCCCCTTCGGAACCGGCTCATTGCCGCGCTTGCCCATGTCGTGGTTGTCGTCGAGTCCCACAAGGCGGGAGGGGCGCTGCACACCGTGACGGCCGCGGACGAACGCAGTGTGACGGTTCTCGCGGTTCCAGGATCGGTGAGGAGCCCCGCGTCCGAAGGCACCAACTCCCTCATTGAAGACGGCTGTGGCGTGACAATGGACGCCGCTGACGTGCTCGCGGTGCTGGAGCTCGCTTGTGCCGGGAGCAGTCGTGCCCTTCACCCGGGGTGCCCGGTCACTCGCCCAGGCGAGCGTCCCGCGCGACATCCTTCCGGCCGTCACCGCCCGTCTCTCACCGGCCGAGCATTCGGTGCTGGAGGCACTCGAGGACTGTGCGATCCCGTTCGAGCTCGTATGCGAGCGCTCCGGCCTGGAGCTCGCCAGGGCGGCGGTCACCCTCGAGTGGCTCTCGACGCTCGGCCTGGTTGCAAGATCGGGCTCAGGCTGGGAGCGGCGCGCCGAAGGGCGGCGATAGACCCGACAGGAGGCGTCAGACCCACTGCCTCAGCCGGACACCACCTTCATCGGGTCGACCCAGTCGAGGTCGAGGGCAGCTGCCACCGCCGCGTTCGTGCAGTTGCCACCGATCGTGTTCATACCGCCGCGCAGTGCCGGATCTGCGGTCGCTGCAGCCTCCACGCCGTGCTCGACGAGCTCCACGAGGTAGGGGAATGTGGCGTTCGTGAGCGCATATGTCGAAGTGTGCGGCACCGCGGCGGGCATGTTCCCGACTGCGTAATGGAGCACGCCGTGCACGAAGTAGGTGGGGTTCTCATGTGTCGTCTCATGTGTCGTCTCGACGCATCCACCTTGGTCGACCGCGACGTCGACGATGACCGATCCAGGTCTCATCGCGGCGATCATCTCCTCGGTCACGACGATCGGCGCCCTTCCGCCGGCGACCAGGACGGCACCGATGACGAGATCAGCCTCGGAGATGGCCCGCTCGATCGACCCGTGGTTCGACGCGAGGGTCATGATCCGGCCCTGGTGGATCTGGTCGACCCACCGCAGCCGGTCGATGTCCCGGTCGAGGAGCAGGACCTCGGCCTCCATCCCCTGGGCGATCCACGCGGCGTTCCATCCCACGTGGCCGGCACCGATGATCACGACGCGAGCCGGCCGTACGCCGGGGACGCCTCCGAGGAGGATGCCTCGCGTTCCGTGGGAAGCCTCGAGGAAGTGCGCGCCGACCTGGGTCGCTATCCGTCCGGCGACTTCGCTCATCGGTGCGAGGAGGGGCAGGCTTCCCGAAGGGAGCTGCACCGTCTCGTAGGCGACCCCGGTGGCGCCGGACTCGAGCAGTGCCTTGGCTACGCCGGGGTAGGCGGCGAGGTGGAGGTACGTGAAGAGCACGAGGCCGGGCCGCAGATAGGAGAGCTCCGATTCCTGTGGCTCTTTCACCTTGCAGACCAGCTCGGCAGACCACGCAGCGGCGGCGTCGACCAGGGTCGCTCCTGCTGTCACGAACTCTGCATCGCTCAGGGACGACCCAGTGCCGGCGCCCGTCTCGACGAGCACCTGGTGGCCGAGCGCCGTCAGCCCGCGGACGCCATCGGGTGTGATGGCGACTCGGCACTCCGCGACCTTGACCTCCGCAGGGACCCCGACGATCATGACCGGCCCGCCGGCTGTTCGCGCTGTGCGGCTCTGGTCGTTCTGGTCATCATGGCTGTCACCCTCTGGTTCCCTGATGCTCGATCTTCGTGAACGCTGTAACGCTAACGGCACTCGACGAGCCTCGTGGTGAGCAAGGCTGATCCCTGGCCACCGGCAGGCCGCGACCGATCCCCCCGCCGCCGTCGCGCGCTCGGCGCGAGTCCCGTGTCATCCTGGGTGTCGTGCCACCCAACTCGGTCCTGAGCTGACCGACGGCTAAGAGCGCCTGTGTACCATCGCGGCGTGCCGCTGATCGGAGGTGTCGCGGCGCTCGCTGGCAAGCGGGTCGTGGTGTTCGGGGCAGGCATTGAAGGTCGGTCCTTCGCCCGGCGCGTCGGCCCGACATGCGCGGAGCTTGTCGTCGTCGACGATGTCGTGGGGGACCTCACCGCCCCTGAGGGTCCTCGGCAGGCGATCAAGGCGGAGCTGGCCGAGCTCGATGTGCAGTCGCCATCGGTCCTCGAAGATCGCAGTTTCGACTTCGTCGTCCGCTCGCCCGGAGTCTCGCGATACGACGAGCGCCTTGCCGAGGCGGCCCGGCTCGGTGCGGTGGTGACGACTCCGGCGGCGCTGTTCATGGAGGACTTCCAGGACCGGCGAATCGTGGCCGTGACCGGATCCAAGGGCAAGACGACCACCGCGATGCTCACGGCGGCTGCCCTCGGTGCCTATGGGCTCGACGTCGCGCTTGCCGGCAATATCGGCCGTCCCTTGACCGAGCTGTACGACGACGACGCCCATGATGTGTTTGTCGTCGAGCTCTCGAGCTTCCAGACTGCGGACGTGACGACGTCGCCCTCGGTCGGCGTCCTGACGTTGCTGGCACCGGACCACCTCGACTGGCACCGGAACCTCACGAATTACTACGAGGACAAGCTCCGCCTGTTCTCCCATCGCGACGAGGTTCCCGTCGCCGTCAACGGACGCTGCGACGAGGCCGTTGCCCGGAGCTCACAGCTGGCCGGCAGGGTCCTCTACGGCAAGGGTGGTCCGGTGCGTCTCGAAGGGGCCAAGGTCGTCGTGCCCGATCTCGGCCCCCTCGACCTCGGGGGGTTTCAACTGTTGGGGGAGCACAACCTCCTCAACGCCTGCGGCGCCGTCACGGCTGCTCTCCTGATCACCGGTGAGCCGCCCGATCAGAAGCGGCTGGAACACGAGCTCTCCGCGGTCACAGCACCCCGATCAAGGCTCGAGCCGATCGGGGACATCGACGGCGTCAGCTACATCGACGACGCGCTCGCGAGCAACCCGGAGGGGACGGTCGTCGCACTTCGTGTCTTTGCCGGAAGACAGGTGTCTTTGATCGTCGGCGGACACGACCGTGGCGTCGACTACATTCCGCTCGCCCGGGCGATCGACTCAAGCTTGCCGCAGCCGGTCGTCTTCTGGATCGGGGGCGCCGGTGCCTCGGTTGCAGCGGCGCTCGACGACATCTCGAGCAGCGTTCAACGGCAGCCGGCGCCGTCTCTCGAAGTCGCTGTCGAACTCGCGTCGTCTCGTCCAGGCGTGGCGGTGGTGCTGTTCTCACCGGCGGCGCCGACTCCCCATGACGAAGGGTCCTACCTCGATCGCGGCCGGCGCTTCCGGCAGGCCGCCGGCGTCGAAGAAGGCCACCGGGGTCGAAGGGGGACATCGTGACGGAGCCCGAGTTGGCGAGTGTCGAGACGTTCAGGGTCGTCGGCTTCGACTTCGATGCTGCACGCAACATCGCCCGTTTCGACTACGCCTTCGACGACACCCACAGCTTTCAGGAGATCGTCGAGTTCGGCGGGCCTCCGCTCGGGTCGCGTGCGGGACCCGGCATCGAGAGCGCGCTGCGGCTCGTGCATCTCGCGGCCGGCGTCAGCTACTACAAGGCGGCGGTACCGGGAAGGATCATCATCGAGTCCGGACCGCTCAGCCGCGCGGAGGCAGGGCTTGTCCACGACTTGTACGACAAGGGCCTGCGCGAGTTCGCGGTGGCCAACCGACTACAGGTGCCACTTCAGCTCGAGGTGGAAGTGGGACCCGAACCCGAATCAGTGGCCGGGGCCGTGGCTTTCGGCCAGCGCCCTGTGGCCGCGACTTCTACAGGACACGGTCACGACGTCCCTGGGGTGGGGATCGCCGTGCCGATCGGCGGTGGAAAGGACTCGATTGTGCTGGTGGAGGCCCTGAAGGCCGCGAGTCGACCAGCAGGGCTTCCGATCTGGCTGGTCGCTGTCAACCCTCGTCCCGCCATGCAACGCACCGCGGATGTCGCGGGCCTGCCACTCGCCTCGATATCACGGACCGTCTCGCCCCGGTTGCTCGAGCTCAACTCGGCCGGGGCGCTCAACGGTCACGTGCCGATCACCGCGATCGTGTCGCTCATCGCCGTGGCAGCGGGGTACGTCTACGGCTACGACACCACACTCATGGCGCTGGAACGCTCGGCAGACGAAGCCACCGCTCTTATCGGGGACGTGGTGGTCAACCACCAGTGGAGCAAGAGCACCGAGTGCGAGCTCGGATTGCGGTCGGTGGTCCGAGAATCGGTCTCCCGCTCGATCGAGTACTGCTCACCACTGCGCTCGTGCGGTGAGCTCGAGATCGCAAGGTGGTTCGCGGACCTGCACGCCTACCACGCCGGCTTTCGAAGCTGCAATCAGGCGTATCGCTCCGGCACTCGTTTCGACGCCTGGTGCGGCCGGTGCCCGAAGTGCCGCTTCGTGTTCCTCGTGCTGGCCCCGTTTCTCGAGCCCGATCGCCTCGCGGCCATCTTCGGTCACAACCTCCTCGATGACCTCGAGCAAGTCGAGGGATTCCGGGACCTGTTCGCCGCGGGGCGCAAGCCCTATGAGTGCGTCGGCGAGCAGCGCGAGTCGCTGCTTGCTTTCTTGCTCGTGCTCGAGAATCCGAAGTGGCGCGACGCTTCCGTAGTGGTGGCGCTCCAGCCGGAGCTCGAGCGCAGCCGTGGCGATGTCGCCCTCGATCTCGAGCTCGGCGTACCGGTGGTCGAGAGCGCATCGGTCACTCGCGAGCGCGTCTCGCAGCTCATCGCGCAGTTGCTCACACGCGATCGCAGGCCGGAGCCATGAGCCGCCGGCGGGGCTGGCGCCGCAGAGCCGAATGCCGCTACCGGACCGCTGGCTGCCGCGTCGCGTATAGCGGACCGACCGGGTGGTCAGCTTTGCACTGTGCCGGTCCGCTAGCCTGAAACCCGGTACACGGTCATGATCCTCGAATCCATAAATTCACCTTCCGATCTCAAGGCCCTCTCACTTGCAGAGTGCGACCAGCTCGCGGAGGAGATCCGTAACTTCATCGTGGAGGCCGTGTCGCGCACCGGTGGGCACCTCGGTTCGAATCTCGGTGTCGTCGAGCTCACGCTTGCCTTGCACCGTGTCTTCAACTCCCCCGAGGACATTCTCCTGTTCGACACCGGGCACCAGGCCTACGTCCACAAGATCGTGACCGGTCGCCGTGAAGGGTTCGCCCGCCTCAAGCAAGAAGATGGGCTCTCGGGTTACCCGTCGAGGATGGAGTCACCCCATGACTGGGTCGAGGACTCCCATGCCTCGACAGCGCTCAGCTACGCGCACGGTATCGCCACGGCCCTTCGTCTCGAGGGCAGGGGCGACCCCGCACGCGGAGGTCGTCACGTCGTGGCGGTGGTCGGCGACGGCGCTCTCACGGGCGGAATGGCCTATGAGGCGCTCAACAACCTCGGCCATTCGGGCACCAGGGTGCTGATCGTGCTGAACGACAACGGCCGAAGCTACGCACCGACGGTTTCGAGGCTGTCGGTCTCGCTGACCCATCTACGGCTCGACCCGCGCTACTTGCAGCTCCGTGAGCGGGTGCGCCAGGTGGTCGAGGAACTTCCGACCGGCGTCTCGTCGCTCGCGTTCACCTCGTTCCATGGACTCAGTGCGGCTGTCCGCGAGGTCGTCGAGCCGCGCATGTTCTTCGAGACGCTCGGAATTCGCTACACGGGACCAATCGACGGGCACACCGTCGGTGCTCTCGAGCAGGCCATCCGCCGGGCTTCGAGCTGGCAAGGCCCCATTGTCCTCCATGTCGTCACCACCAAGGGGAAGGGCTACGCGCCTGCAGAGGCCGACGAAATCGCCTGCCTTCACGATCTGAAGGCTCCAGGGCCGCCAGCACTGGCGAGCCGTTCCGGCGGACGCGCCTCGACACGCCCGGGGTCCCAACAGGTTGGCGCGTCCTCCGTGCGTGGGTCGACCGACGACGACGGGCTGCCCGGCCCCCTTGATGCCGGGGAGAGCTACACCGAGACGTTTTCGAAAGCGCTGGTCGAGGCTGCGGCCGCCGACGAGCGCATAGTTGCGATCACCGCCGCCATGCCCGGCCCGACGGGGCTTCTGGCGTTCCAGGATCGCTACCCGGAGCGCTTCATGGACGTCGGCATCGCCGAGCAGCACGCGCTCACTGCGGCGGCGGGGATGGCGATGGGCGGTTTGCGGCCGGTAGTAGCGATCTACTCGACTTTCCTCGCCCGGGCGGTGGACCAGTGGAACCTCGACATCGGCCTTCACAACCTGCCGGTCGTGATATGCGCCGGACGGGCGGGGATCACCGGAGATGACGGGCCGAGCCACAACGGTGTCTACGACCTCGTCCAAGCGCTGCAAGTACCCGGCTGCGCGATCTTCTGCCCCGCCGACACCGACGAGGTCGCCCCGATGCTCGCCGAGGCGCTCAAGTTGGACGGTCCCTCCTTGATCCGGTTCCCGAAGACGCCGTCGCCGGGCCCGCTCGCCAAGCCGGGGACCGGTCTCAGGGCGCGCAGGCTCCGAAAGGGGACTGGCGAAGTTGTCCTCGTCGGCATCGGCAAGATGACCCGTGCAGTGCTCGAAGCGGCGGAGGGGCTTTTCAGCGACGGCATAGAAACGGATGTCTTCGACGCCCGGGTCGTCCGCCCCGCCGACCCCGAGCTGCTGGAGGCGATAGCGCGCTCAAGGCTCGTGGTCACGGCCGAGGATGGGCTCGCGCATGGTGGTGCCGGCTCGTACCTGGTTGGCGAGGCTGATCGCCTCGCGGAAGCCAGCGGACTTTCCGGGCCGCGCCAAGTTGTGCTCGGTGTCCCGACGGCGTTCGTGCGCCACGCCAAGCCCGATGTGATCCTTTCCCGACTCGGGCTTGATGGAGCTGGAATCGCGGAGGTTACACGTAGGGCGCTCGCAAGGCGCCGGAAGATCGAGCGGACGCAACAGGCCGAACAGCTCGAGCGGGGCTGACGGCTCGAGCTGTTCGAGCGCCCTGAGCATGAGGACTGCCGGTTGCGACGGCGGGCTGGTCAGAACAGCTGAGCGTCACCGGGCTGTTCGGCTGCGATGGGTTTGCCGAGATCGGGCCCTTCCTCTCGCGCATCGTTGAGCCTGGTAGACACCCGGAACGTCTCGAGTGCCTCGGATGGAGCGGGACGGATCAGCCGGGCGAGCTCTCCAGCTGCAAGCGGCTCGGGAGACAGCCACTCCTCGAGGTCTTCTTCGGCTATCAGCACCGGCATGCGATCGTGGACTTGGGCGACGAGCTCGTTCGCGTCGGTGGTTAGGATGGTGCAGGTGAGAAGCGGCGTCGCCGATTGAGCCTCCCGCGGTCGCCACTGCTCCCAGAGGCCACCGAAGAGGAGCAGCCCTGAGCCCGAAGCCCTGAAGCACCAGGGCCGCTTCCGGCGGATCGGGTCGCCCCGAGCCGCTGGGGCCCACTCGTAGAAGGCGTCGGCTGGAATGATGCAGCGTTGCTTGTCGATCGCGCTGCGGAACATCGGCTTGTCCCGGACGGTCTCGGATTTCGCGTTGAAAGCGCGCGCGCCGATCGAGGAATCCTTCGCCCACCATGGGACCAGACCCCAACGAAACGCCGAGAGGCGCCGAAGCCCGGGGTCGTGGGCCGGCTCGGTCACCGCGAGCACCATCGCCTGCGGGGCGACGTTCCAACGTGGAGCCACGAGCTCGGAGGGGACCTCCACCTCGTCCACCTCGAGCAGCCGGGCGATCTCCTCAACGGGGCGGCTCGCAACGAAACGACCACACATCGGCCCGAACGCTATCGGCCGACGGGCATCGGGAGCCCAGGCGTCGTCTCGAGAATGGTGGCTCCTATTGGACGGCGCGGTAGACGGGGTCGACCGCGCAAGCTTCAGCGACGTCCTCCGCACAGGGCTCGCATTCCATCTCCAGGGTCGTGTGCGCGACATGGAAGCGTCTGGCGACCGAGGTCTTCACCCGCTCCCCGACGACCTGGGCCTCCTCCAAACTCGGGTGCCCGTCGAGCACGAGGTGGGCCGAGAGCGCCCTGACATCGCTCGACAGGCTCCAGCAGTGAAGATCGTGGACCGCGGTGACTCCTTCGGCGGCGGAGATAGCCGAAGCGAGCGCGGCGACGTCCAGGTCGGGCGGGGTCGACTCGAGCAGGATGTCCAGGCTCGCGCGTACGAGCCGCCAGGCCTCGGCACCGATGAGCAGCGTGATGAGGAGCGCCACAGTCGGGTCGATCGCCTCGAAACGTCCCGTCGCGAGGATGACCGTCCCCGCCACGATCACCCCGAGCGCAGCGGCTGCGTCCCCGGTGAAGTGCAGGGCCACTGCCCGGAAGTTGAGGTCTTTGATGTGTTCGCGGAGCAGCAGCGCAGCGCCCGCGTTGCCCAGCAGTCCGCCTGCCGCGACGATCACCACGAGCGTGCCTTGCACGTGTGCTGGGTGGGCGAGTCGATACGCACCAAGCGCGACCACGCCAAGGGCCACGACCACGATCGCCGTCGCGTTCGCGAGGGCAGCGAGGATCGTGGCCCGGTGGTACCCGAAGGATCTTGCAGCCGTCGCAGGCCTGAGCGCGAGCCGGGTGGCGACGAGGGCGAGCCCGAGCGCCGCGGCGTCGGCCAGGTCGTGCCCGGCGGTTGCCAACAGGCCAGTCGAATGGGCGAACACCGCGCCGGTGGCTTCGCCGGCCACCAGGGCCAGGTCGATGACGAGAGCCAGCACCAGCCGACGCGAACGCGTCATCGAACGCCTCAGCCGGCCAGCTCCTCGGCGACGAGCGAGCGGACGAGCGGCACATCGCCGGGATGGGTGAGCCCGATGCAACGGCTGTGCGACGGGACCACTCGGATACGCGCTCGTCCTTCGGACACGACCCGGCCGACGACGTCGGGCAGGAGGAGCTCGGGCGGCTTGCCTTCGTCGTGAGGGGCGCTTGCGGGCTCGAAACCATCGAGCGCGTCGTCGATCTCGTCGAGCATCGACTCCGCAAAACCCCACAGGTTCATGCTCACCTGTTCCTCCCCGCTCAGACGCGGCAGGTGTCCGGTGTTCGACCCGGTGATGGGAGATCCCTCGAAGGTTCCGTCAGGAAGGCGCCGCACCTGCTGCTCGATGATGCGGCTGAGCAACGCGTCGTCGCCGGTTTCGCAGATCCCTCTGGTGACCGGGTCGTCGGTGATGACCGTGTCCTTGAGGCGGTAGCCGACGAGCACGTGCTCACCCTGGGTGGGGCGGCGGAGCTGATCTGCGAGAGTCACGATCGCCGGCGCGCCGTAGAGATCGTCGGCGTTGGCGACGCCGAACGGTCCGTCGATGAACGGTCGGGCCGACTCCACGGCCTGAGCGGTTCCGGCGATTGCTCCCTGGATGACCGGTTCGACTGGGAGGTCCGCCGGCCAAAAGGACCCTATGTGGTCGAGCAGCTCGTCCTGGATCTCCTCCCGCACGACGAGGATGACACCGTCGAAGCCCGCGGCGAGGGCGTCGCGGGCCGTGAAGTCCATGAGCGCCTCGCCTCCCGGCCCAACAGGGGCGAGCTGTTTCAGGCCCCCGAAACGGCGACCGTGACCGGCTGCAAGCATGACGAGCTGCATGACCGAAGCCTACGTCCTCCTATCATCGAAGTGGGCTGAGCGGGCCCGAACAGCGCAAGCGAAAGGAGGTCGGTCGGTGCACGACGATGCCGCGAGGCCGGTGACTCCGGCTGCTTCTGCCAGCTCAGCGGCCCCGGTCGCGGTCGATGTGGGAATCTCCGCGAGGTCTCATGGCGCCGTGATCGACGATGCCGAGCGCGATCACCGCAAGGCGGCGCTCGATGGCCTCCTCGAGCTGATGCGCCCCGCAGTCCAGGCCGACGGTGGCGACATCGCCGTCGTCGATGTCGACTACGACACAGGCGTAGTCGAGGTGCAGCTCCAGGGCGCCTGTGGGTCGTGCGCCATCTCTGCGGTGACGCTGCAGGGAGGCGTCGAGCGTCTCCTGAAGGAGCGCTTGGCCTGGGTCACCGAGGTCAGAGGCGACGTGGACGAGTCGGTGAATCCTTTCGAGAGCGCCGCCATGGGCCGCGGAGGCTACGTACCCCGCTGGGAATGACCTCAGCTAGCAGCGCGCCGGTCCGGTGGCCGCCGCCGCCGCCAAGCTTCAGTGAGCGATTCGCCCTGCCAGCCGGCGTCGGCGGGATTCATGGTGACCCCCGGTGGGACGATCTCGTCCAGCCGGTCGAGCGTGGCGTCGTCCAAAGCAACTCCGGAACCCGAGAGCAGGTCCTGCAGCTGGTCCATCGTCCTCGGCCCGATGATCGCGGCGGTCACAGCCGGGTGGGACACGACAAAGGCAAGGGCGAGGTGCCTGAGCGGCATCCCGGCGTCGGCGGCCACGGCCTCGAACTGGTCGACGAGGTCGAGCTTGTGCCGGTTCGCCGGCAGGCTCGGATCGAAGCGCTGCGGGATTCGCGACGCCCGTCCGGAGGTCATGTCGATCTCTTTGCCGTGCCGGTACTTGCCGGTCAGCCAACCGCCCGCGAGCGGGCTCCAGGCGATGACGCCCATGTCGTAGCGTTCGCAGACCGGGAGCACTCCTGCCTCGATCCCGCGGGCGAACAATGAGTACGGGGGCTGCTCGCATCGGAAGCGCTCGAACCCCCGCCGCTCGGCGGCCCAATGGGCCTCGACGATCAACTCGGCTGGGAACGTCGAGCAACCGATGGCGCGGACCTTGCCCTCTCGGACCAGGTCCGTCAACACCGACAACGTCTCCTCGATATCGGTTCGGGGATCGGGACGGTGGATCTGGTACAGGTCGATCCAGTCGGTACCGAGGCGCCGCAAGCTCTGTTCGACCTCGTAGCGGATCCACCGGCGTGAGTTGCCTGAGCGATTCTCGCCCGGGCCCATGGAGGCGTGGACCTTCGTGGCGAGCACGACGTCGTCGCGCCGGCCCTTGAGGGCCTTGCCGACGATCTCCTCGGACTCGCCACCGGAGTACACGTCTGCTGTGTCGACAAAGTTGATGCCGGCGTCCAAGGCGGCGTGCACGATCCGCACCCCGTCTTCGTGGTCCTTGTTGCCCCATTCGCCGAGCATCATGGCGCCGAGGCAGTAGGCACTGACCCGGATGCCGGTTCCTCCAAGTGTTCGATAGCGCATGACGGTCACGTTAGGGCCTGGCGAAGCGTCCCGACGCGGCGGAGCGGTCCCCGCCGCCTGTCGGTCGGACCGAGAGGCTTCAGGTATCGCGGGGGCCTGACAGCTAACGCCTTCTGTGTAGCATACTGCGTATGGTACACGAGGATCTAGGCCGTAGGGTTCGGGGATCGGTGACGCGATGAGCGTCCGGCACGCGTTGCTCGCGCTTTTGAGCGCAGGTCCCAAGTACGGCTTCCAGCTCCGTCAGGAGTTTGAGGCGAGCACCGGTGACGTCTGGCCGCTCAACGTCGGTCAGGTGTACTCGACGCTCCAGCGCCTCGAGCACGCGGGCCACATCGAGTCCGACGACTCGGCCGCTGACAGCCCCCAGAAGAGCTTCCGGATCACGCCCGAGGGGGAGAAGGAGCTCGACCACTGGCTCCGCACGCCGCCGGACATGACCTCGCCACCCCGGGACCAGCTCGTGATCAAGGTCCTCTCCGCGTTGGTGGTCCCTGGAATCGATGTCCGCGACGTGATCCAGGTACATCGCCGTTACCTCGTCGAGCTGATGCAGATGTGGACGCGCCTCAAGGAGGACGAGGCAGAGTTCGACCTCACCCTCGCTCTCGTCGTCGACGCCGAGCTCTTCCGATTGGACTCGGTCATCCGGTGGCTCGACGCCGCCGGCGGGAGGTTGCAGCGGGCCGTCATCGACCCTCCCATCCCCTCAACGGTGCCGCTCCTGCGGCGAAGGATCGTGGTGCGCAGATGAGCTTTCTCGAGCTACGCAAGGTCACCAAGTTCTACGGCGAGGGAGCCGCCCAGGTCCGTGCCATCGAAGACGTCGAGCTGTCCGTCGATCGTGGCGCGCTCGTCGCGGTGATGGGCCCGAGCGGTTCAGGCAAGTCCACGCTTCTCACGATCGCCGGCAGCCTTGAGGAACCGACGAGCGGCGAGGTGCTCATCGAAGGCGCACCGCTCTCGAAGATGTCGCGCAATGACAAGGCGCGCCTTCGGCGCCGCACGATCGGCTATGTGTTCCAGGACTTCAACCTGCTCGCCGGGCTCACCGCGGTGGAGAACGTTTCCCTCCCGCTCGAGCTCGACGGTGTCTCGGCGAAGAGGGCGTACGCCACGGGAATGGCAGCGCTGGAGGAGCTCGGACTTGCGGACCTGGCTACGCGCTATCCAGACGAGCTCTCCGGCGGCGAGCGCCAGCGCGCCTCCATAGCCCGCGCTGTGGTGGGCGAGCGCCACCTGCTCCTCGCCGACGAGCCTTCGGGTGCGCTCGACTCGACGAACGGGGAGGCTGTGATGCGGATGATCCACGCCGCGTGCAAGCGGGGTGTCGCCGCGGTCGTCGTCACACACGACGCGCACCTCGCCTCCTGGGCTGACCGGGTGGTGTTCCTCCGGGACGGGCGCGTCGTCGACCAGACCTCGCCGCCTCCGAGCCCGGAGTCACTCCTGGCGCCCGCGCCGGAGCCATGAGCACGACACTCGAGCGACCGCCGACAGGGGCGCTCTCAGGCAACGGAGGCGCGCCTGCGCGCCGCGCCATGCTCCGCTGGGCCTGGCGCCTGTTCAGGCGTGAATGGCGGCAGCAGCTGCTGATCGTGGCGCTGGTTGTTGTGGCGGTCGGAGCCACGGTTCTGGGTGCGACCGTGGCAACCAACACGCCGCCGCCCGCCAACGCGGGTTTCGGTACCGCCCAGGACCTCGCCACGTTCCAGGGACCCAACCCGAAACTGCCTGCCCAGACCGCCGCGCTGAGGCACCGGTTCGGCCGCGTCGAGGTCATCGAGGACGAGGTCATGACCGTTCCCGGTTCGATCGACACCTACGACCTGCGCGCCCAGGATCCTCACGGGCCGTTCGGGCAGCCCATGCTCGCCCTCGTCGCCGGTCACTATCCGACCGGCCCGGGACAGGTGGCCGTGACCGACGGCGTGGCTTCCGATTTCAGGCTCAAGATCGGTGACCTCTGGCACAAGCCCGGCGGCACGCCGCGGCGCGTGGTCGGAATCGTCGAGAACCCCCAGAGCCTCCTTGACGAGTTCGCCCTCGTGGTGCCTGGCCAAGTCAAAGCACCAACCCAGGTGACGCTCCTGTTCGACGCGGGCGGGGTGAGCGCAGCCTCGATCGGCCCGAACGTCGAGACCCCTTCGATGGTGGCTTCGAGCAATTCACTCAACCCCGAGACCATCGTGCTCGCGTTGGACACCCTCGGGATGCTTCTCATCGGCCTTGTTGCGGTGGGGGGCTTCACGGTGCTGGCGCAGCGACGGCTTCGCTCGATCGGGATGGTCGGGGCCTTGGGCGCCACCGACAAGCACATCCGTCTTGTCGTGCGGGCCAACGGCGTCGTGGCGGGTGTCGTCGGCACCCTTGTCGGAGCGGCATTGGGCCTGGTGGTCTGGTTGGCCTACCGACCGCGTATCGAGTCGAGTGCCCACCACGTGATCGGCGCGTTCGCACTGCCATGGGTGGTTGTTGCCGTGGCGATGGTGCTCGCCGTCGTGGCGACGTCCCTCGCCGCGGCGCGACCGGCCCACACCGTCACGAGGATCCCAATCGTGGCCGCCCTGTCCGGGAGGCCGGCTCCCCCGAAACAGGTGCACCGCTCGGCCCTGCCCGGCCTCGTCTTCCTCGTCGTCGCCTTCTTCTTGTTGTCGTACTCGGGCAGCGGCTCGAGCGCGAAGCCTCGAACCCCTGAGCTCGTGCTCGGCCTGGTCGCGCTCATCCCGGCGGTGATCCTGCTCTCCCCCTTCTGCCTGACGACGCTCGCCAGGCTCGGCAGGCGGGCCCCGATCTCGGTGCGCCTGGCCCTGCGCGACTTGGCTCGCTATCGGGCCCGATCGGGTTCCGCTCTCGCCGCGGTCAGCCTCGGTGTGTTGATCGCGGTCATCATCGCGGTCGTCGCGGCGGCACGGTACGGCAACGTCCTGGACTACGCCGGGCCCAACCTGGCAGCCAACCAGGTCGTCATATACACGCCGAACGGCGGGCAGGGCCCCGGACCTGGGACCGCGCCGTCCTCCAGCCAGCTGCGATCCATGACCAAGGCCGCGGACGGCATCGCCGCGTCGCTCGGCTCACCCGACATAGTCCAGCTCGAGTCGACGAGCGCCTCGCTCAACCACGACGCGTCGGGACGCAATTGGTCAGGACCGATCTACGTCGCCACCCCGTCGCTGCTCGCAGCCTTTGGGATAAGGGTTTCCCAAATCGACCCCACGGCCGACATACTCACGATGCGCCCCGGGCTAGCAGGAACCTCCAAGATGCAACTTGTCTACGGGAAATACTTCAACGGCCCCACCTTCGGCCCGGGCAACGGCCCCGGCCCGGGCTCCGGCCCCAGATCCTTCCCCTGCCCGAAGGCGAGCTGCCTCGCCAACCCCGTGATCCAGACCTTGAGCGCCCTTCCTTCGGGCACATCCGCGCCCAACACGGTGATCACCGAGCACGCCATCAAGGAGTTCCATCTCCGGGACAGCGTCAGCCTTTCAGGTTGGCTCATCCAGACCAGGGGCCCCCTCACGGCCTCACAGATCTACAACACCCGGCAGGCAGCCGCCGCTTCGGGAATGGGCATCGAGACCAAGAACAGCCAGCCCTCCTCGTCAGAGATCATCAACTGGGCCACCGTCTTCGGGATCATCCTCGCGCTCGGCATACTCGCCATGATCGTCGGCCTGCTTCGGAGCGAGACAGCAGGCGACCTGCGCACGCTCACCGCCACCGGGGCGAGCAGCTCGACCCGCCGGGCCCTGACGGCCGCCACAGCCGGCGCCCTCGGACTGGTCGGAGCCGTGCTCGGTACGGTGGCCGGCTATGTAGGGGTGATCGGCTATATACGGTCCAACTCTCTCAACGGGGGCATCTCTGCCCTCGGGAACGTCCCGGTCGAGAACCTCCTCATCATCATTCTTGGCATTCCTCTGATCGCCGCAGCTGGCGCCTGGCTGTTCGCCGGACGTGAGCCGCCCGCCATGGCCCGCCAGCCGCTGGAGTGAACTGTTCGCGCCTCGGCTTGTTCAACGCCGGCATCTTCCGCATCGGACAGAGCGCCTCGTACCACAGGGCATTTCAGGACGTGACGGTCGGGGACAACTCGGTCGTAACGTCGTCCGGCCCGATCACTGGCTACCGGGCGTTGCCGGGCTGGGACCCGGTAACCGGGACAACTACCTACGGGACGTGTCGCTTCGGATCGATGTCCGAAGACGCCACCCGCACGGCGTAGTAATCCTCCGTGCCCATGACGTCGAAGCCACAGGTCAAGTAGAGATGCAACGCGCTGTCGTTGGTGCACGACACCTCGAGCCCGACATGTGCCCGACCCTCGGCGACGAGGTCCCGGGCGAGGGTGGAGAGCACTTGCCGGCCGATGCCGCGACCCTGGAACTGCGGCAGGACGGCAAACCCGTAGATACCGGCAAAGTCGGCGCTCCGGTTGACGCGAACGGTGCCGACCGGCTCGTCCGCATAGTCGATGACAAGTGTTCCAGGGAACCGCCTGCCGAGGGCCTCGAGCTCATCGTCTTTGACCTCGTCGATAGGAAGGCCGAAGGCGTCGGCCAGGCACGAGAGGATGAAGCGCCCGTCGGCCAGTTCGGCCTCGCGGATGGTGACGAGCGGATCGGGGACGGCGGAGGCAGGCTCCCGCCGCAGTGTCATGCGGTGCTCGGAGTGCTCGATCGTGCCCCCGACGGATCGGGCGAAGCCGGACCCGGCCTCGTAAAGGCGGTCCACGACCAAGAGGGCTTCCGGCACGCCCCGGACGGCAAGCTCGCCAGTCGCCGCCTCGAAGAGTCGCGAGAAGACACCTTGCCGGCGCGCGGAGGGACGGACCATGCCGCAGAGCTCGACCTGGTCCGAGCGGTAGCCGTAGACGCCGAGGAAGCCAACCAGGCCACTGGGCCCGATCCACAGGAAGTCGTTGACCTGCTCGGGGGGTCTCGACTGGAGGACCCCCCACTCGAGCTTGAGACGCCCACCGTCCGCTGCGACGCAGGCCGTGGCGAGCTCTTTGACCGCGTGAAGATCCTCGGGCCCCAGTCCTGGCTCGGAGCGGAGCCGGCCGGGAGTTTGTCTTGGGTTGCCCGGCGCGTTCACCAGGCGCCTTGTACTGGCAGATCGTGCATTGCGGGAGGTTACCTGCCGGCCCGCCACCCGGGAGCCGGCGTCGGTGTCAGTGCCCGATCCCGAGCTGCACGGCCTTCACGACGAGGAGGAGCACGGCCACGACCAGGTAGAGGCTCAGGACCCACATCGCCACGGTGCGTCCGCGCGACCAGACCGGTCGCTCGAGGAGGGCGAGCTGAGGCATCCTCCAGGTCACACGCCGCACCGTGGTCTCGCGTTGAGCGGCCGCGGCCAGCTGGATGGCGACGCGGCGTTTGGCGCGCTGGCCGGGCAGGAGCGCCCACGAGCCCACGCCGAGGAACGCGGCCACGATGATGGCGCCCAGCACGAGGGCAAGCGAGGTGACTTCCAGCTTCGGGAACACGGTGGTCGCCATCAAGATGAGCGACAGTGCCAGCAGCACGGCGACGACCAACCCTGCCAATGCGTTCAGCCATGGGCGGTTGACCCACGGCCCGAGGACCTCCTTGTCGTTGCAGAGCAAGAGGAGGAACACTGTCGCGCTGGGCAGGAGAACTCCCGCCAGCGCCTGAACCGCGGTCGTGATCAGCCCCAACGGCGCGCGGGGGATCAGGACGATGCCCGCAGCGCAGACCACCAGCGCGCTGAACAGGAAGTAGAACTGCTTCGCGTCGGCGAAGCTGCGGTGAAGGGAATGCCGGATCCCGAACATGTCGCCGAAGGCATATGACGTCGAGAGCGTGACAGCGGCGGCTCCGATGATCGAGGCGTTGAGCAGCACAAGCGCGAAGAGCGGTCCGGTCCCGTGCCCGACGATGTGCTCGAGTCCACGAGCCACGCCTGCTGCATTCGTGAAGTGGCCTGCGAGACTGGTGCCCCGGAAGGCAAAGGCCGCCGTCACCAAGAGCGCAGTGGCCGCGATCACCACGACGAGCGAGCCGAGGACGGTATCGGCCCGTTCGTAGTTGATCCAGCGTGGCGTGATCCGCTTGTCGACGATGTTGGACTGTTGGAAGAACAGCTGCCAGGGCGCAACCGTCGTTCCGACGATGGCGATGATCAAGAGCACCGCCGTCGAGGACATCCCACCCTGGGCTCCTGGGACCAAGAACCCGTGCAAGACCGGGCCGGCGTGGGGATGGACCAGGATCACCAGCGGGATGGCGAGGAAGTTCACCACGATGAAGATGAACATGAAACGCTCCCAGCGGCGGAAGCTGCCGCTCGCCGTTATGGCGATGAGCCCGAGCGCGGCGATGGGGACCGAGATGTAGGTAGAGATGCCGAAGTAGGCGAGAGCGAGGCCCACTCCGATGAACTCGGTGACGATCGTGAGGAAATTCAAGACAAACAGGTCGCCGACGGAGAAGGCCCCCCAGAACGTCCCGAATCGCTCTTTGATCAGCCGGGCATGGCCGACGCCGGTCACCGCCCCCAGCCGCACGACCATCTCCTGGTTGACGATCAGGACCGGGACCAGCAGTGGAAGGGTCCACAACAGGCTGAGGCCGAAGTTCTGACCGGCCTGGGCGTAGGTCGAGACGCCCCCGGCGTCGTTGTCGCCCACCATCACGATGAGGCCGGGGCCGGCGATGGCGAGAAGCGTGAGGAGCTTCTTCCACCACGAGCGCCGAGCAGCGAGGTCGTGCTCGCGAATCGTGCCGAAGGCTCCCTGGATGTCGCCCACGTGCGCGCTGTCGAGGGCCGCCGTTGGCCCGTCAGGCTTCTCTTTGGGCTCCTCGTCGTCGCCGGGGGGCAGGTCTTCGACCATGTTGACCTCTCGCGCCGTCCTTGGCGTTGTGGGTGTGCGTGGACGCGGCTGGTTGCGCACGCACACCAGAGGTCAGACAGGCCTCAGCAGAGCGGTCGCCCTTCCTCGAAGGCAGCGTGCGCGTGAAGTTGGTCCGGTAACCAACCGTCGGTACTCAGGGTTGCTCCATTTCCTGGCCCATCGTCAACCTGCCCTTGAGCGAGTGGCACCGACGGGTACCGGCTTCACCCCGGCGCGAGCCGGGAGCACTCCGCTCACCGTTTCCGGACGAGGCATGGCTGCTTGCGGGCAGGATCTTACCCTCTCAGCCCGCCGGAGCGACACTTGCAGGCGTCATCTCCACTGGCGCCGCACGCCGCCGGCGCAGCCTCACTCGTCGGCGGCGGTCATCCCGAAGTCGCGGCGCCAGCCGGTCGGCAGGAGGAGCTCCAGCACGTCGTCGACGGTGACGACGCCGATCATCCGATGGTGATCGTCGATGACGGGAGCCGCGGCGAGGTTGAAGTCCGACATCTTCCGGACGATCGCGTGGAGGTCGGTGTCGGGCCTCACCGCCGCAGGGTCGAGGTCGGCCACGTCACTGATGCGCGCCGCCGCCGGGCTCTTGAGGAGTCGCACGACCGACGCCGTGCCGGTGAGACGACCGTCTTCGTCCGTCGTGTAGATGACCCCGAGAGCCTCTGGCGCGACCGGGCTGCGGCGGATCTCCTCGAGCGCCTCCGAGACGACGGTGTCCCCGGGCAGGGCAAGGAACTCCGGGCTCATGAGGCCGCCTGCGGTCTCCGGGTTGTAGCTGAGCAGGGCCCGGACCTTCGCTTGGGTCGGCTGTGGGAGGGCCTCCAGCACCGAGAGCCGCCGTTCCTGGTCGAGATCGGCGATCAGGTCGGCAGCGTCGTCGGGTGCCATCGTCGCGAGCACCCGGGCCGCGTCCTTGTCCGTCCGGGTGCTCAGGAACTCGAGCTGATGCTCGGTGTCGAGCTCCTCGAAGACATCGGCCTCGAGCTCGAGGTCCTGGCCGACGGCGTTGATGATCTCCTCGCCCTCCTCGTGCGACGCGGCCTCGACGAGATCGGCGATCTGGGCGGGGTGCAGACGGGCCAGCTTGCGGTAGGGGATCCGGAGCATTGCCGTCGGCACGTGCGAAACGAACGGCTGGATGCTCTCCCAGTCCACAATGGCCTTCGCCGGTATGCGCTGGGCGAGCCCGCGCGGCAGCAGCCTGCGGAGAACGGGCCGGCTGGTCGGGTCGACTCCGATGACTTCCAAGGTGCCCTCGACGAGCGCGATCTCGATCTCGTTCGCACGGATGAGGCGGGCGCCGACGATGTTGATCAGGTGCCTTGCCGACAGGTCCTTGGTGAGGAGCAGCTCGCCCGGTCGGCGCTCGAAACGGGCGAGGTTGAGTGTCTCGCCATGGAGTTGGACGCATCCGGGGTGAACGCTTCCGATCATCGAAATCGGCACGAAGAGCTGCCGACGGCCGATTTTCGCGACGATCCCGATCACCGGGGGATGTGCCTGCTCGCCGGGGCGCGCGATCACGTCTTCGACCCGGCCCATCCGTTCCCCGTCGCTGCCGAGCAGCGGGCTGCGGACGATGCCTGAGAGATGGATGATGTCGGCTGCCATCAGAGGGAGGCCCAGCGCGATCGGCACACGGCGATCCGCACAGCTCCATAGTAGTGAAGACCGCGGCGGACTGAAAAGGGCCTGGTTGCCGGTCGGCCAGGCGGCGGTCACCTTGCGTATCGGAGCTGTGCGGGGGAGGCTGAACAGGTATGCAGGAGCCAGCTCGGCCCCGCCGCCTGCGCATCGCGTACCTCGTGTACAGGGGAAACCCGCGCTGTGGTGGTCAGGGTGTCTATACGCGCCACCTCACGGGCGAGCTCGCGGCGCTCGGTCATTCGGTGACGGTGTTCTCGGGGCCGCCGTATCCCGAGCTCGAAGAACCCGTGGAGCTGGTGAAGGTTGCGAGCCTGGACCTGTACCGCGAACCGGATCCGTTTCGTGTTCCGAGACTGCGCGAGTTCACCTCGTCAGTGGACCTTCTCGAGTTCGCGCTGATGTGCACGGCCGGCTTTCCCGAGCCGCTCACCTTCAGTCTGAGGGCGCGCCGCCTCCTGGCCGGGCGTCTCGGGGACTTCGATCTCGTCCACGACAATCAAACTCTCGGCTCGGGCATCATCGGCATGATGAACGACGGCTGGCCGGTGCTCGCGACGATTCACCACCCCATCACCGTCGACCGCGAGCTCGACCTGGCTCATGCTGACGGGTGGCGGCGGCGGTTGACCCTCAGGCGCTGGTACGGCTTCGTCAGGATGCAGGCACGGGTCGCACGCCAGGTGCAGCGGATCGTGACCGTTTCCGAATCGTCGCGGCGCGACATCGCGGACCAGCTCGGCGTCGCGCCGGAGCACATTTCGGTCGTCCCGGTCGGCGTCGACGGCTCGGTCTTCCGGCCGATGCCCGGCGTGGCGCGCGTGCCAGGCCGGATCATGACCACGGCGAGCTCGGATGTGCCTATGAAAGGGCTGGTTCCGCTTCTGGAGGCGCTCGCGAAGGTTCGCACGGAGCGCCAGGACGCCCATCTCCTGGTCATCGGCCGCCTGAGAGACGGGAGCGCGATCCCTGCCGCGCTGGACCGGTTCGGGCTGGCACGCGCAGTTCGCTTCGTCTCGGGGCTGAGCGACCAGGCGATCGTCGATCTCTACGCCCAAGCCGAGATCGCCGTCGTGCCATCACTGTACGAGGGCTTTTCGTTGCCGGCGATCGAGGCCATGGCTTGCGGCGTCCCGCTCATCGCGACCACCGGCGGAGCGCTGCCCGAGGTCGCCGGGCCAAACGGCGTCTCGGCGCTGCTCGTGCGTCCGAACGATCCGGGCTCGCTCGCCAGGGCCATTCTCACGGCCCTTTCCGAGCCGGCGCTGCGCTCCTGCCTCGGGGCAGCCGGCCGCAAGCGCACGGCCGAGCGCTTCACCTGGCCCGTCACGGCTCGAGCCACTGCCGAGCAGTACTTCGGGCTTCTGGCGTCCCGCCGGTTCGCCGAGCGCGCCGGGGACCTGGCGTCCTGCGGGAGGGCGGCCACTGGGGTTCAGCCGGCCGCGGTGGCCCGAGAAGTCGCGTCCTCCCACTCGGCGCCGTGCTGACCGTCGACTTCGACCGCCTCGGCCTGCGTCCGGCCGAGCGCGTGCTCGACATGGGCTGTGGTGGGGGTCGCCACGCCTTCGGTTGCCTGCGCCGCGGTGCTGTTGTCGTTGCCCTCGACGCGGACCCAGGCGAGGTCAAGGGCGTCATCGGCCTGATGATGGCAATGGTCGAGGCCGGGGAGGTCCCCGAGGGCGGGGCGGGAGCGGGGGTGAGGGGTGACGCGCTGAGACTGCCGTTTCCTGATGGGGCTTTCGACAAGGTCATCTGTGCCGAGGTGCTCGAGCACCTCCCCGACGACTCTTCGGCGATGGCCGAGCTTTCTCGGGTGCTTCGGCCCGGCGGCTTGCTCGCGATCAGCGTTCCCCGGTACGGCCCCGAGCTCGTCAACTGGTCGCTCTCCGAGCAGTACCACAGCGTTCCGGGCGGGCACCTGCGGATCTACCGCCGACGCCAGCTGCTCGGGCGGCTCGAGGACGCGGGCCTGGAATTGGTCGCGTCCCATCACGCGCACGCGCTGCACAGCCCGTACTGGTGGTTGCGGTGCCTCGTCGGGCCGGAGAACGACCGCTGTTTCGCCGTTCGCAGCTACCACCGTCTCCTCGTGTGGGACATCACGGCTCGCACGCCTGTCACCCGCGTTCCCGAGAAGCTCCTCAACCCGTTTCTGGGCAAGAGCCTTGTTGTCTACCTGAGGCACGCCAAGTGATGATCACGCCCTTCGGGCACGTCGCCGGCGGCCGATTGATCGCCGAGACCGTCGAGTCGATTCGTGCTGTCCAGTTGCAAGACGGCATGATCCCTTGGTTCGGCGGCGGTCACGCTGACCCATGGAACCACGTCGAGGCCGCGATGGCGCTTGCCGTGGGCGGCGCGGTGCACGAGGCCGAGCTCGCTTACGAATGGTTGCGCGCGACCCAGCGCCCTGACGGGTCGTGGCACACGTACTACCTGGCGAACGGCAAGATCGAGGAGCCCCGCCTGGACACCAATGTCTGCGCCTACGTGGCGACCGGCGTGTGGCACCACTTCCTCGTCACCAGGGACTCGGGCTTCCTCGAGGATCTCTGGGGTTCGGTCGAGCTCGCCATCGACTTTGTCCTCAGCTGGCAGCGGCCTGGCGGGGAGCTGGTGTGGTCCGTCGCCCCCGACGGGACACCGGGGCGCTATGGGCTGTTGACCGGCTCCTCCTCGGCGTACTTCAGCCTCCGGTGCGCCATCGCATGCGCCTCCCAGCTGGGACTGGAGCGCCCGGACTGGGAGCTCGCCGCCGGCCGTCTGCGGCACGCGGTCGCCCACAATGCTGGCGGCTTCGCTTCGAAGGACGAGTTCGCGATGGACTGGTACTACCCGGTGCTGGTTGACGCGCTCGACGCCCAGACGGCATCGGACCGCATCGATGAGCGATGGTCCGAGTTTGTGATCGAGCAACGGGGCGTGCGTTGTGTCTCGCATCGACCGTGGGTGACGGCCGCGGAGACGGCCGAGTGCGCCATCGCCCTGCTCTCGATCGGGCGTCGCGACCAGGCCGCGGCCCTGCTCGGATGGGCCCGACAGCACCGTTGTCCAGACGGTTCGTATACCACCGGCGTGGTGTACCCGGAGCAGTCGACGTACCCGCCGGGCGAGCAGTCGAGCTACACCGCAGCTGCGATCGTGCTTGCCGAAGACGCGCTGAACATGCTCAGCCCCGCCGCTCAGCTGTTTGTCGGCGGGTCGCTCCCTCGTGGCCTCGACCTCGACGCGGGACGGGAGCCGGACAGCCGCCTGAGCACGCGCAGGCTCCCGGTCTGTGCCGAGTCCTCCTCCTCGAACTCGCCAGAGCTGAGCGCACGCCTGTAGATCTCGAACGGAGGGCGCCCGCCGTCGGCGGGGTCACAGAACACGTCGTGAATGGCAAGCCAGCCACTGTCGGCCACGCGGGGGGCCCAGCCGCAGTAGTCCGCCTGGGCTGCTGCCTCGCCGTGGCCCCCGTCGATGAACACCAAGCCGGCGGCGACGTTCCAGCGAGCGGCGATGGCGGGCGAGTCACCGACGATTGCGACGGCGAGATCCTCCGCGCCGGCTGCTTCCAGGGCTCTTCTCCAGAACGGAAGGGTGTCCATCCGGCCGGTCTCCCGGTCGACGAGTGTGTCGTCGTGGTGCTTCCAGCCCGCCTGGTTCTCCTCTGAGCCGCGATGATGGTCGACGCTGAAGATCACAGCGGGTGCTGCACCCAAGCTCACAGCCCGGGCGATCCCCGTAGCGAGGTACAGGGTCGATCGGCCGCAGTAGGCGCCGACCTCGACAATGGAGGAGAAGCCCAAGGCGGTGGAGCGCTCGGCGACGGCGGCAAGTGCAAGACCCTCGTCGTCGGGCATGAAGCCCTTGGTCGCCCGGGCCGTTTCCAGCAGGTGCTGCTGTCTGGAGAGAGAGCTCATCCGCGCTCGTTCATGGCAGGGTCGCGTGTCAGCCTGTGGCGAGCGAGACGATCGAGTAGATGCCGAAGCCCAGCAGCGCCAGGCCCGAGAGGCGCCGGACGGCCGCGAGCGGGACCCAGCGTGTGATCGTCCGGCCGGCAAGCACCCCGACGACCGACACGAGTGCAAAAGCAGCCGCCGCGCCCGTGAACACCGCCGAGCCGTCCCGGTAGTGCGCGGTCAGGTTGGCTATAAGCACCTGGGTGATGTCGCCGAACTCCGCCACGGCGACCACCGTGAAGGTGATGGCGGTGACGCGCCAGAAGCTCGAGCGCCCATCGGCCAGCGACTGCTCCTCTCCAGAGGCCAGCAGCTCGCCCCGCTTCCGTTCGGCCCGTTCCGTGGTCGCCAGGAGGTAGGCCGCACCGCCGAGGAACAACGCCGCCACCACCGAGCGCACAGCGAGCCTCGGCAGAAGGGTGAGCAGGCCGCCCGCGACCACGGCGAGGCCGGCCTGGAGGACGAGCGCAGAGACAGCTCCGACCCAGACAGGAAGTGGGCGGTGACGCGACGAGAGAACCAGGCAGGAGATGAAGGTCTTGTCAGGCAGCTCCGCCGGGATGACAAGCGCGAACGTCGTCGTCGCGATGGCGAGGTTCACCGCTACCGCCGAGGCTCATGCCTTGGCGAGAAGGGACCCGAGAAGCGGCCGGTGTTTCATCACAAATCTGACGTTCACCGCGAGGCGTTCGAGACTCTGGTCCACAGCCCGCTGCAGGCCGCCGAGGGGATGAGCCGCACAGAACTCCGTCACCTCGCGCGGAAGTTGGGGCGCACAGTCCGAGTCGAGCTGGCACAGACGCGAGATCTCGAGCATCCGTGTGATCAAGTTTGCCGGGTATCGCTCCAGGAGCGTGTGCCAGTGACCGGACACGAACTCCCAGACCTGGGGACCGGCGACGCGGTTGGTCAGCAGTGAGCCCAGGAGATAGGGAGCGTCCTGGCTCCTGATCTCGGTCAGGCACAGTTCGCAGATGTCCGCGACCAGTTCCGGATCGCGGACATAGCCGA
Source organism: Acidimicrobiaceae bacterium (assembly GCA_003139355.1). Classification (GTDB taxonomy): domain Bacteria; phylum Actinomycetota; class Acidimicrobiia; order Acidimicrobiales; family Bog-793; genus Fen-455. The sequence goes on along the minus strand of PLIM01000153.1, from coordinate 19,547 downwards.
GCGAATCGCGATAGCGCCTCTCCTCCCACGGGTCGGACGGGGAGCGGAACCGCGTCAGGAGCGCGTTGTACTCGGCGCGTCCTGCAGTGGTTGCCACGACGTGGAGGATGGCCGCTGCGGTGTCCACGTCCAGCGAAGCACCCTGGCCGAGCGCGGCGAAGCGGTCGCGGCTCTCTGCTCGCACGCGATCATCGGCGCCGATAGTGCCGAGTATTGCGATGAGAACTGCACGACGCCGCGGCGCTTGGCTGTCGTCGTCCTCACGGCGGTCCCAGCCGAGGAGCTCGAGCTCCGGTCCGATCAGTGACCGGATGAAGGCTTCGAGCACACAGCGGTCAGCCTCGGCGACGGCAAAGTCCAAGAGACCGAGCGCCCCCGCGACCATCGTCCACACGCTCGGGTCCTTGTCTCCCTCGAGACGCCGCAGGAGGGCGAGGAATTGCCCGAGGGGCACCGAGCCGGCCAGTGCACATGCCCAGGTGTCGGCCACGAGCGTGAAGCGCTCGAGCGGCTCGAGACGGTCGAGACCGTCGAGGATGCCGTCGAGCAGCCCGCCTTCGTAGCGCAGTCGGTAGACGCCGTTTCCTCCGGCGTTGACAACGAGCATCCGTTGCCCCGGTGCGAAGCGTATGGGCTGTTCGCGCAGGAGCTCGTAGCGGCGCTGCGCGCCGGCGGATCGACCGTTGCGAGGGCGTGCCTGTATCGCCACGGGGACGAGCCACCCCGAGCCGATCGCGCTCGGCCCCGAGCCCGCGGGTCTGTCTGCGGCAGGCAGGTAGGAGAAGGGCTCTTGAGTGAGCAGAACCTCGGAACCGTCCGCGCGAGCAGTCAGGAGCGGATGGCCACCCTGGAAGATCCACGAGTCCATGAGCGCGCGGACCGGAAGTTCCTCGGCCGCCTCCTCGATCGCGTCCCACAAGTCGGTTGTCTCGGTGTTGCCGTAGCGGTGAGCCGCAAGGTACCGGCGGACACCGTCGCGGAAGCGTTCGGCGCCGATGTACTGCTCGAGCATCCGAAGAAGGCTGCCGCCCTTCTCGTAGGTGAGGGGGTCGAACATCGAGTCGACTTCGTCGGGCGTGCGCACCGGGAACTCGATCGGCCGCGTCGTGTGGAGCCCGTCGAGGGCGAGTGCAATCTCCCGATCGCGACTGAATCCGACCCAGCATTGGTACTCAGGCTTGAAGTCGTCCAGGCAGCAAAGGGTCATGTAGGTCGCGAACGCCTCGTTCAGCCAGATGCCGTTCCACCAGCTCATGGTCACGAGGTCGCCGAACCACATGTGTGCGATCTCGTGCTCGACCACCCCGGCGACGCGCTCGAGCTCGTTGCGGGCCGAATGAGCGGGGTCGGTGAGCAGCGCGGTCTCACGGAAGGTCGCACATCCGAGGTTCTCCATCGCACCCCAGGCGAAGTCGGGGATCGCGACCAGGTCGAGCTTGTCGCCTGGGAAGGGCTGGCCAAAGTACTTGGTGTAGTACCCGAGCGCGTGCGCGCCGGCTTCGAGAGCAAACGCGGTCAGGTGCGCCTTTCCTGCGGTGTGAACCACGCGCAGCGCGGTTCCGTCCACATCCACGACGTCGGTGGCCTCGAGAGGGCCGATGACGAAGGCGACCAGGTAGGTCGACATCGGGATCGTGTCGGTGAACTCGAGGCGACGCTTGCCACTTGAAAGCTCGGTCGCGCATACTTCGGCGCCGTTGGAGATCGCGAGGAGGCCCGAACCGACCTCGAGCGAGATGGAGAACACAGCCTTGCGGTCTGGTTCGTCCCAGCAGGGGAACGCCCTCCTTGCGTCGGTCGACTCGAACTGGGTCGTCGCGATGACGTGCTCGTTGCCATATTCGTCACGGAACGTGCTGCGATAGAAGCCACGGAGCTTGTCGTTCAGCACGCCGGCGAAATCGCACTCGAGGACGCACGGGCCCGGCAAGATCTGGCGGGGCGCGGTGAAGCTGACGCGCTCGAGATCCTCGTCGAAACAGATGTCGAGGACTTCGGGCTCGGGCGAGTCATCGGGCCAGCTCAGCGTGGCATTCGAGATCTGAAGCTCCGCGGCGTTGCAAACGATCGAGCTTCTGGCGGACGTGACGTCGAGCTCGATCCGCTCGTGGCCGAGAAATGTCGCGGCGTCCAGGTCAGGCACGATCGTGAGCTCGTAGCGCGTCGGTACGACGTCGCGGGGGAGCCTGAAGTCGCTCTCGTCGGTGTTCAGAGTCACGGACACCGAAGATTAGCCGTGGCGTGGCTACTGGCCGTGCGTGGCGTTACCAGCCATCTGTGGCGTCTCACCGGCTACGGTCGGGACTCGTGCCGGAGCCCGGATCATGCCGCCTTGCCTTTGGTGCCCCGAACGAGGAGCCGGGTAGGCGAGAAACCGACGTCGTGTGCATCGGGCACGCGATCGTCGACCGAGTCGCCCACGTGGACGCGCCGACGATCGCAGCAGCCGGCGTCGAGCCGGGCGCGATGACTCTTGTCGACCGCGAACGCATCGCGAAGATTGCCGAGCTCGTAGGTGACTGGGTCCAAGTGGCCGGGGGATCGGCAGCCAACACCGCGGTGGGGCTTGCCTCTCTGGGCGGCCGCCCGGCATTCGTGGGGTCCGTGGGCCATGACCTGCTCGGTGACGAGTACGAGCGCGACCTCGGGACAGTCGGTGTCAGGTGCGTGTTGAGCCATAGCGCCGTCGATCTCCGCACCGGCCAATGCCTGGTGCTGGTCAGCTCCGACTCGGGGCGCACGATGGCGACGAACCTGGGCGCGGGTGTCGTCATCGACGTCGAGGCCGTCGAGCAGGCCTGCGTCGGGACCGCTGCGGCGGTGTACATCGAGGGTTACCTGCTCGACTCGCCCGGGACCGCTGCCGCCCTCGAGCGAGCTGTCGAGCTCGCGAAATCTGGCGGTGGGCTGGTGGCCCTGAGCCTGTCGGATCCGTTTCTCGTCGAACGGCATGGCGAGCTCTTGAACGAGCTCGTCGAAGGCGAAGTGGATCTGCTGTTTGCCAACGAGGAGGAAGCACGGCGCTTCACCGGGGCAGACGACTTGTCCGGGGCACTCGAGGATTTGCAGCGGCCGGGACTCGTGGCCGCGGTGACGCTCGGCGCGCGAGGCGCCGTGCTCTTGAACGGCAGTGAGCGCGCGATCGTCCAGGCCCCGCCGGTGGGCCGCGTGAATGACACGACGGGCGCGGGCGACCTCTTCGCGGCAGGCGTTCTTCACGGGATCGTCCGCGGCGCCCCGTTGGAGACGGCGGGCCGGCTCGGAGCCCTTGCGGCCGGCGAGGTCATCTCCCACCTCGGCGCGCAGCCCCAGGTCTCGTTGCACTCTGTGGCGGTGCGGGCCGGGCTTGTCGGGCCCTGGTAGGCCGGCAGTACCGGCGCCGGCGGGGGCCCGCCGGGCCTATGGCGCGAGATCTTGCGTCAGACCCGGTCGCTGTCCTCATCGGGCGGGAGGAAAACCAGGTTGAGGTCCGCAAGGCGCACGAGTGCCGACGCGACCCATCGCGCGAGTCCGGCGACCTGGCCGTCGAGCTTTGTGGGATCGTCGAGGAGCGGCTCTTCGAGCCGGATGCTGCCTTGGTAGGCGATCTCGATCGCGCAGGCGGGCGTGGCCGAGGAGGGTTCGTAGAGCTGCTCGATCATCGGCCCGGACTGCTCGAGGCTCTCGGAGCCGAACTCGGGTCCCTCACCGGCAAGCGCGGCGAGCACCACTGCCGGATCGGGCGTCGCGGCCAGGCGCTGCACGCGAAGCGCGATCTCGACTATGAGCTCCGGCGGTTCGGCTGGAGGCTCGCCGATCGACCATGACCGGTAGGCGCTCTGGCTCCAGGTCGGCCAGTCGAGGCTGAGGTCTGCCCGGACACGCGGTGGACTGTCTTCGCCAGGGAGGCTGTAGGAGGTCTCGAAGGCAACGTCGCCGAGGAAGACGTCGACCTGGAAACGCTCTTCCACCGCCTGCTGTTTCAAGAGCGCGCCCTCGAATGCCTCGCGGAGGGCTGCGATCACGTCGAGGAGAATATGATCGATCATGGCGAGCCGAGGCTACCCGCCTGTCGGGCCCTAGGCGCATGCAACTGGTAGACAGCGGGCGTGCGCGACAATCCGTGGCTCCAACGGCGTGTGATCGCCTACGCGCACCAGGGAGGAGCCAAGGAGGCGCCTTCCAGCACGCTCTATGCGATCCGTCGGGCGCTCGAGCACGGAGCCACCGGTATCGAGCTCGACGTCCATGCCACCCGCGACGGACAACTCGTCGTCTGCCACGACCCGACGCTCGATCGCACGACCAACGCCACGGGCGAGATCGCCGAGGTTCGCCTCGACGAACTTCGGCACCTCGACAACGCCTATTGGTTCTGCCCGGGCCAGGACGCTGTCAGAGGGCGTCCCGCGGAGGACTACGTGCTACGCGGGAAGGCACCCGGCGATCGAGACCTCTGCGTCGCAACGCTGTCGGAGGTCCTGGAAGCCTTCCCGTGTGTCGTGCTCAACCTCGACATCAAGCGCAGCGTCCCAGAGGTCGTCGCGTACGAGGAGACGCTGGCCGGCGTGCTGGGCGAGCACGGCCGGCAAGACGACGTGATCGTTGCATCGTTCTCGGACGCGGCGACGGCAAGGTTCGCCAGATGCGCACCTGGCACCGGCATCTCGGCCGGCACCGAGGCGACGAGCGAGTTCTACCGGAGGCTGCACGCCGGTGAGCCGCCGCAGGACGACATCGGGCGCTACGTCGCGCTCCAGGTCCCGGCGCGCCTCGGCCCGGTCGCCCTCTTGGACGAGCGCTTCGTGGACGTCGCACATTCGAGCGGGCTCGCGGTCCACGTCTGGACGGTCGACGATCCCGACGAGATGGAGCATCTGGTCAGCCTTGGCGTCGACGGGATCATCTCCGACAAGCCGTCGGTGCTTGCCGGCGTGCTGGGCGACCTGGGGGCGAACTGGAAGGTGTGACGGTCAGCCGCGACCGCAGTTCGGCTTCTTGCCGTGGTTGGCCTTCTTCTTCTTGCGGAGCTTGCGCTTGACGGTTCGCTTGGACACAAGCGGAACAGTGTAGTGGCTTCCACGCTGGCCCTTTCTCCCACGTGCAGGTGCCGTTCGGTAGCGTTGAGCATGTCTGTTGGCTTTCGCGGCAAGGACGGGTACATGGCATGGCTGTTGCGTGACGGCGAGGTGCTCGCGAGCGTCGAGGTCGCTTCGTCGCTCACCGCCAGGTCGCGTGGCCTGCTCGGCAAGAGGAGCTTTGACGGCGCCCTGTTGCTCCGCCACACGCGGTCGGTGCACACGATCGGGATGAGATTCGCGATCGATGTCGCCTTCTTGACCGACGACCTTCGTGTGATCGGCAAGGCCACCCTGCCGCCGTACCGGATCGCCCTTCCGCGCCGGGGCGGCCGAGCCGTGCTCGAGGCGGAGGCGGGCGCCTTCGAGCGATGGAAACTCGTCCCGGGTGATGGTCTGGAGATCAAGGGGTGACTGCAGGGGACCGAAGCCCCGGCGAGCTGGTCATCGTCGCGACCCCGATAGGCAACATCGGTGACCTCTCGCCACGGGCGGCCGCCACGCTCGGGGAGGCCGATGTCGTGTGCTGCGAGGACACACGCCACACCGGGCAGCTGCTTGCCCGTTTGGGCTTGCGGGCCTCCCGCCTGCTCTCGGTGCACGCGCACAATGAGCGCGAGCGGGTCGCGGAGGTGCTCGAGCTGCTCGAGAGAGGTGCGCGGGTCGCTCTTGTGAGCGATGCCGGCACTCCTACGGTGTCCGATCCCGGCGAGCGGGTGATCTCCGCAGCGATTGCCGCTGGTCACAAGGTCACGACCGTGCCGGGACCCTCGGCGGCTGTCAGCGCCCTCGTGGTCGCCGGGCTTGGCACCGCACGCTGGAGATTCGAAGGCTTCCTGCCGAGGCGGGGTACCGACCGCGCCAAGCGCCTGGGCGAGATCGCGGCGGCGCCCCATCCGAGCGTGATCTACGAGGCGCCGCAGCGGCTGAGCTCGACTCTGCAGGATCTCGCGGACCGCTGCGGGGGCGATCGGAAGGTGGCGGTCTGCCGGGAGCTCACCAAACGATTCGAGGAGACCTGGCACGGGACGCTCGCCGAGGCCTGCGAGCGCAGCGCGGCGAGCGCGGCACGCGGCGAGCACGTGCTCGTCGTTGCGGCCGCGCCGGCTGAGCAGCGGTCGTCGCCGAGCCAAGGCGAGGTCCAGAGCGCAGTCGCGAGCCGTATGTCCGCCGGCGCCAGCCGCCGGCAGGCGGCAGCCGACGTGGCCGCAGACCTCGGCGTGCCGAAGCGGTTCGCGTATGAGACTTCGCTCGGCCGCAGCGACCGGTAGTTTGAGAGGGTGCCTGGCCGCTTCTTCCTGACGACACCCATCTATTACGTCAACGATGCACCTCATCTCGGCACGGCGTACTCGACGGTCAATGCCGACGCGCTGGCGCGCTGGCACCGGCTGATCGGCGACGACTCCTGGTTGCTCACCGGCACCGACGAGCACGGGTTGAAGAACGCCCGCGCCGCGCTGCAGCAGGGGCTCACGCCCCAGGAGTGGGTCGATCGGACGAGCAGTCGCTATATCGCCTCATGGGCCGCCCTCGACATCGCGAACGACGACTTCATCCGCACGACCGAGGACCGGCACAACCTGAGCGTTCAGAGGTTCATGCAGGCGATCTACGACAACGGCTACATGCACAAGGGCCTGTACGAGGGCTGGTACTGCGTGTCGTGCGAGGCGTACTACCCCGAGAGCGACCTGCTCGAACCTCGCTCCTGCCCAGTGCACGAGCGAGCGGTGGAGTGGCTCGCGGAGGAGAACTGGTTCTTCGAATTGTCCCGTTTCGAGCAGCTGTTGCTCGACTGGTACGAGAGCCATCCGCACGCGATCTTCCCTGACTCGCGGCGCAACGAAGCGCTCGGGATAATCAAGGGCGGGCTCCAGGACATCTCGGTCACCAGGACCTCGATCGACTGGGGCGTGCGCGTTCCCTGGGACAGCGCGCACGTCTTCTACGTCTGGTACGACGCCCTGGTCAACTACATCACAGCCATCGGCTATGGCGTAGACCCCGAGCGCTTCTCGAAGTGGTGGCCGGCGGTTCACCATCTGCTCGGCAAGGACATCCTCCGGTTCCACTGCGTCTGGTGGCCGGCGATGTGCCTCGCTGCGGGCATCGACCCACCGGCCCACTACATCGTCCACGGGTGGCTGCTCGTGGGTGGTGAGAAGATGTCGAAGACGCGGCTGAACCAGATCGACCCCGTGGAGCTCGCCACCGATGTGGGCGTCGACGCGCTTCGCTACCACCTCATACGGGAGGTGGCGCTGGGCGCCGACGGGGACTTCAGCTACGAAGGCCTCATCGCGAGGTACAACTCGGACCTCGCCAACAATCTCGGCAATCTGCTTTCCCGGGTCGCGGCGGTCGTCGGGAGCAAGTGCGGAGGGATGGGTCCCGCCCCGAGACCTGCCGCGCCCGGTGTCCGGTTGAGCGAGGTCGCGGCGGAGGTGGTAGCGGCATGCCGGGACGCGTGGGCACGGTTCGCGGCTCACGATGCTCTCGAGGCGACGTGGCACCTCGTGCGTGCCGCGAACGCCGAGCTCGAGGCCGCAGAGCCGTGGAAGCTGCCGCCCGGCCCGGCCCTCGACGCTGTCCTGGGTGACTCTCTCGAGGCGTTGCGGATCGTGGCCGTGCTCGTGTCAGCTGTGATGCCGGGCGCGGCAGCCGAGCTCTGGGCGCGGATCGGGCTTCAGGGCCGGCCCGACGAGCTGGGCGCGGCCGGGGAGAATGGCACTCTCGCTTGGGGGGGCTACCCGGGAGACCTGTTTGTGACAAAGGGTGCGCCCCTGTTCCCGCGGCGCACCGTCGACTGTTGAACGAAAGAGGAAACGTGGACGATTCCAGCGACCGGACCGAGGGGGGCAAGCAGCGTGAAGGTTCCTGGTTCCTTCGCCGGCGTGGTGCCATCCGCCGATCCCGCGCGTCCGAGCAGGAGACGAGTGCTCCGGCTGGGCCCGGGTCCATGGCCGGAGAACCGCGCCTGTCGCCGTCCGCGGTGGCGTCGTCGCAGCCGCAGCCGACGGCCATCTGGACCGACAGCCACTGCCACTTGCAAGACGACACCGATCCAGCCGCGACTCTCGCGCTGGCTCGCGCGGCGCGGGTCGGACGGGTGGTGTGTGCCGGGACCGACGCTGCATCGTCGCGACGGGCCGTGTTCCTGGCGAACGAGCTGTCGGGAAATCGCGCTCCGGCGCCGTCGGTGGGTCCCGAACAAGCCGCGAGCGCGCAGGGCACCGAGGTCTGGGCAACCGTGGGGCTGCACCCGCACGATGCCAAGGACGGGCTGGGCTCGGTGACCGAGTTTCTCGACGAGTTGTCCGCGGGCGAGGGCTTGGGTCAGTCCCGGGTCGTGGCCATCGGGGAGTGCGGACTGGACTACCACTACGAGCACTCACCGCGAACGGTCCAGCGCGATGTCTTCGCCGCCCAGGTTGAGCTGGCGAACCTCCACAACCTCGCGCTCGTCATTCACACCCGGGAGGCGTGGGACGACACGTTCTCAATTCTCGAAGACCAAGGAGTGCCCGACAGGACGATCTTCCATTGCTTCACAGGCGGCGAGCCGGAGGCGAAGCAGTGTCTGCGGCTCGGCGCCCTGCTTTCTTTCAGCGGTATCGTGACTTTCGCCAATGCCGGCGAGCTGCGCGAAGTCGTGACCCATTGCCCGCTCGACCGCCTGCTGGTCGAGACCGACTCGCCCTTCCTCACACCGGTCCCCTATCGCGGGCGTCGCAACAGTCCGAGCAACGTCGTCGTCGTCGGGGACACGATCGGGAAGTTGAAGGGCATCGCGCCCGAAGTCGCAGCTGCGGTCAGCTGGTTGAACGCCGAGAAGGCCTTCGGGCTCGGGGTCTGAGATCGTCGAGCCCCCTGGCAGCGCTCCGGCCGTCCCGTTCCGGCGCCCTCCCGGCCGTAGCGAGGTGGCTCGCCTTCTCCGCCAGCACGGCCTTCACCCTTCGAAGGCGCTCGGCCAGAACTTCGTCACCGACCCGAACACTGTCGAACGCATTGCCAGGCTCGCGCGCGTCGGACCTGGGGAGCACGTCGTCGAGATCGGCGCCGGTCTCGGTTCTCTGACGATCGCGCTCGCCGCGACCGGGGCCGCGGTGACGGCCGTCGAGATGGACAGGGGCATCATCCCGGTCCTTCGGGAGATGGTCGAGCCGCTCGGGGTGTTGGTCGTCGAGGCCGACGCGATGTCGTGTGACTGGGCCGGATTGCTTCGAGGAGCGTCTCGCTGGGTACTTGTGGCCAACCTGCCCTACAGCGTGGCGACGCCGCTCGTGCTCGAGCTTCTCCGTGACGTGCCTGAGATCGCCCGCATGCTCGTGATGGTCCAGCGCGAGGCGGGTGAGCGCCTCGTCGCGGTGCCGGGGACGAAGAGCTTCGGCGCCGTGTCGGTGAGGGTCGGCTACTTCGCGACCGCAGCGCTGGTCGGACGCGTTTCGCAGGAGGTGTTCCTGCCCCGCCCCAACGTCGAGTCGGCGCTCGTTGAGCTCGTGCGCCGCGAGTCTCCGGGGGTAGATCCCGTCGTGGCGAGCTACGCGGAGATCGATCTGCTCCTCCGGGCCGGCTTCGGCGGGCGGCGGAAGATGCTCCGGCGGTCCCTCGAGGGACTGGTCGACGAGACTGGCTTCGCGGCTGCCGGGATCGACGGCCGCTCCCGGGCGGAGGAGCTCGGCATCGAGGAGTGGGGCAAGCTAGTCGCATGCCGTCGATCGACCACGTGCGGGCACCCGCCAAGCTGACCCGCGCGTTGCGGGTCGTAGGGGTCCGCGACGATGGCTACCACCTGCTCGAGGCCGAGATGGCGACGATCGATCTCGCAGACGAGCTCGAGATCGAAGACGGCGCCGAGGGTTTCGAGGTTGTCGACGAGGTGGCCTGGGTCGTCGGGCGCGGTCGGATGTCGACCGGGCCGCGCCCGAGGCGTGACGCCGCCGATCTCGTGCCGGGCGCCGTCCCGCCAGGTCCGGAGAACCTCGTCGTACGAGCGCTCGCCACCGTCGGCCGCCGCGCCCGGGTGCGGCTGTCGAAGCGCGTTCCGGCCGGCGCCGGCCTCGGTGGCGGCTCTTCGGATGCGGCGGCGGTGCTCCGTTGGGCGGGAGCTCTCGATCCGGCGGTTGCGGCGGGGTTGGGCGCGGACGTGCCGTTTTGCGTCGTCGGAGGAAGGGCGCTCGTGGGCGGCATAGGCGAGCTGGTCGAGCCGCTTGGTTTCGAGGCTTTCACGGCGGTGCTCGTGACGCCTGGCTTGGCCGTGCCGACTCCCGAGGTCTACCGGGCCTGGGACGAGCTCGGCAGTCCGCTTGGCGAGTATGGGAACGATCTCGAGCCTGCCGCCGTCGTCGTCGAGCCGCGCTTGGCTTGGTGGCGGGACCTCATCTCGGCCGTCGCCGGGCAGCGGCCGCGGCTGGCGGGAAGCGGGGGCACGTGGTTTGTCGAGCGCGACCCCGAGACGGCCGGGCAACTCGTAGTTGAGCTCCAACGCGCGGCACGGGCCGAGCGCGGGCAAGCCCTCATCGTGGCGGCGGCGAGCACTCCTCACCCGTGACAGGCGCCACGGCGGCCTCCACAACCCGGCGAGGAAACGGGAATGCGCGCTGTAGCGGGCGGCTCCCGGCGCCGTGGCGGGCAGCTCCCGCAGGTCTACTTGCCGGCGGCGCGTCGCTGCCAGCGGGTGCGCTTCAACATCTTCTTGTGCTTCTTCTTGCGCATCCGCTTGCGTCGCTTCTTGATGAGTGATCCCATGGCGGGCGGAACGCTAGCCGAAATTGCCCCGGACTTGCCCATTGGCGGTCCCCTCCTCGCGCCCCACCCCGGCGCCAGAGTGCGACGGACGCCGCGGCGCTCCGGCCCGAGGTGCCGGTTGAAGAGGGTTGACTGTTGTAAAAATGCAGGCGAAGGATTCCTTCCGGGGTAGTTCAATCGGCAGAACGTCGGCCTTTGGAGCCGGATGTTGGAGGTTCGAGCCCTCCCCCCGGAGCGCGGATCAACCTGAACGGGCTTCGCGCACCTCGTTGGTCCAGGCGTGCCCGTCGAAATAGCGGAAGCGGCACTGGCCGAGTGGGTCGAGGTGCCACGAAGGCAGCGCATCCACAGGCGCGGGCAAAGCCCGAAGACGCCGCTGGAAGTCAGCCCTCACGTCTCCCACTGCCTCTGCTGCTCGTCCTGCGGGATCGTCGGTCACCTCTCGCGTCCAGCGCTTGCCGTCGAAGAAGCGGAACCGCCGCTGGCCGAGCGGATCGGGGTGCCAGCCCCGCGAGCCCGGTTGCGGCGGGCGCAGAAGAGGCAGCTGGCCCATGATCTGCCTGAGCTTGTGACGCTCTTCGGCCGTGTCGGCGATCACGGCATCGTCGCGATGGGCGAGCGAGAGATCCGAGACAGTGGTGGTCCGCGTCGCGGCGAAATAGAGGATCCAGGCGATTGGCAGCAGCGCGACGTGAATAGCGCCCCAGCCCGTCGGCGAGATGCTCCACGGGGGCTTGCCGCGTTCTGAGCGGAATCGTGCTGCCCGAGCCCAGCCCCAGGCGAAGAAGACGACGGCGACGATGACGCCGGCTGCCACGGGCCCTAGGGGCACAAGACTTGCCATGCCTGTTCATCGGCAGCCGGGCCCGACGGGCTTAGCTTGGAGCGCGGTGGCCCGGCGCCGGCCCGGCGCTGGCACCGGTCAGTATTCGTAGCGCGACCGGGCATGGCCGGTGTCCTCCCAGCCGGTGATGATGATCAGGAACATCGCGAACGTGAGCACGTGGACACCCGTGCACCACAGGCAGATCACATGCAGGACGAGCGCCTCCTGGGCGATCAGGTAGATCACCATCGCGATGCCGACGATGGCCGCCGCAATACGGCCCCAGGCCAACCACGCTGCGGCGGAGCACCACGCGCCCGGAATGCAGATCACGGCCATGGCGATGAAGTAGGCCAGCCCCAGGGCCGACACGGGGATGCGGAAGATGGTCGACTGGGGGCTCGTGAGCACCTTGGAGCAGTTCACCACGCCGGTGTCGCCGCAGACGAGCGCGCCGTGCTCGTAGTGCACGATCAGGAGGTAGATCGAGATGGCGATCCCGGCAAGGCAGATGCCGCCGATGGCAGGTGGTCGCCATCCGCGGCGCTCCAGGCGGTCGTCGGCCCGGAGGCCGCCAACGGCGCGGCTCACAGCTTCAGGCCAGCGCCAGCCTGCTTGACGACCGGCATCTGACAGACCGAGCCCGGCTTGTTGTTGGTCAGCTTGCAGATAGCCGCCGTGTAGTAGTTGGCCGTGACGAGGATCGTCTGGGCCGGCGAAGCAATGGGGTTGCCAAGGCTGTGCGCGATCTGCACCTGCGTCAAGCCCGTGAGGATGGTCGGATCCATGAGGGCGCCATCTTCAATGAACTTGTTGGCAAAGTCGATGAAAGGGATGGCGTCCTCGGACTGTCCCGTCTCGTAGGGCGCGAAGTCGTACTTGTTGAAGATCTTCTTGGTCGTCCCCGACAACGGCTGCAGCGGTTTGTAGCCGTTGCAGCCCAGCACCGCAGCTGAGGTGCTGGATGATGGGACGTCGGAGCACATCTCGTCCGACAGGAAAGCGATGTACGGGCTCTTGTAGGTCGAGCCGTAGAAGCTGAGCGTGCTGACCGACGCCGGGGTATCGGTCGCCGACGAGACGGTTATGCGCAGCCCTTTGAAGGTGCCGAACCGGGACAGAGCGACGACGAACGGCCAGCGCGTAGCTGCGCATTCCGGGCACCAATTGGAGCCCATGTAGGCGATCAGCGGCTTGCCGCCGCGAGTCAGTGAAGGCTGGGGGGCCTTGAGGGCCGTGATCGAACCTGTGTAGGGCCCAGACGCGGTGGGCGCGTACCCTGCTGCTGCGAAGGCCGACGGCGACACGTGACCGATCGCGTTCACGACGGTCGCGGGAGCGCTCTTCATGCCGAACCCGTTGCCACCGGCCTTCTTCCCGGTCAGCGAGACGACGAGGATGACGAGAACCGCCAAGACGACGAGCACGGTGCCGAGGACTCCCACCGTCATGGCCGTGCTGCGCCTGGGGGCATTCTTCGCGGTTGCGCGACGCGGGGCGGACCCACCCGCCCTGGCTCGCCTGGCGGCCGACGCGTCCGCCTTCGGGCGCTGAGCCGAAGGCCCCTCCGACCGCGCTCGCTGCGAGGCACCCTGGCGCTTTTGGCCGGGGCGGTTCTGCTTGGCCAGCCGCTCGCGCGCCCGCTCAGCAGCGGATTCTTCCCGCCCGCCGTCGGTGCCGGGGCGGTCGTCGCTCAGCGGCCGGTTGCCATTCTTCGGCGACTGGCCACGCCGCGGGGGACGGTTGCCACTTTGTGCCATTGCGGCATGCTCTCCTGGTTGGTACCGCGGCTGGCGCGGCAGATGGAGTCTCCTCGGCCAGGATGCTACCCGCGAGGCAGGCAGGGGGCATGTCACGAGGTTGCGGTCCCGGCCGGCGCCGCGACTCGGGCATGCTTGGTCGGTGATCGGCGCCCTAGTTGTCGAGCTCCACTTCCCGGCTTGTCGCTCTCTCAAGGAGAAACGTGCCGTTCTCCGACCGGTCATCGATGGTGCCCGCTCACGTTTCGCCGTGGCTGTCGCCGAGGCGGGCTACCAGGACCTGCACCAGCGTTCAATCGTCGAGGTGGCCGCAGCCGCGGCCTGCGAAAGAGTCGTCGTCGAGACCCTCGACTCTGTGGAGCGCTTCATCTGGTCTCTGCCGGGCTTGGAAGTGGTGGGTGCCACTCGCAGGTGGCTCGACGACAGTTGAGCGCAGGGCTGCCTACCGGCCGGCGCGGGCAGGGCCGGACCGGATCGGGTGCTCGCCTGGCAGCCATCTCCCCCAGCCAAGTGCCACCTCCCGGTACGATCGTGACCGTGGACGCGGGAGACTCAGGCGATCTCTGGGTGCTCGATCGCGCCGAGGGCGAGCTGGAGGATGTGGAACGGGCCCTGCGGCGGCTGGACGAGGGGACCTACGCCACCTGCGAAGCGTGCGGCCGGGCGATCGGCGACGACAGGCTCGCACGATCACCTGTGACGCGGCGCTGCGCGGATCATGGGCCGCCGCTGACGCCGAGCGCCTCGGCTGGGATCTGAGGGCTTGGCGCGACTTCGTTTGTTCGCTCAGGCACGCGAGTGTGCCGGCACCAGCGAGGCCGCCCTCGACGGCGTCACCGTCGGTGAGGTTCTTGACACGGCCGTCGAACGCTACGGGGCGCGATTTGCCGCCATCCTCGCTGTCAGCGCGATCTGGCTGAATGGCGAGCCCGCGAGCCGCGAGCTGCCGGTCGACGACGGCGACGAGGTCGCGGTGCTGCCGCCGGTGTCGGGCGGGTGAGCGACGAGAGGGCTTGCAGGTACCCTGCCGAGCGGGACTCAGCCCTTCTTGGTCTCCCAGAAGATCCGGTCGATTTCGGCGATCTGTTCGAGCAGCCTCTCGCCGACGGCGACGTCAGTGGTCTTCTTGGCCTCGCCGGCGGTCTTGGTGGCCGTCCAGAACAGGTTGTGAAGCTCGGGGTATTTCGCGAGATGGTCGGGCTTGAAGTAATCCGTCCAGAGCACCCAGAGGTGGTGCTTGACGAGCTCGGCGCGCTCCTCTTTGATCGAGATGGCCCGGGCCTTGAAGACCTCGTCGTCCGAGGCGTTGAACTTCTCCATACACCCTTTGACCGAGTCGGCTTCGATCCGGGCCTGCGCGGGGTCATAGACGCCGCACGGCAGGTCGCAGTGGGCGTGGACGGTCATCGGGCTGCTGAAGCGGTCGAGCAGGGTGAGCAAACGCGAGGTGAGGTGCATGCTGAAGCTCCTTGGTCTGGCATCGGTGGCTAGGTCTGGCTCACCTTATCCCCGGCCTCGAGACGATCGGGCAGGGAGGTGGCCTGCCGGCAAGGCGCCCTTGTATGCCGTGGTCCCAGCGGCGCTGATCGTGGTGGCCGTCCTGGCGCGGACGTGTCTTCGGCGGGTGAAAGTCGAGGGCACCAGCATGATGCCGACCCTCGCTCACGGTGACCGGCTGGTCGTCACACGCATCGGCAGACCCCGAGTCGGCGACCTCGTCGCCCTGAGCGACCCCGCCGAACCCACGCGGTTGCTCGTCAAGAGGGTGGTGGCGGTTCTCCCAGCAGGTCTCGAGGTGCGCGGCGACAACCAAGCCGCCAGCCGTGACAGCCGAACGTTCGGGGTCGTGGCGCCTTCGAGCGTTGTCGGCAAGGCCGTGTACCGCTACTTCCCACCCGCCCGGGTCGGGTCCCTGCGGCAGCCCGGCGCGAGCAGCGGTACGCTCGTCGGGGATGGGTCTGCATCAGAAGGACATCGATCGGTTGCTGGAGCCTGAGCTGACCAGCGGTTTGGAAGCGGTTCCCGTGGACGAGCTCAGGATTCGCCGAGATGCATGCCAACGCGCGGAGATCGCGCTCTCCTACGTCCGGCGCCTGCTCCAGGGCGAGCTCGATATCGTCGCGGCAGAGCTGGAGGCCCGTGGCAGAGGCGTGCGCGGCGACATGGGCCGCCTCATCGAGGATCTGCCGACGATCCTCGCAGGAACCAGTGCCAACACACCTTCTCAAGAGCATGTTCACGAGGCCCGCCTCACGATGGCCGGGGTCGCCGAGGGGTGGACCGAGCAGTCAGAGCTCGCCCTCGAGGACCTCGTTGTCGAGGTTCTCGAGGGCGAGCTGAAGGGTGACGAGACGCGCCAACCACTGCTGCCCGGCGCGAACCTGGGAGCCTTTGGTGACGAGGAGCTCCGCGCACTTGCCGGGTTGCTTCGTTCCGCTGAGACCAGCGTTTCCACCAGGCGCCGAGGGCTGCACGAACAGATTGACCAACTCCAGACGGCGATCGTCGAACGGTACAAAGTCGGAGCGGCGGACACCGACATCCTGCTCAAGTGAAGGTCGGATGACCGCAGGCGACTCGTCCGACCGCTGGGCGGACCTCGGCGAGTTCATCCGGCAACAGCGGAACACCGCCAGGCTGTCGCTCCGGAGACTGTCCGAGATCGCCGGCATCTCGAACCCGTACCTGAGCCAGATCGAGCGGGGGCTGCGCAAGCCGTCGGCCGAGATCCTCCAGCAGATAGCGAAGGCTCTGCGGATCTCCGCCGAGACGCTCTACGTGCGAGCAGGGATCCTGGAGGACGAGCGACGTGACGACGACGTGGTGAGGCACATCCTCACGGACCCCTACCTGGTAGAGGAGCAGCGCCAGGTGCTCGTGCGGATCTACTTGTCGTTCCGCCGGGAGAACGGCCCGTGCGAGGCCAAGCTGGAAGAGCCAAGGTCCTGAGACCGGGACTTCCTCGGTAGGCTGGCCTTGATGCGCAAGTTGGCCGTGCTGTCCATGCACACGTCGCCCTTGGCCCAGCCCGGTGTGGGGGACGGCGGCGGCATGAACGTCTACGTCCGTGAGCTCTCCTCGGCGCTTGCCCGGGGAGGCGTGATCTGCGACGTCTACACCCGGCGCTGGTCCACCGACCTCCCCGACGTGGTCGCGGTCGAGCCCGGGTTTGCGGTGCACCACGTGGCTGCCGGGCCTCCGACTGCGGTAGCCAAGGAGACACTTCAAGACCACGTCGAGGAATTCACCGAGTCCGTCATCGAGCGGATGACTGGTCCGCCTCACACCCTGCTCGGGGAGAGTGACGCGCCCGCGGATGCCATCCATGCCAATTACTGGCTGTCGGGTCTGGCTGGTCACGCGATCAAGCACCGCCTCGAGCTGCCGCTGGTGTCGACGTTCCACACTCTCGACCGGGTCAAGGCTGAGGCGAGCCCGGAAGAGGTCGAGACCGCGGAACTGGGTCGGCGGGCGCGAGCCGAGTCGGAGATCATCGGCTGCTCGGACGCTTTGCTCGCTTCGTGTCCCGTCGAGGTCGACCAACTCGTGGAGATCTACGGAGCAGACCGGGAACGAGTCGAGGTCGTCCCGCTCGGGGTCGACCACGCGTTCTTCTCACCTGGGGACCGCGCCCATGCGAGGCGTGCACTCGGCCTCTCCGGCGAAGGTCCGCTGCTGTTGTTCGTAGGCCGGATTCAGCCCCTGAAGGGTGCTGACGTGGCTCTCGAGGCATTCGAGCTCCTCGTGCAGTCCATCCCGAGCGCTCAGCTCGTAGTCGTCGGCGGTCCGAGTGGCCCAAGAGGCGAGGCGGAGGTCGCGATGCTGCACGCGATGGCCGAGGCGTTCGGTCTCGTTGGACGGGTGCGCTTTGTGGCTCCCCAGCCGCATGAGCTGCTCTCGACGTACTACAGGGCGGCAGACTGTTGCCTCGTGCCGTCGCGTTCGGAATCGTTCGGGCTCGTGGCCCTCGAAGCCGCGGCATGCGGCACCCCGGTGGTCGCGGCGGCGGTTGGGGGCTTGACGACCCTCGTCCAGCACGGGCGGACCGGCTACCTGGTCGAGGACGGCGACGTCGAAGCGTATGCCAGGTTTGCCGCGGACATCTGTACCGACCCCCTGCTGCAGGCCGAGCTCGGTGCTGGAGGTGCATCCATGGCGGCCGGTTACAGCTGGTCGATCACTGCCGGCCGGCTCCGCCGCCTGTACGGCGACCTCACCTCGCGGACGCTGATCGAGTGTTGAGCTCAACGCCGTGACACGTCTCGTCGTTGTCGGCGGTGGCCGGATGGGCCATGCGCTCCTCGGGGGTCTGCTCCGGTCGGGCTGGGCCGCCCCAGGCGAACTGGGCGTCGTGGAGCCGCTGGCCTCGGTCCGGTCCGGGCTCGTCAAGCGCTACCCGGGAGTTGTCGTGAGCGAGACCGGCCTCGCCGCGGAGTCCGCCGTCTTGGCCGTCAAGCCCGCCGACGCCAGGGCCGGGTGCCGGACCGTCTCGGACTCGGGCTGCCGCCGCGCGATCTCCATCATGGCGGGCGTCAAGATCGCCCAGCTCGAGACCTGGCTCGGGCGTGACGTCGCGGTTCTCCGGGCGATGCCCAACACTCCGGCGGTGCTCGGTGCGGGCGCCTCGGCGCTCGCGGGTGGCACATCGGTCACCGAGAGCGACTTCACCTGGGCGGAGGAGGTGCTGTCCTCGCTCGGGGTCGTAGCACGCCTTCCCGAGTACCAGCTCGATGCCGTGACCGGGCTGTCGGGTTCTGGGCCCGCCTACGTCTTCCTGCTGGCCGAGGCGCTCGTCGATGCCGGTGTCAACGAGGGCCTCGACCGGGAGGTGAGCCGCCTTCTCGCGGTGCAGACACTGCTCGGATCGGCTCGTCTGCTCGCCGAGACCGGTGACTCGCCGGAGACTCTGCGGGCTGCAGTCACCTCTCCGGGCGGTACAACGGCCGCTGGTTTGCGGGTCCTCGAGGCTCACGGTTTTCGCTCGTCTGTCCTCGAAGCGGTCGCCGCCGCCGCGGACCGGTCACGGGAGATCAGCCGCACGGAGTGACCCCGGGGGTTGGAGCAAGGTTTGACCTGCCCCGATTCCGGCGCCGAGGGGCTCTCCCACTTTGCACTTCAGCCACATTGGCGTACATTCGTGACTGGCGGAGAGGGGTGATGCATCTGTCCACTATCGAGTACGCCAAGGCAAGGTTCTCCACCGTTGCCGAAGTAGCCCAGGCATTGCGGGTCTCGAACATGACTGTTTACCGGCTCATCAGCTCGGGGCAGCTGGCGGCGGTTCGTGTCGGCAAGTCATACCGGCTGCGCGACGAGGACGTCGACCGCTACCTCGGGGAGCGCTTCACCGAAGCCGGCTGAGCCGCTGCGCAGCCCGAGGCTCGGCCGCGGTTTGTGAGTCAGAGCACGGAGTCGTTACCATCGCCGGAGATGGCCGACCGCTTCGCCCGACGGATTCCAGAGCCGACCGTCTTTCGGCTGCCCGTGTATCAGCGCGCCCTCCTCGCGCTTTCGACCGATGGCGTCCCGACCGTCTCGTCGGCCGAGCTCGCAGAGGCGGCGGGGGTCAACGCCGCCAAGGTACGCAAGGACCTGTCGCACTTCGGCACCTACGGCACGCCGGGCACTGGTTATGACGTCAATTTCCTCCTCGGCCAGATCAGGCGCGAGATCGGCCTCGATCGGGAGTGGCAGGTTGTCATCGTCGGCATGGGCAGCCTCGGGCACGCCCTCGCGCGCTCGCAGAGGTTCTCGACCCAGAACTTCCGCGCGGTCGCCCTCTTCGACATCGATCCCGCCAAGATCGGTGAGGAGACCGCGGGACTGCCGATACGCCACCTTTCGGAGCTGCCGGCCATCGTCGCAGGCATCAGCCGGTCGATCGGCGTGATCGCCACCCCGGCCTGCGCCGCCCAGGACGTGTGCAACCGGCTGGTGGCTTCCGGCGTCAGGGCGATGCTGAACTTTGCCCCGGCGATCTTGACGGTGCCGCACTCGGTGCAGCTGCGCCAGGTCGACTTCTCCGTCGAGCTGCAGGTGCTCGCGTTCTACATCGCTCATCCGGAAGCCACGGCCGGCCCGGAGGACGCGTCTCGATCGGGGCTGTGACGGCGGTTAGGGCCCACCGCAAGACTGCGCGCAGAGAGGCAACCC
>PLIM01000152.1 GCA_003139355.1 Acidimicrobiaceae bacterium | reverse complement strand
TGGGACCGCGAGAAGCTCCAAGAGCGGCTGGCCAAGCTCGCCGGCGGCGTCGCCGTGGTCAAGGTGGGCGCAGCGACCGAGATCGAGCTCAAGGAGAAGAAGCACCGTATCGAGGACGCGCTCTCCGCGACTCGTGCAGCGATCGAGGAGGGCATCGTCGCCGGTGGCGGCACCGCCCTCGTCCGTAGTCGTGCGGCCGTGAACAAGGTGGTCGCAAGCCTGGCCGGCGACGAAGCCACCGGTGCGGCGATCGTCGGGCGTTCGCTCGCCGAGCCGCTCAAGTGGATCGCCATCAACGCAGGCTACGAGGGCGCCGTGATGGTGCGAGAGGTCGAGCGTGCAAAGGGCACGACGGGTTTCAACGCTCTCACAGGCGAGCTCGAGGACCTCGTCAAGGCAGGCATCATCGACCCGGCGAAGGTGACCCGCTCGGCGTTGCAGAACGCGGCGTCGATCGCGGCCCTCCTGCTCACCACGGAGGCGCTCATCGCCGACAAGCCGGAGAAGGCCGACGCAGCCAACGCGGCTGCTGCGATGGCAGGCGCAGGCGGCGGCATGGGGATGATGTAGCCACTGGCCCAGCGGCCTCAACGACGCGACCTCGGCAGCCGGGCCATGTGCCCGGCTGCCGGCGCGTTCAGGCGCTGACTTACACTGCGCGGGTGTCCCGACAAACGATCCCCCGGCCGCCTTGGGCCAGGCGGATCGACCCTCCGGTGGACGGGCTCGACTTCGCGGATCCGGCCATGGAGCTCACGATGGGTGCCGTGCGCTACGCGTTCGCCGCTTGGGCGGCTGCCCCGTGCACTCGGCGCGTGGCGGGCGCGGCCGGCGCGGTCGGCGACGCCGGTGCGGCGGTGCTCGTCGCGCTCGTGCCCTGTGACGGGAGCGGCAGCGACTCGGCCGCCTCGGTCGTGCTCATCCGCAGGGCCGCACATCTGCGTGCGAACCCAGGTGAGATCGCCTTCCCCGGCGGCCGTATCGAGCCTGGCGAGGACCCGCTTGCCACAGCGCTGCGGGAAGCGGAGGAAGAGGTGGCTCTGCCTGCGGATGCCGTCGAGGCGCTCGGCGAGCTCTCGATCGTGCACGCCGTCCGAGGTTCGGTTGCCATCCTTCCGTTCGTTGCCGCGGCGCCGCTTCGCCCGGCGCTCGAGGCGAACCCCGCCGAGGTCGATTGCATCCTGATCGTGCCGCTCGCAGAGCTCGTCGCTCCGGGTCGCTACTGGCAGGAGCAATGGGATCGCGCCGATGATCCGGCGTGGACGATGCACTTCTTCGACCTGGGCGAGGACATGATCTGGGGCGCGACGGCCCGGATGCTCCATGCCTTGTTTCTGCGTTTGCTGCGGCCGCGCGTGAGCCTGCCGGTTCCGCCGTGAAACTCTGTCAGCCGCGCGTCCGCCGGACGAACAGGTGGGCGGCCAGGGGGGCGAATACAGCGAGCATTCCGGCGGACCACAGCAGCGAGGTAACAATGGCGTGCTGCATGGGCCACGAGCTCACTGTCGCGGAAGGGTTCGGATTGGCGAAGAGCTGGCGGCACGCGGCAGTCACCGCACTTATCGGGTTCCAGTTGGCAACGACGCGCAGCACCGCGGGCATGCGCGCGGTCGGGACCAGGGCGTTGGAGACGACGGCGAGAGGGAAGAGAACCACGAGGCCGACCCCCTGGGCCGTCTCAGGCGCTTTGCTCACTATGCCGAGGCACGCACAGCCCCAAGAGAGCGAGTAGCTGAAGAACAGGAAGAGGGCGAAGCCGCCAATTGTCGACGCCACGCTGCCCTCGGGGCGCCAGCCGACGAGCAGTCCTGTCACACAGACGAAGAAGGCGCAGATCACAGCGGTCAACAGGTCCGTGACGGACCGTCCGACGAGCACCGCAGGCCGCCACATCGGCAGCGATCGGAAGCGGTCGATAATCCCGCCGTTGAGGTCGGTGCTGAGCCCGACCGCGGTGCCCATCGCCGAGGTCGTCAAGTTGAGCGCGAGCATGCCGGCGATCGCAAAGCTCGCGTAACTGCCTCCGTGGGGAAGCACGACCCCGGCGCCGAACACGTAGACGAACAGGGCGGTGAACAGCACCGGTTGGATCGTGACGTCCGACAGTTGCAGCGGCTCGCGGGCGATGTGCACCAGGTTGCGTCCGGTGAGCACGACAACGTTGCCGAGCTGGCGGAGCAGTCGATGAAACGGCGATGGTGCAACGGCCGGAGCGAGCCGGCCGACGACGGCGGTCATCTGAGCGCAACCTCCGTTTCGGAGCCGGAAGGCCCGATCCCGGCTCTTGCATCGGCAGCACGCTCTGGCGCCGGGTGGCCGGTCAGGACGAAGAACACATCGTCGAGAGAGGGTTGGTGCAGCGCCACGTCATCGACGGTGATGCCCGCTTGGTCCAGGGCACGCACAATCGTGGTTGCCAGTCCGTCGCCGCTGCGGACCGGCGCCCGCAGGCGCCGGCCATCGTGGCTGACTTGAATCGCACCGTCCACGAACGGCCCGAGCGTGCCGATTGCCGCCGGATCGGCCGAGTTGAGCGTCACCTCGAGGCGCGCCCCTCCGATCTTCGTCTTCAGCTCCGGGGCAGTGCCGGCGGCGATCACCCGGCCGTGATCGACGACGATGATCCGATCGGCGAGTTCGTCGGCCTCGTCGAGGTACTGCGTGGTGAGGAGAAGCGTGACGCCGTCGGCCACGAGCTCGCGGATGATGCCCCACATGCGCACCCGGCTGGTCGGGTCGAGCCCAGTGGTCGGCTCGTCGAGGAACAGCACCGGCGGATGCGTGACGAGGCCTGCCGCCAGGTCGAGGCGTCTGCGCATGCCGCCCGAGTAGGACTTGAGGATCCGGTCGGCGGCATCGGCGAGCTCGAACTGCCCGAGCAGGTCGCGCGCTCTCGCTCGTGCCTCGATCCGGCGCAAGCCGCTCAGGCGCCCGATCATGACGAGGTTCTGCCAGCCGGTCAGCATCTCGTCGAGTGTTGCGTCCTGGGCGGTGACACCGATGTTGCGCCGGACCTGGGGCGCCTGGGCAACGACGTCGTAGCCCGCGACCCGCGCATGACCACCGTCCGGCAGGGTCAAGGTCGTCAGGATGCGAACTGCGGTCGTCTTGCCTGCGCCGTTCGGTCCCAGCATCCCGAGGATGGAGCCGGTGGGCACATCGAGATCGATCCCGGCCAGGGCAACCGTCTCGCCGTAGCGCTTCTTCAGGCCCTCGGCTTGGATCATGGAGTCGGTCGGCATGGTTCCGGGCCCGTCCTTGCGTGCGAATACTTCTGACTTGCCGGATGGTAAGTGCAACGCTTACCGGCTGTCAAGTAGAATTGAGAAATG
>PLIM01000046.1:1186-2568 GCA_003139355.1 Acidimicrobiaceae bacterium | reverse complement strand
GGACCGGTTCGCCGATCTCCCGGGCCAGGATGGCCGCCTCGGTGGCAACACCGGCCGCGTGCTTGCCGCCGAACCCGCCGCCCGTCGGCGGAACGATGACGCGCACATCCTGCTCGTCCAGCTCGAGGGCTTCGGCGACCTGGGCCCGGACCGAGAAGGGGCTCTGGGTCCCTGTCCAGATTGTCAACCGTCCGTCGTCGTCCCAGATAGCCACCGCGACTCGGGTTTCGAGGGCAGCAGGGGCAACGAACGCGGTGGTGTAGCTGGCATCGACGCGGACGGCCGCGGCCTTGAGAGCACCGTCGGGATCGCCTTGTTCATGGTGGAACGGCCCACTCCAGCCGTCGTCTCCTGCCGCGGGATGTGAGCGCAGGAACGCGTCGAGGTCGTCGTCCGACGGCGCCTCCGGGATCTCCCACGTTGCCTGCAGATCGGCGAGCGCCATCCGGGCTTCCGCCCTGTCGCGGGCGACGACTCCGACGCTCGTGGGAGTGCGGACCACGACGACGTCGCCACGGCCATCGAGTGCAGTCGTGTCGAGGTGGCCGAGCGCGGACTTGAACACGGGTGGTCGCAGCATGGCAGCGTGCCACATGCCCGGCATGCTCAGGTCCGAGACGAACTGCAGGGCGCCCGTGACAGCGTCGATCGTGCCGGGGGGTATGTGCGCAGACCCGGCGATCTGCCACTTTGATGGAGGGGTGACCGCGGGCTCGCCAGTGACGATCTCGACTCTTCGTGTCCCGGCGGGCACCGGCAACAGCGAGCGCGCGTAGGCGGCGACCCGGCTGAGTGCGCTTCCGGCGTCGGGCATGGACCGGCTGCCGAACGTGCCCATGTCGTAGGGGCACAGATCGGTGTCCCCCATCGCGAGACGGACGCTCTCGAGGGGAACGCGAAGCTCCTCGGCGACGAGGAGGCGCAACGCAGTGCGGTTGTCCTGGCCCACGTCAACCTTGCCGGTGAATGCGGTGATAATCCCGTCACAGCCGACATGCAGCCAGGCGCCGCCGCTGGTCGACCAGGTGCCCGTTGCCGGCGTTTGAGGTGGGAGAACTACGACGAGCCCGTCCCCGAGAAGCTCGAACCAGATACGGTCGGTAGGCTCGGTCATGTCCCACGGCCGCGCCGGTCTGCGTCCATACAGGCTTGGGTCGGGTGGCTTCCAGTCCTCCGTGGTCGGCGTGACCAACAAGTCGTCGGCGATGGCGGGCTTAGCGATCAACCCGGCGGCTCGGTGAACCGCTTTGCGGATACGCGTGTAGGCGCCACAACGGCAGAGATTGCCAGATAGCGCCTCGTTCACGGCGCCGTCGTCCGGGTCCGGGTCGCGGGCCAAGAGGGCGACCACCGCGAGGATCATGCCAGGAGTGCAGTAGCCG
>PLIM01000046.1:0-1023 GCA_003139355.1 Acidimicrobiaceae bacterium | reverse complement strand
GGTGGTGCTAGCACGAGGTCGTCTTCACGGGCTGACCACCTCCGCTTTCGATCGTCACGGATGCACAATCGGACAGGAAGAATCTGTAGTGCCGGCGCAGGGGGGTGGGACGCAGTGACCAACTGGCGGGTCGCAGTGATGGGCCGGGCATTGCGAGTCTCGTGCTACCGCCTCCGCACCACCTTGCACAAACGGTGGAGTGGCTACCTCACCGAGGTGTAGGGCGCCAAAAGGTCGATCGGGCCCCTGAGCTGGCTCTCTTCGGCGTCGTCAACCTGTGGGTGCCGAAAACCCCATCCAAGCGATTGACCTGGGGATTCTGTGCAGGGGAATTGGAGGACATGATCGGCACAGGCAGGCGGTCAGGACCATTCAATCCCGGCCGACGTGTATCCCAACCTGGGTGCTACCAGGTAAGTGACCTTCGCTAGACAGAAGGCATCCGATACGTGTCATCCCAGTTCAGGACACCTGGACGACATTTTCGGCACTCACGAACGGGTCCGATCCAATCCAACTGAGCCGCTCCTCGAACGCATCCTTAGGCGATGGCGTCGACTGGGTCGTCGCGTCGGAAGGTCCCTTTCGGCGGGCACCAGCTTGCCGAGTACACCCTCGCCGCTGCTTTTGTCGGGTTGGGCATCCACCTGAGTGGGCGTCCGGCGGTCGTGCTGCTGGTTCGGTTGGCGCTGTCAAGGCCGCCGAATGGACCCGTGGAGTACGCGAAAAAGTCGCCGCCGGAATTCGGTATGTAGGCGGAGCCGAGCCTCCGCTATCGCGGTCTCATCGCCTGCCATCTTGGCGTCCTCGAGCCGTGCCTCCGCCTTGCGCTCCTTAAGCAGCTCGGCTACAGCGTCCCGGTCGTCGTCGGCTGCCCGGTTGCCGCGCATTTCGGTGGCGGCTGGGCGGGGCGTATCACCGTGGGGCATTGCCGACATTGTGCCATGGGCTGGCGTCCCCGGGGGGTGTAGGGCACCAAACCTCGATCGCGCTGAAGGCACTCAGCGTGGGACGCCGGCGTTT